>JBILHA010000002.1:0-400927 GCA_044350705.1 Kapaibacterium sp. (SeqCode) | reverse complement strand
TCATCTCATACAATGGCTCAATTTGCTCCTCTCGCAAACGCTTTCCAAGTATCTCTTCACGGCGAATATTAGGATCTCCGGGACGATTGGTGAAAACTAAATTCCCGCTTCGATCAGTAAGATAACCGCCTCCTCCAAACGAGGGCTCTGAAAGCGCACGAAGAACAGCAGATGATAATACTTCTCCATTAAGCACCGCTCGTAAAGCAAAGTTATACCCCTCGACTTCCGCCTTATCTTTAGCCAATTCCTGTAAAGGCCCTTCAATTTTCTCCCCTTTCTCTCCCTTCTCCCCTTGCTCCCCCCGTCGAATCCGAGGAGTAAACGCGGCCTGACGCTCCATACAAAAATGAAAATGCTATGGGTCTATTGTAGCTTCTTTTTTTCCACCATCTATCCTTTTGTCCCGTTTCAAGCCAGGGATTGCATTTTTTCTTATATTTTGATACTTTACTCTGTCCGCAACCATGGAGGTTCCAATGCGGTTCATCAAGAGGATTCTTCTCCCCCTCTCGTTCCTGGGAATCACCCTCATCACCCCCGCTTGCGGCGGGGACTTCGAAAACGACTGCGACGACGAGGTCTGCGAGGAGACCGAGGAGAACTCCTCGAGCCCCCACAACGACGAAGACGACTGCGACGACTGTGACGGGGATGGCTGGACGATCGCCGAAGGCGATTGTGACGACGGGTGGTGGGGTACGCACCCGGGCCACAATGACGAGTGGGAGGACAACGAGGACAACGACTGTGACGGCAGCGTGGACGAAGGGTGCGAATCGGACGACGACTGGAACGAATTCTGCGACTAGCAGGATCGTTCCAACAGTCATCCCTCGGGGTCGGCGCTGCTCCTGGCGCCGGCCCTTACGCTTTTTATAAAACTCCTTTCACTTCTACAAACCCTCCCACTCCCCTCACTCCCCTCACTCCCCTCACTCCCCTCACTCCCCTCACTCCCCTCACACAATCAACTTCCCCGCCCCCGTCCACGCAATTGCAAGCGCATCAGCCGCATCATCAGGCTGAGGAACGCTTGGTAAACGCAATACGGTTTTTATCATTTCTTGCATCTGCTTTTTATCCGCCTTTCCATAACCCGTGAGCGCAAGCTTCACCTCAACCGGCTTTACTTCCTTTACCGGAATCCCCGCCTCTTCAGCTAAGAGTAAAAGTACTCCGCGCACTTCCGCAACCTGCAATGCGGTTGTCGTATTTTTTGCAAAAAAAAGCGCTTCAATCACCATTTCTTGAGGCTGATACTTATCAAAAAGCGTACGTACATCTCGCGCAATTTCATACAATCGCTCCCCCATGCGTCCTCCCGCGGGAGTAGTGAGCACGCCACAAGAAACATACGCAGCCTCGTGCTTGGCAAAATCAATAACCCCAAATCCTAATCGTCCGTAGCCTGGATCAAAACCCAAAATCCGCCGTGCTTGCATAATAAAAATAGCTTCATTCTACACGAAAACAAAATCCCCTACCTTTCGGCAGGGGATTTTTCTCATTATTCTTCTGACTTTTCAGAAACCTCTTCTCCAACAACCGCACCAATCTGTGGACCGCTCTCTGCAATTTCTTGCGCGAGCACTCCCTGATCAGCGGTCAATGTTACCTTGTCCGTTCGATCATCAAGAGAAATTTCATTTCCTTCAAATCCCGTTCCGGTAGGAATCAATCGACCAATAATCACGTTTTCCTTCAAGCCTCCAAGACCATCAATCTTTCCGGTAACCGCAGCGTTAATAAGTACACGTGCAGTTTCTTGGAAAGAAGAGGAAGAAAGCCATGACTCGGTGGAAAGAGAAACCTTCGTCACACCAAGAAGAAGCTGTTCGCATTCAGGAAGCTTACCTCCGGTAGTTTCCATGCGGTCGTATTCATCGAGGTAGGTAGCCTTTTCAATCACTTCACCAGGAAGAAGTTCGGAATCGCCAATTTCCGTCACGCGAACGCGACTAAACATCTGACGAATAATCACTTCAATGTGCTTGTTGTTAAGCTTCTGACCTTGAGAAGAGTAGATGAACTGCATTTCCTTCGAGAGGTACATCTGCACCGCATACTGACCCTTCGCCTTAAAGAGCGCCTGAAGATCCAAGTGACCATCCGTAAGCGCATCTCCAGCCTGCACCTCATCTCCATCCTTTACATAGAGTGAGTAACCGTGAGGAATGATGTATTCACGTACCTTTTCTGCATCATGAACAATCGTTACCACGCCACGGCTCGTCTTCGCAGTACCTGCAACTTCGGAAAGAATCTTTTCTCCAGACGTCTTTTCCGCAATCGCATCTCCTGCACGGACCTTATCCCCATCGGAAACAAGTGCCTTGCCACCACGTCCGATGACATAGTTCTTTTCATCAACCGCAGAGTGTCGAACACGAACGATCTTTTGACCAGGAGCGGTATCTACAATCTCCTTACCCGTGCCTATCTGCACGACTGTACGAGCAGATTTTTCAACTTCTACAATACCGGAAACTTCGGTCATGACCGCCTTACGCTTAGGCAAACGTGCTTCGAAAAGCTCTTCCACACGAGGAAGACCCTGCGTAATGTCTTTACCTGCAACACCTCCCGTGTGGAAGGTACGCATCGTCAACTGCGTACCAGGCTCACCAATGGACTGTGCCGCGATAATACCAACCGCAGTACCCATCTTCACAAGCTTGTTGTGCGCAAGGTCGTATCCATAACACTTTTGACACACGCCACGACGAATCTTACACGTCATCACCGAGCGTACATGCGCCTCTTGAATATCCTTACCCGACTTCTTCACTGCACGAATATGTTCTTCAGTAATCAACTCATCCTTCACGATCACCGGCTTCTTTTCGCCAGGCAAGAAGATGTCAGACATCGCATAGCGACCAAGAATACGCACAGAAAGCGCTTCTCCGATCTCTTCAGATTCTTTATGCGTAATAACTACGCCCATTTCATCACCACAATCTTCTTCGCGTACCACGACATCTTGCGCAACGTCTACCAAACGACGCGTAAGGTAACCTGCGTTTGCGGTCTTAAGTGCAGTGTCCGTAAGACCCTTACGCACACCGTGAGATGAAATAAAGAACTCAAGCACCGATACACCATCCTTAAAGGAAGATTTTACAGGAAGCTCGATAATGTCACCTGATGGAGAGCTCTTCAAACCAATCATACCGATGGTCTGCGTAAGCTGTGCCATGGAACCACGCGCACCAGACTCGATCATGGTGTATGCAGAACTCTGCATAGGCAGAACATTCTTCGCCAAATCAGAGATGCGGTCCTTGATCTCGGTCCATACCTTAATAACCTGTGCGTGGCGCTCGCTCTGCGTAAGAAGACCTTGTGCGTAGTAATCTTCGATTTCAAGAATGCGACGATCACCTTCTGCAATAATGTCTTGTTTTCCGGGGACCTCAGGAAGACCAGACATGCTCCAGGAGTAACCCATTTTGGTAGCGTACGCGAAACCAAGATCTTTAAGTTCATCCAGAATATGAGCGGTGTATTCCTGGCCGTAGTATTCCAAAACATCACGAATGATGTTTGCAATTTCCTTTTTACCAATGATCTTGTTCTGGAAACCAATCTTTTCTGGGAATTTCTGGTTGACAATGATACGTCCAGCAGTCGTAATGACTCGCTCACCGCCCATGTTTACCGCAATCCACTCTTGGTACGTAATGGCGCCCTGAGAAAGCGCATAAAGCGCGTCAGTGCTATTCGCAAAACGCTTCATCTTCTTCTCATCTGGTTCAGTAAACGTCATCGTAAGGTAGAACGCTGCCCATGCAATGTCCTTACCTGCCGTTGCTACCGGTCCACCAAAGGAAGGCTTCAAAAGGTTGCGAATAGAGAGCATAACGTTCTCAGCTTCCCAACGAGCTTCCGCAGTAAGAGGTACGTGAACAGCCATTTGGTCTCCGTCGAAGTCAGCGTTATACGCTTCACACACCAGAGGATGAATCTGGAGTGCCTTTCCTTCAATAAGACGAGGACGGAACGCTTGAATACCCAAACGGTGAAGGGTAGGAGCGCGGTTCAAAAGCACGTAGCTATCGCGCGTAACTTCTTCGAGAATGTCCCACACTTCTGGACGATCGCTTTCAATGAAACGATTTGCAGAGCGAATGTTATGTACGTATTCACGAGAGATGAGCTTGGAAATCACGAAAGGACGGAAAAGTTCAAGCGCCATTTTCTTCGGAATACCACATTCAGAAAGCTTGAGATGAGGACCGACCACAATAACCGAACGACCAGAGTAGTCGATACGCTTACCAAGAAGGTTCTGACGGAAACGACCCTGCTTACCCTTCAAGAAGTCTGCAAGAGATTTGAGCTGACGCTTCTTACCGGTTGCCGCAAGTACCGTCTTTGACTGACGAGCGGAATTATCAATAAGAGAGTCAACCGCTTCTTGAAGCATGCGCTTCTCATTTCGCGTAATAACTTCTGGAGCATTAAGCGCAAACAAACGACGCAAGCGATTGTTACGGTTGATCACACGACGATACAAGTCGTTCAAATCAGATGTTGCAAAGCGTCCACCATCAAGAGGAACCATCGGACGAAGGTCTGGCGGGATAACGGGAAGAACCCGAAGAATCATCCAACCTGGAGCAACTTCATTCTTCTGCAAAGCGCGGAAAAGCTTCAAACGACGCATGATACGATCCGCCTTCGCCTTCGAAGAAGTATTCTCCAATTCCTCCGTAAGCTTGATGATCGTCTCTTCAACGTTAATACGCTCCAAAAGCTTCACGATAGCTTCTGCACCAATGCCAGCATCAAACATGTGTCCATAGCGCATGGACCATTCATGATACGTCGCTTCAGAGATAATCTTGAGAGGAGCAATTTCCTTAAGGTCCTTATCAACCTGCAAGAAATCCTTTTCAAGCTCATCAAGCTTTTCAGCGGTCATGGTCTCAATACGAACCAATTCTTCCTTCAGGTCTGCTTTATTATCCGCAAACTTTTCTTCAGCCCGCTGCTCATCGCGCTTTTTCTCGCCTTCAATCGTGCGCTTCTTTGCTTTGTATTCTTCGCGTACCTGCTCAAGCGTCATCTCACGAGCCTGCTCATTTACATCAGTAATAATGAATGCACCGAAGTACACCACCTTCTCAAGTTGCTGAACACCAAGATCAAGCATGAGACCAACCTTGGAAGGAACACCGCGCAAGAACCAAATATGCGTCACAGGAGCCGCAAGCTCAATATGACCCATACGCTCACGACGTACGGAAGATTGCGTCACTTCTACTCCACACTTGTCACAAATAATGCCCTTGTAACGAATTTTCTTATATTTTCCACAGTAACACTCCCAATCCTTGGAAGGTCCGAAAATTTCTTCCGCGAAAAGACCCTGCTTTTCAGGCTTCTGAGTACGGTAGTTAATGGTCTCAGGCTTGGTAACCTCGCCATATGACCAAGAACGCATGACATCCGGAGATGCGAGTTTGAGACGGATCGCATCAAAGTCAGTAGACTTGAGCGTTTCAAATTTCATTGCCATAGATGGTCGTAAGTTATGGGCGACGTGGCACATTGCCATCACCAAGTTCTACTTTTTTACCCTGCTTTAAGAGCTCTACATCCAAACCAAGACCCTTCAACTCACGAATAAGCACGTTAAAGGATTCTGGAATATTCACCTTCGTAATAGGCTCGCCCTTAATAATGGACTCGTATGCCTTTGCACGACCTGGAACGTCGTCGGACTTAATGGTGAGAATTTCCTGAAGCATGTGGGAGGCACCATATGCCTGAAGCGCCCATACTTCCATTTCTCCGAAACGCTGACCTCCAAACTGTGCTTTACCGCCAAGAGGCTGTTGGGTAATAAGCGAGTATGGACCAATAGAACGAGAGTGCATCTTATCTTCAACCATGTGGTTGAGCTTGAGCATGTACATCACGCCCACCGTTACAGGATTTTCAAACGCCTCACCCGACTTTCCATCAAAAAGCTCCACTTGACCGGTTTCTGGGAAACCTGCCTTTCCAAGCTCTTCCTTGATGGCATGATCAGGGGCACCCGCAAACACTGGCGTTGCAACACGATAACCAAGCTTTTGCGCAGCCAAGCCAAGATGAACTTCAAGAATCTGGCCAAGGTTCATACGAGAGACCACACCAAGTGGGGTGAGAATCACGTCAACCGGACGACCATCCTCCATAAAAGGCATGTCTTCTACAGGAACAACGATAGAAACAACACCCTTGTTTCCGTGACGACCTGCAACCTTATCTCCCGCCTGAAGTTTACGAAGATCCGCGATCGTAACCTGGATAGTCTTGATAACTCCCGGAGGAAGATTGTCCCCCTCTTCACGAGAGAACACCTTCACATCGACCACCTTCCCCTTGCGACCGTGCTCAAGGTACAAAGAAGAATCACGCACTTCACGAGCCTTTTCGCCAAAAATTGCACGAAGAAGCTTTTCTTCTGGAGAAAGTTCCGTTTCACCCTTTGGCGTAATCTTACCCACCAAGATGTCACCGCTCTTCACCTCTGCGCCTACACGAATGATACCTTCAGCATCAAGATGCTTAAGTTTTTCTTCGGAAACGTTAGGAATGTCAGAAGTGACCACTTCGACACCGAGCTTCGTATCACGAACATCGAGCGTAAGATGCTCCAAGTGAATGGTCGTGAAGCGATCATCTTGCACAACGCGCTCAGACACGATCACCGCGTCTTCGTAGTTGTAACCATGCCAGCTCATAAATGCCACGAGCATGTTTTGACCAAGGGCAAGTTCGCCCTGAGAAACCGAAGGACCATCCGCAAGAGCATCGCCTGCTTTTACAGACTGTCCAGGGAGCACAATAGGCTTCTCCGTAATTGCCGTGGAGTTGTTTGAACGAAGGTACTTATTAAGCTTGTACGTTTTTTCTCCAAGGGTCTTATATCCCACGGTAACCTTCACACCATCTGCGGCAACGATCGTACCCGCGTCTTCTGCAAGAAGAACGTGTCCGGAATCGCGAGCTGCACGATATTCAACGCCCGTACCAACAAGCGGAGCTTGAGGACGAATCGTAGGAACCGCCTGACGTTGCATGTTCGTTCCCATGAGTGCGCGCGTCGCGTCATCATGCTCAAGGAAAGGAATCAAGGAAGTACCGATGGAAATAATCTGGTTTGAAGCAACGTCCATGAAGGTAACCTCCTTTGCAGGAACGAGCTTTGGCTTGCCATAGCGACGGGCCTCAACATATTCATCAACAAAGAAACCTTCTTCATCGAGACGAATCGTTGCAGGACAGGTAACATTTTTTTCTTCCGTAAACGCATCAAGATACACAATCTCGTCAGTTGCCTTCATGCGCCCTCCTTCTGCAATAACTTTGCGGTACGGAGTTTCTACGAAGCCAAAAATGTTCACGCGCGCATAACTCGCGAGGTGACCCACAAGACCGATATTCGGACCTTCTGGAGTCGCAATAGGACAAATACGGCCATAGTGCGTGGTATGCACGTCACGCACTTCAAATCCTGCACGTTCACGCGAAAGACCTCCAGGTCCCATCGCAGACAAACGACGCTTATGTTCAAGTTCAGCAAGAGGATTCGTTTGGTCCATGAACTGGGAAAGCTGTGAAGACATGAAGAATTCACGCACAACGCCAATGACCGGACGAGCATTGATAAGCTTTCCAGGAGTGAGGCTATCGATGTCTTGCGTAGACATACGATCCTTCACAATGCGCTCCATACGAGCCAAACCGATGCGAAGACGTGCCTGCAAAAGCTCACCTACCGAACGAATACGACGATTACCCAAGTGATCAACGTCATCTGGCTCATGCTGCTCGATATTCAAGCGAATGATTTCGCGTACAATATTCACCAAATCTTCTCGGCCCAAAATACGTCGCTCCTCAGCCTGAACTTCTTCTTCAGGATTTGGAATACCGAAACGAATATTAAATTTGTAGCGACCTACCGGACCAAGATCATAACGATCAAAATTAAAGAACATGGCGTGAATAAGAGAGCGAGCATTATCAGCAGTTGCTAGATCTCCAGGACGGATACGCTTATACACTTCTCGCAAACCTTCCTCTTCATTCGTCGAAATATCCTTCTGCAAGGTAGTCTCAATGTAACTAAGAGAAGGATGGATATCGCACTCCTTGAACAGCGCAAGAATCTCTTCATTAGTACTGTAACCAAACGCACGCAGTAAGGCAGTAATCGCCACCTTACGCTTACGATCAATTTTTACCCAAATGACATTCTTAGCGTCAGTTTCAAGTTCAAGCCATGCACCGCGGTTAGGGATGATCTTTGCCCCATAGTGGCGACGACCACGAACCGTCTCAGCGGTAAAAAATGCTCCAGCCGAACGAACAAGCTGAGAAACAACAACGCGCTCAACGCCGTTAATGATAAAGGTACCGCGAGGAGTCATGACGGGGAAATCACCCAAATAGATTTCCTGCTCTTTGGTCTCGTTTGTACGGAGATTCTTCAAACGTGCCTTTACGCGCATTGGCGCTTCAAAAGTGACATTCTTCAAACGACTCGTAAGTTCGTCAAACTTAGGATCGTCGAGATAGTATTCGCCAAAAGACAACTCCAAATCGCGACCAATAAAATCACGAATCGGAGAAACTTCATCAAAAAGCTCACGAACGCCCTGGTCCATGAACCACGCATAAGAAGCCTTCTGTGCGGCAATGAGATCGGGAAGATCTGCAGCGGTATTGACGTGCTCAAAAAGCTTACGTGGAGAATGAGTGGGCTGGGAAGAAGGAGGTGTCATGTCAACAGACTTCTTCTTGGAGGAGGATGTTTTCGCCATACACATCTATGCCGTCGCCAAAAAACGCAAAAGGCACCTTGTTTTACCAAGGTGTCTTTAAATCACACGCTCGTTTTGGGCTGTGGCCGCGATAAGGGAATAAATTCCGCTTATGACAGCGCACATTTGGCTTTCCGGCATGCCAAACGAGTCAAGAATTTTAGTGAAAAAAGTATAACAGACCCCAAGGGACACCGTCAACTATAACATGCGTATAAAGCCAACCAAAGGAACAGAAAATCAATGAAAAACAATAAAAAGAGTGGGCAACAAGGAAAAAATCCCAAAAAAAGAGCCAAATCGCCCGCTCATAATGCAGGAAAAGAACGCAAACACGAGAGAAAATATCAAACCCCACTATCTGGAAAAGAAAGACGTTTAAAGAAAACGTACGAAAAGTCTCCAATGAAGGGTCTGACAACGTTTGGTCTTATCCCGCAATATGAGCGGGCGAAAATCCTCTCAAGGATAGCCCGAAAGAAAACCTCCGAGCAAGAGGCTATTCACTCGCCTCATCCTCACCGCCCTCATCAGAGGAAGATTTTTTTGTACTCGCAGAGGGCGTTCCGGAATCAGCTTGGCGCGCTGCCTCACGAACAGCCTCAGAAACCTGAACAAATGTTTCAGGATGTTCACGAAGATACGTCTTTGCTGTCTCACGACCTACGCCCAGTTTTTCCTCACCAAAGCTATAGGAATTACCGCGCTTCTCAAGAACTCCAAGCTCTACCCCCAAATCCAAAGCATCTCCTGTAAGAGAAATGCCCTCGTTATACATGATGTCAAACTCGGCAGTTCGGAATGGGGGGGCTACTTTATTTTTTACTACCTTAATCTTTACCCGGTTACCAATGATCTTTTCTCCCTGCTTAATTTGAGCACTACGACGGATCTCAACACGAACGGAAGAATAAAATTTCAAGGCATTGCCTCCAGGCGTAGTCTCGGGATTGCCAAACATCACCCCGATTTTCATACGAATCTGGTTGATGAAAATGACCACGGTGCCTGACTTCGAAACAATGGGAGTGAGTTTACGAAGCGCCTGACTCATAAGACGCGCCTGAAGACCCATATGCTGGTCCCCCATTTCTCCCTCAATCTCAGCCTTCGGAACAAGCGCTGCAACAGAGTCAACCACGATGACATCAATTGCATTAGAACGAACGAGCGTTTCTACGATTTCCAACGCTTGCTCACCAGTATCTGGCTGAGAGATAATAAGATCTTCAACCTTGACCCCAATCTTGCGCGCATAATCCGGATCAAGTGCATGCTCTGCATCAACAAACGCCGCTACACCACCTTTCTTTTGTACTTCAGCAACAATATGCTGCGCCAAAGTAGTTTTACCCGAAGATTCAGGACCGTAGATCTCCACAACGCGCCCCCGAGGAACACCCCCCACTCCCAGGGCAAGATCTATGGAAAGACATCCGGTAGTAATCGAATCAACATTAATGGGCTTGGCTTCACCAAACCGCATAATACTTCCCTCGCCAAACCGCTCCTTAATATTCTCCATGGCCTGCATTGCTGCCGCCAAACGAGGATTTACTTGTGTCTTTGCCATAAAAAAATAATCGATGAATAATCGTCCTCCGGCGGTCTGCAAGCGCCCATAAGAACAGCGTTTTTGCGTGGAGAAGGAGCACGAACAAAAACCGAACACAAGTGTACCGCACTTTTCTTTTCTTGCCTGCCCCTTCCTTGCTAGTTATCCACATCAACTGGCTGATAAACGACAACTCGCTGCTCTTGATATTCTCGCGAGTAGCGAGAACGGCTAATAATTTCAATAATGTTTGGCCCTGACTGTAAAGGAACTTCTAAAGAAAACATGCCCTCTGAAGTGAGAGGAACGCTTCTCCCCTGTATCCAAATTGAAACGTCACTATCTTCCGAAGATCCGGAAACTAACACATACGGAACCGTCGTAACCGATTCTTTATGAGGATACGAAACAAGAATGTCAGGCGGCTGAAAAACCACAAAAATGCGCGAAGATAACCATACAACTCCCAGAAGAAAAACGCAGGAAATAAGAGTAGCAGTAAAGACTTGGGGCAGGGAGAAAAAAGAAAATCTTCGTGCTTTTGTCCGCGGCAATCGATGGGGAGCTAAGAGATCAGAACGAGCAACTTCCTGAGAAAAAAGCTCAAGAAAATAAACTTCATCTGCGCCTAAATAACGTGCATAGGCACGAATAAAATTCCGAGTATACAGAGGATCGGGCAACTCGTGATACCTTCCCCACTCCAACGCTTCAAGATACCGGCGCTGAATACGCGTTGCTTCGACAAGCATATCCATCGTAACCGCCTGAGTACGACGCAAAAGGCGCAAACGCTCACCAAGCGTCCGCGCCTCGCTTTCCAGTGGTCGTCGCACAAACACCATACATCTCTGTGTTTGTACGCTGTTTTCTCTTTTTTATCGACCCCTTCGTCCACACTCCCTCAATCCTTAACGCTTTTGCTCATCATCAATCTCTTCATCTTCCTCAATCTCCTCCTCATCTGCATATTCTTCCTCCCCCTCGTCAATCGCTTCCCATGCTTCCTCCTGCCCTTCTTCGCCCTCTTCTTCAATTTCCTCCTCTTCCATACTTGATCCATGTGGAGGCCAGGAAGTCACGAGTACTTCACGAGGCTTCGCACCATCCGCAGGGCCCACAACTCCCATCTCCTCAAGAAGATCAAGCATGCGGGCAGCACGTGAGTAACCAATCTTCATGCGGCGCTGAAGATATGAAGTAGAAACGCGTCCTGCATCAATCGCAATCTGAATCGCCTCTTCAAGAAGCGGATCAGCATCACCTCCTCCCATAGCCACTCCCCCACTATTCTCTCCCTTTCCTCCCTCGGTAATTTGATAGTTGTAATCAGGAGTACTTTCCTTCTTCAGGAACTCAACCACCTTTTCAATTTCTTCTTCCGCAATATAGGCGCCCTGGATACGCTTCGGCTTACTGAGCTCTGCATTTGAAAGAAGCATGTCACCACGTCCAAGGAGCTTTTCAGCACCCGCAACGTCGAGAATGGTCTTCGAGTCCACTTGAGAAGCAACCGCAAATGCCAAGCGCGTAGGAATGTTTGCTTTGATCGTACCGGTAATAACATCTACCGAGGGACGTTGGGTAGCAAGAATAAGGTGGATACCTGCCGCACGCGCCATCTGCGCAATACGCACCACCGTCGCTTCAACATCACGCTTATTCTGAATCATCAAATCTGCGAGCTCATCAATAATGATAATGATACGAGGCATTCTCTCGGAAGATTTTGCATTATACGAGTCAATATCTTTTGAATTAAATTTTGCGAGATAATCCAAACGTCGTTCCATCTCTCGCACAGCCCACTTAAGTGCATTCACAGCCTCTTCAGCTTTTACAATAGGAGGAACGAGAAGGTGAGGAATACCTGCATAGACCCCCAATTCCACACGCTTCGGATCAACCATGATGAGCTTCAAATCATCTGGACCATTCTGATAAAGAAGGGAAATGATCATGGTATTCAAACATACCGACTTACCGCTTCCCGTCGCACCTGCAACAAGCATGTGCGGCGCGCGCTCAACCTGAAGAAGCGGAACACTTCCCGCGATATCACGTCCAAGTGGCACCGCATACGCCGATTTTCGCTTTTCAAAATCTTGCGACTCAATAAGCTCACGAAGAGTAACGCGCGCAACTGTCTGGTTCGGCACTTCAACGCCCACAAGCGCCTTCCCCGGAATAGGAGCTTCGATACGAATAGGATGAGCCGCAAGCGCAAGCGCAAGATCATTCTGAAGCGCAACCACACGCGCAAGCTTCACTCCTTGTGCAGGACGAAAGGCGTACTGCGTCACCGTAGGACCCACCCGCACCTCACTCATTTCAACATCAATACCAAATTGGCGAAGCGTCTTCGCAATAATCTCCTGGTTGCGAGTGATATCTCCCGCCTTTGCTTCCGAGCGACGGTTATCAAGGAGATCCATCGGAATATCAACCGTTCGACGAGGCTCACTTGAAGTAACCACCTGTTCGCCTTCTTTCTTCGCAGACTGCATCATTTGAAAAACCTTTACCGCTTTCGAAGACTTGATCTCTTCAACTTCTTCATCAGATTCTTCTTCCACCCCTTCGCCTTCTGCTTCCTCCTCAATCTCCTCACCCGCCTCAATCTCCTCATTCCCTTTTTTTCCCTTCTTCACCGATGCATCTTCGTCATAGCGTACGACTTTTGCCGTAGCTAAATCCTCCTTCTTCGCACGAAGAAAATCCAAAAGAGGAGCAAGCATGATACCGAGAGGAATATTCGTTGCCCCAATAACTCCCACCACAATGGCAACAACCGACAAAAATCCCGCAACCAGCCCCCCAAAGGATCCAGCAACCCACGATCCAAATACAAGGCCAAACAGACCACCCGCATGTCGAAGTGCCTCGTCAGTTATGGTGCGCACAAAAAGAACATGCAAAAGACCCGTAATCCCGAACGTAATAGCTGCAATGGAAATAAACGTACGGACAGAAAGAAACCGACGATCTCCTAAAATCATGTCGGTCCCAATGCCAAGTAAAATAAGCGGGAAAATGATACGACCCATACCCGCTACCCACGCAAAAAGTTCATCAATTCTATTACCTGCAGTTCCTGCCAAATTGACGAGTGCCAAAATCATCACCACACCAACCGCAATAACAACCACCGCAATGATACTCGAAAGTATTCCTCCCCCGCCTTCTTCAAAGGCGTACTCCTCTTCTTCGATCTTTCGAGATTTTCGCTTTGCCATATCGCAAACATTGTAGCAAACAAAGAATGAAAAAATAAAAAATCCGTCTGAACATCTTTCAAACGGATTCTTTATTTCCTATCGACTGACACGCTCTACGTAATCTCCCGTTTCCGTATTTACCATGATGGTATCACCTTGCTTGATGAAAATCGGCACACGAACCATCAGCCCATTATCCATCTTTGCATCCTTGAGAACGTTTCCAGAAGCCGTATCTCCCTTCACTGCAGGTTCAGTTTCCGTAATGGTGTACTCAATTTTGAGAGGAAGCTCCATGGAGATCGCCTTATCATTATGCATGATCACCGTGACATCCAAACCTTCCTTCAAATATTTCGCATCATCGCCCACCGTATCGCGACCAATGGAAACCTGCTCATAGGACTGTCCATCCATGAAAGTAAGCGTGTTTTCGTCGCCAAAGATGTATTGCATCTTTTTAAATCCTACCGTTTCAAAAGTAACGTTTTCTGCAGACTTGAAGTTATTTTCAACAACCTTTCCAGAAGAAAGAGACTTCATCTTGGTACGTACAAATGAACTACCCTTTCCTGGAGAAACACGCTGAAAACCGACAACGACCCAGAGATCATTTTCGTAGTTCAAAACCGTACCTTTGCGAATGTCATTTGGAGATGCCATATGTGATTAAATTGGTTAAATGGTTAATATGGTCAGATTTTTCAAGGCCTAACACCTTAACCATCTTAACCACGTAACCTTACTTTATTACTACCCAAATCTCTGTGACGGAGGAAAAACATGAATGGAATCAATATCATTTGCTCCCATTGCGAGCATGACCAACCGGTCAATGCCCAAAGCATTTCCGTACGTTGGTGATGCCACAGAGGATAGACGAGCAAGGAGCTCTTCGTCAACCGGAAAGACTTCCTTGCCTAATACACGACGTTCATCAGCTTCTGCCAAAAACCGTCGCCTTTGCTCTTCCGCATCAACCAATTCCGTAAAAGCATTACAAAGCTCCAACTCTCCTACATACGCCTCAAATCGCTCTGCAGAGCGTCCATCTGCACTGACTTTCGAAAGTGAAGCACAGGGAACAGGAAACTGATAGAGAAAATATCTCTCCCCATGCTCAATGTTTGGTAAAACAGTCGCAAAAAATACACTATCAATCACTTCATGCAACGGATCCGTCTCAGCATTCACGATCTTTGCATCCTTCCCAATCCCCCTCGTCCGATTCTCTGTTTCCTCTGACGGCACAAATCCATGAACCTTTTCAAAAGCATCCACATAACTAATCCGCTCCCATGCACCCTCCCATCCCATGACCGCATTCACGAGCGCCTCGGTCTCTTCCATACATACCGTGTAATCCGCACCTTGGCGATACCACTCAAGCATCATGAACTCAATACTCCATCGCTTTCCGAGCACTTCTTTATTTCGAAACACGGGCGTGAGCGTATAGATTGCGGGAAATCCCATTCCCAAAAGCTTCTTCATGGAATACTCAGGACTCGTAATCAAGCCCGCGCGAATATCTTTTCCGCCATCATTAAGCGTACGCAGTGTTACGGCGAGAGGATCCAAATTCGGCTCCATTCCCGGAGATGCCACAAGAAGCGGCGTATGCACTTCGATAAATCCACGACTACGAAAAAAAGCATGGATCTTTTCCAAAACACGATTCCAAGTATCTACACGGAGCTTTGCATCTTCGTAGTGAAACATAGGGAATACAGGAAAGACGCCCGAGGAAGGGCGTCTTTCTTTTAGCGAACTACGAATGGGAGGAGACCAATGATGCGTGCGCGCTTGATTTCTTGCGCGAGTTCACGCTGGTGACCAGCGCAGACGCCGTTACGCTTGCGAGCAACGATCTTTCCAAAGGAAGAGATGAAGCGACGCAAGACATCAGTGTTTTTGTAATCGATCGATACTTCCTTGTGAACACAGAAGAAGCAGTGACGACCTTCGGAGCGTTGAAGCATAAGAAGTTAAGTGATTAAAAGGGAATATCTTCAAGTTTAATTTCATCATCAGGATTGGAAACCGGAGCATCAGCGAGCGCAGTTGCCGCAGCCGAAGGAGCAGACATGCTGCCACCTGGACCACCCGTACGATCAAGCATGATCATATTTTCAGCAACAACTTCAGTGCGGTATTTCTTTTGGCCATCTTGTCCATCCCATTCACGGGTCTGGAGACGACCATCGATGTACACCTTCTTGCCTTTGACGAGATATTGGCCGCAGATTTCTGCCAGCTTCGCCCACGTCACGATGTTGTGGTACTCAACCTGATCTTTTCGCTGGCCAGAGGCATCAGTATAGGAACGATTCGTTGCAATACTGAACGTACAAACGCTCTGGCCACCCGTTGTCTTTTTCAATTCTGGATCACGGGTGAGGTTGCCAATGAGCATGACCTTATTGAGTGTTCCAGCCATAGAGAAAAGGTTAAACGTTCTTCATGATGTCGGAATCGAGGATGGCATCAAGCTTTCCTGCGATCTCTTCAGTTGCTACAGACTTTTCTGCAGGCTTATCTGAAGACTTTGGAGCACGATCTTCGCGCTCACTAGAACGACGTCCCTCTGGAGTGAGAGGTGGCGTGTAAGAAACCATCTTAAATGCTGCCGTAGGAATTCCTTCTGGGCGAGCAATAAGCATGTGACGCACCACTTCATCAGCAAGACGAAGGTTCTGGTCAAGCTTCTTCATGTTGTCAGAAGAAACTTCTACGTAAAGGAGCGCGTATACGCCATGACGCTGGCGCTTAATAGGATACGCAAGCTTGATTTTACCCAAGTTCTGCGTCTTTTCCACCTTACCACCTGCATTTTCTACAAGTTTTGCGATGGCATCAATCGTTCCATCCACTTCCGTGTCGCTGATATGCGAAGGAAGGATGGTCATGAGTTCATACAGCATAGGCTGATTTATTCGGCTATTTGCCGAACTTGGTCCCTCCGGAGCTCCAAAGGAGCGAAGGCGGGACAACTCGTAAACGAGTTACGGACAAGAATAAGTGGGCAAAGGGTAGCGAAATTGTCGATTTTGGTCAAGCAAGGTACAGTAGAGGAAATTATGCAAAGTTTTGCCATTTTAGGGACTCATAAAGCTATTTCTCTAGCAGAAATCACTGAACTCAGCCAACAGAAACCCCAATTTTCTTCAGAAACCTTCGCGCTCTATGCAGACGCTTGGCGCGATGCAAGCGACCTGATGCGCACCTCCGGAAGCGTACAAAAGCTCGGGCGCATGGTAAAAACCATAGGAAAACAAGCATCAGAATACGACCTCCGAAATACCCTGCTCGAAGTGCTTTTAGAGCTTCCTGAGGGAAAAATTCATTTTGGCTTAAGTGTATACGGGGAGCCCAAAACGGCTGACCGTATCGGAAAGCTCCTCCCCAGCCTTGGCATCAACTTAAAACGCGATCTTACCGAAAAAGGACGTTCGGCTCGAGTCGTTTCTACACGAGGAAATGCCCTTCCAGCAGCAAGCATCATGGCAAATAAACTCACGAGCAAAGGTGCTGAGATTGTCCTTTTAGTTACCGACCACGAAATAGGAATAGGTATCACTCAGGCAGTACAAAATATCGACACCTGGGTTTTGCACGATCGAGGACGTCCTCGTACAAATGCAAAACAAGGCATGCTTCCACCAAAACTTGCACGCATCATGCTCAATCTCTCCGGGGTAAACATCGGAGGGAAAACCGTCCTCGATCCCTTCTGCGGAAGCGGAACGGTCCTCATGGAAGCAGGCGTGCTCCGTGCCCATCACCTCATGGGAAGCGACGTGAATGCCATGGCCATAAGTGATACCGAAACAAATCTTGCATGGGCTGAAGAAGCACTCCACTATCACGCACAAACCACGCTGCTAACCGCACCCGCAAAAGACGCGGGTAAAAAATTTCCCCCTTCATCGGTAGACCTCCTGGTCACAGAACCATATCTGGGACGCCCACGTCGAGGAAACGAACCTCGAGAAGAGGTAGAGGAAACCATCGACTACCTCTCTCGTCTCTATAAAGAAAGCTTCGAAGCGCTCAAAAAAGTACTAAAACCAGGAGCACGCATCGTTATTGCATCGCCCGTTCACCTATTCGAAGACCGAGAGTACCCCGTTCCCACAACAGCTATCCTTACTGACCTCGGCTACACCCCCCTTCCTTTTGAGGAATCGCTCTGGTATCACCACGAAGGACAATACGTCGGTCGTGAGCTCCTCCGCTTCACGATCTAGTCAGCAAAAAAATGGACAAACGTCCATTTTTTTTGCTAGCATAACCCAAGCTCGCAGAGCTATCCGAGCGGCCTAACGCGCCCGGAATCAGTGAGTTCAACACATAACCTCACCCCGTTCGTGCAGGGGAAAGGAGCAGACACCGTGAAGAACCACGTCATTCCGTCGCGCCTCCTGGCGCTCGCCACACTGATGATCGCCCTCCTCGGGTTGATCATCACCCCCTCCACGCCGGCCGAGCCGGCAAACCCCGCCTCCATCGAGGAGGTGGTCAACATCTCTTTCGCCGAAGGAGAGTCCCTCGACCCCGCACTCATCAAGAGCGTGGACGAGGAACACCGAAAGCTGCTCGCAGGCGGCACGGCCTTCGGGCCGAACTGCCTCAAGCTCTTCCCCCGCTCCTTCGAGCAGGGAGAGAAGCTCACCGGCCTCCCACAGGCCATCCTCGCCGGCATCGCGGGCCACGAGAGCGCCGGCTGCGAAGAGCCCCGCGACGGCCCGGGGAACGTGATGCACATCGTCATGCCCGACGATGTGCACATCTCCAAAGCGGCACGCCTGCTGCACGTCCCGCCGGGGGCGCTCAACTGGAACCGGCACTCCGAGCACTCGGTCGTCCTCGGAGCAGTGATGCTCCAGGACTACTACGAGTGCCGAGGGAATCTGGTAGAAGCGCTTGCGGCCTACCGCCACGGCGGCCCCTCGAGCAAGAAGGCGGTCGGACGCTACCCGTACCTCGTGCTCGCGCACGGCGTACTCGCGCTCCGCCACCTCTGGCGCCAGGAGACCGACTTCTGGACCGACGCCGGGGATCCGATCGAGGAGGTCGACCTCCGGAGCCTGGCGTTCAACCGCCAGATCGCTCCGCCGCCAGTCCACGACCTGATGGCGCTGCAGAAGTAGCTCCTGCATACGCCGTCAAAAACGTAAGACCCCCTTCGCCGCTGGCGAGGGGGGTCGCTGTGCTTTTATAAACAAAAAGAGCGAGTACTCAGCAGCAGAATCGCCACTTTTCCCCGCTCTCTTACCAAGATTTAAGCATTAATACGGAAGTGACACACATCTCCATCCTTCATCACGTATTCCTTCCCTTCAATCCGCAATTTTCCCGCATCACGTGCACCGGATTCCCCACCACAGGCCACAAAATCCTCATACGCAATGACCTCTGCACGGATAAAGTTCTTCACAAAGTCTGTATGAATAACACCCGCTGCTTCAGGAGCCTTCGCACCACGGCGCACCGTCCATGCACGCGTCTCCTTTTCACCCGTCGTCAGAAAGGTGATCAAATCCAGAAGCTCATAACATTTTTTAATAACCCGATCAAGTCCAGATTCTTGCATGCCAAGCGCTTCGAGCATTTCCTTTGCTTCGTCAGGTGCAAGCCCCGCAAGTTCAGATTCAATTTTTACCGAAACAGGAATTGCAAGGCGTCCTTCACCAAAAGGTGATTTCCAGTTTGGATCCTTGGCAGCCTCTTCATTTACATTTACTACGTACAAAATAGGCTTGTTCGTAAGAAGCTGTACGCCCTTCATCACCTCTTGTTCTTCATCAGTAAGTTCAACACTCCGCGCAAGCGTTCCTTGCGCAAGTGCAGTTTGCCACTTTTCAAGTGCAGATGCTTGGGCAGAAAGATCTGCATTCTTTCCTGACTTCATTTTTCCTTTCACGGTATCCAACATTTTTTCAACAACCGCAAGGTCGGCAAGTGCAAGCTCCATTTCGATGACTTCAACATCTCGCACAGGATCAACAGAACCTTCTACATGCACGATGTCCTTGTTATCAAATGCACGAACCACATGAGCAATCATGTCGACCTCACGAATATTCGCAAGAAACTTATTTCCGAGTCCTGCACCCTCATGAGCACCCTTCACAAGACCCGCAATATCAACAAATTCAATAGCCGTAGGAATAATCTTTTCCGACGTTGACATGTGCGACAATACCGCCAGACGAGGATCAGGAACCTCAACAACGCCTACATTCGGCTCAATAGTACAAAAAGGGAAATTCGCACAATCAACCTGTTTTTTGGTAATTGCGGTAAAAAGAGTGGACTTTCCAACATTCGGAAGGCCAACAATGCCAACATTTAACATAGATGGCCAAGAGTGTACCGGATGAAAACAAAGAAAGCAACGAAAATTACGGAACAATCTCCGATCCCTCATCACCGACAATTCCCTCTTCGGGATCAAGAACCGTTTCTTCAGGAAGAGGATCAGGAAGTGCGACATCATCTTCCACTTCTCCACTCTTTAAACGCTCCAAACGCTGCTGTACCGCTTCATGCTCAGGATTCGTTCTCGCTATTTCTTCTACCTGCGCAAGCGCACCTGCAATATCTCCTTCCTGTTCTAAAACGACCGATAAGTACCATCGTGCATTCGCATAGGTAGGCGAAAGAGCAATGATCCGTTGAAGCTCGGCCTTTGCTAAGTCATTCTTACCTTGACGCAAGTAAAGAAGTGAAAGCTGCATCCCCACCCCCACATCTTCCCCATCTAACAATCGCACCACCTCCATGCTCTTCACTGCATCTGTAACCTTCCCCTGTCGCTCATACACCGCGGAAAGAAAATATCGTGCTGCCGTATAGTCCTGCTTAAGTTCAATCGCACGAAGAAGGGCAGCTTCAGCTTCACGAAGCGCGGTCTCTTTTGCTGCAAGAGCTTCTGTTTGCAATGCTTCATCTTCAGCCTGTGTAGCCTGCGTAAGCAAATCCGCCTTCATAAGATATGCACGACCAAGTCCTACAAGATAAAGGGGGCTGTGAGGCGCAAGCTCTGTAGCGGTAGTGAAAGAAGCGATGGAAAAATCAGCTGCATTCGCAACCGCAGGGGCAACTTCACGATAAACATTTCCCCGCACCTCCCAATTACGCACCGCATTTGGACTGATCTCCGTTGCCCGAACCGCCGCATTTACCGCAGCAGTAATAACTGCCTGTACCTGTTCGGCGGGCGCCTGACGAGAGACAAGATCATCCACTCTCCCTAAAAGAAGCAGACTTAATTCACGGTAATACAGGTCATTCCACCTATTAAAGGAAGCAGCTTGATCAACTTTAGCCAACACTTCTTCAGGCGAAGCGCTCTGCTTTCCAAGAGCGACCGCTTGCGCATAAGCCACTTCTGCAGCATAGCGAGTACCCGAGATAAACAAGACTAAGCAAAGCACAACAAGTGAAACGACAAATCCGAATGAGGCAAAAACGGAAGCCTGCGCAGAAGTTGCAAGCGACCACGTATATTTCTCACGAAAACCCGCGCTAAAAAGCAAACCAAGAAGCACGAAGAAAATAAACACAATACCGGTATTCCATGCATACGTCCAAGCGGAAAACGAAAGAAAAAGGAAGGCAAGATAAAGTCCAAGAATATTTCCGCGATGCTCTTGTGCGGATCGAGACCACGCAAAAAAGCCAACCACAATACCGGAAACCTGAATAAAGAGAAACGATAGCAAAAGGGAAAGGCCCCCGGTAGCAGCAAGGGTAAGAATATATGAAAACCCACGATCAAAAAGAACATTCCAAAAAATCGTCGCATTGACCGAAGGAAGCGCATGAAGTGCATAAGAAATAGGGTAGGTACCAGGGCCAGACCCTACAAACATGCGTAAACCATCGCTCCATACCCCGCGCACAATATCAACACTCAGTGAAAAAGAAGGAACAACCTCCGCAGGAAAAAGGCCGTCAAGGATTTGCGGGAGAAGAAGCCCCGCAATGGGAAGGACGATAAGAAGAATGGCGGGGAAAAGATGGACCACGTGTACCCCCTTTTGCGTACGAGCAAGGATAAAAGAAAGAAGAAGAATGCCGGATAAAAACATAGGAACCCACAACACCCAAGCATCCAAAAAGAAAGCAATAAGAAAGAAAACAAAGAAAAGGCACGCACTCACAAGTCGAGTAAAAAATGAAGCGCGCTCCTCAAGAGTACCGCCCACCCAGAGAAATGCAACGACGCCAAAGAAAAGTGCAAGGGCATGAGGAGTACCAAACGACAGTGCGGGAGAAAGAGGAATCACACCAAAAAAAATCGCAAGAAGCGCAAAGGTGATAAGCGCCGCACCTGCACCCCATATGACACGCAGTCCTTTGAGAAAGAGGTGTACATGATCGCCAGCTTGAGCAAAGAGGAACGAAGTAAGTACGCAAGATGCAATAAAAAAGACACTTGCATAATCACCTCCTCCGAGCCCCATCCAACTCGCGGCAGAGGACACCGAGAAAAGCGCGGAAAGTACGGTAGCAAGAAAAAACACACACAAAGGGAAAAGCCAGCGAGACCACACAAACGTGAAAGAGTGCGTCTTCATGGCATTTGCCAAAAAAAGAATGCCCCCAAAAACAGCGGCCAGGATAACAAACGTCGCCTTATGTACTTCGTAAGCGTCTACAAACCAAGGAAGCGCAAGGAAAGGAACGAAAAACGCGGCGAGAAGAAGGGGGAGAAGAAAACGTGTTTGCTGAAAAAAAGAGAAGAGATGCCGCATACACGCTAAGTATAACGTAAAGCGCGCCCAAGCGGCGCGCTTTACGGGGAAACCTCTTGAAGAACCGCTTCACCTTCACCGCTTACCATCTCTTCTTCTCCGGAAACCCCTTCCAAGTCCGCATCGACATTCGCTTCGTTAATCTCAAGGCGCCCCTCTTCCGGCATGGCACCCTCATCGGAAAGAGAGGCATCCTCAGATACAACTCCCTGCTCTTCTCCTCCGACCTCTTCATGCACATCTTCTTCAGCCGGCAAAAGTGACCCAATGTCTTCCGAAAATTCCGGTGAAGCAAGATCTATTCCAGTCTCAGGAACAAAATCATGTCGATACGCTAAAACCAACCAATCAACCGAAACTCCCTCGCTTGATTGAGCATCACGGATAACAAATCCATCATTCGTGCGATCCGTAACATAAAGCTGACCAGTAATATCGTTAGGGGTAACAAGGACGCGATAAGGACTTTCGGGAGAAATAATGTCATTAAACTCCGGAGAAATCTCCTCAAACGAAATCCGGCTCATACCCCCGCGAAGAACCGATGTTCCGGAAAGCTGAACAATGGTCTCAGTGGATGTGGTCGCAAAAGTAGAAACACGTGTATTCTGCAGCGACTGCACAACCTGCGTCAGCTGCCCCTGCGTCACAATATCTCCATTCTCCCGAATCTCCCACGTGCCAAGACCAGACAACGTACCGACACTAATAATATTTCCCCCGTTCATACTTAAAGCACCGAGAACGTTAAGGGTTTCAACATCTTGTGATCCAAGAGCAAGCGAAGAAGAATCAGCATGCACAGAAGTACCTTGAAGATACTGCGGACGAACGAACATGGAAAGAGCTCCCTGACCAGACGACCACGATTCAAGCGCGTATCCGACAACATATCCTGAATCCGTTGCCTTCATAACATATCCAGGAGTACCCGATGCAGCCAACGCATCTCCCGCCACAATAGCGCCATTTTCGTCACTCACCCGCACAGACGCCCGACCTGAAACAATCACTGAATATGCACTCGAATGTTCACCAGCAACAAAACCAGCTCCCGAAGAAACAACACCTACCACGCGATCGCTATACGCCTCACCAGAAGATCGCACAACACGAGATGCTGAAGAAAATTCTACAACCTCACCGCCCATGAGCGTATCAGGAGATGAGAAGCTTTCAGCATACCCACCCCCATTCGACATCCATCCAGAAGCATTCGTACGCATGTATCCTGTACCGGTGCTGTCGTAATACACGTACGCTCCATATTGCAACGTCCCCCGATCAGAAGGATAGAAATTTCCCGCAATCGCCAGATCACCCGTGCTGCCAAAAGTCATGACATCCATACCACCATCATTCTGCAGCGCAAGACGTGACACACCGTCCATCGAAAGAGCATGACGAAGTGAAAGAGAAACTTCCTCCGCAGAAGATCCATTCCATTGAGAACCAACAAAAGAAAGACCAGCGGAATCTACCGCCTGCTGTGAGGATGTCGCACGATTTCCTACAAGAGCAAGATCGCCGGAAAGCATGGCAGCCTCACCATCCATCGTAAGCATCTCGCCGCCATACCACATAGGCTGCACAAGAACTCTAATCGTTCCCGTCCCACTCGAAAGCGCCTCAAGTGCACGACCAATAATGTACGTACCACCTGAAGCCTTGGCAGCATATCCCGCACGTGAAATCGACGTCGTCAATGCATCACCTACACGAATCGCTCCCGACTCCGCAGTCACAAATGTTTCAATCTGCCCCACTAAACCCACAAGAGCGTAATTGGGATCATTCTCCAAGTTACTTTCAGCGCCTGCATAGGCATTACCAATAAAACCCGGGTCAGTTGAAATAACTCCTACCACCCGCGTTTCACCTGCTTCACACCGCTTTACACCTCTTTCCTGAAGAGGATTCCAACAAACTATCTCGTAATCACCAAGAGTTCTATCAGTTGTTGGAAAAAATTCTGCATAGTCAGCACCACCACCTGTCCATGCACCGTCAGCAAATGCATCTCCATTATTTTCAAAACGAAACTCGGTATCACGTACTCCACTGCTATTATCTGCATCGGAACGGATCAGGATAACATCATCAGTATTTGCTGCCTCATTCACATCAATAACAAGCGCCTGACCAGTAGGCGTAGTGGTCGCATCCGCTACTTCATTTTGCAGGACATAAAGACCATAGGAACCCGAAGCTCCCGATGTAGAAAAATATCCCGCAAAATTATTCGTACCACCGGATGCGCCACCATATACACCAAAACGCGTTGTGCCATCATTCAAGTTTTCAAAATAACCACCATAAGCATTCGTAAGTGCGCCAGCTCCGTTCGCAATATGTCCACGCACACCATACGCATTTGTAATCGTTCCCGCGCTTGCCTCAACATGTCCATAGAGACCATATGCATTAGGAACAGTGACCGCTTGAAGATTCAATGATCGACCATACACACCATACATCGAAGATTCAATAGCGCTTGGATCGGTTGAAGTATTTGTAGTGCCCCCAAAAATGCCATACAGCGAGTTAAGATCTCCGGTACCCGAAACCTGGGCATTGACGCTAAGCCCAGAGTAACGCCCGTCAGTACCAATCGCTTCATTACCCTGATAATCCGCATGCATCTGGAAAACCGTCACATCCTGCGTACTCAATCCCCCGCTCCACGTACCCGTAACCGAACTATTGAGCACCGTCTGTCCCAGGCGAGATGAACCGCCAAGGGTATATGCATCAGTAAAGGTAATCACTTTCGAATCACTAAAACTCGCAAAAGTCGTGCCCGCATCCTGAATAACAAAATCTCCTGTACCGCTGAGATTAGTAATGACATTACTCGAACCTGCATTCGTAATGGTATACGTTGGATTATCAACGTTATCCAAATCAAAACTATACGAACCGTTATTATCAACCACCATCGCAGCTACTCCGTTATCAATCACACGAAACGACCCTCCACTTCCCGCAAGATCAAAAGCAATATTTCCCGTCCCCTGGCTAATCACCTGAAACGGAGGGCTGTCTACGTTATCCGAAACAAATGAAAATCCTCCGGAATCAGAAAGTGTAAGAAAATCAACGCCATTATCTTGAAATGAAACATCCCCCGTTCCCGCAAGATTCGTGATAATGCCCCCGGATCCTTGGTTAAGAATAATGAAATTGGGATTAGCAACGTTCCCGAGCGTGATTGTGGTCGATGCATCAAGAGTCGCAGTATCAGCAAAATCATTCCAATCAATACAATCAGTACAATTCACGTTAGTGAACGCCCCAACGCCCCCACTCGAAATCGACCAATTTCCTGCCGCCAAAGCGAGTGTAGTAGAAGCATGACTGTTTCCGATCGTAATGGTATCTGCAGAAAGCGCATTCGCGGCAATAGTAATAACGTTTGCAGC
Source organism: Kapaibacterium sp. (SeqCode) (assembly GCA_044350705.1). Classification (GTDB taxonomy): domain Bacteria; phylum Patescibacteriota; class Patescibacteriia; order UBA9934; family UBA9934; genus JAGORL01. The sequence goes on along the minus strand of JBILHA010000002.1, from coordinate 375,142 downwards.
ATCTGCGCTAACGCCACCAATATCAATATTTGTTGTTACTGAACTATCAAAAAGATCCGCTCCGCCACCTGCAGCCGTAATCACAGAACCAATTTGCAAGTTTCCCATGGTCACATCGCCTTCAGCATCAACGCCAAAAGCGGGAGTACCACCACTTGCAACGGCAAAAAGAAAATCATTCGCCGCCACATCTCCAGATGCAGGATTAATATAAAGCGAAGCGCTTGAAATGGTACTTCCGGGATTTCCCGCAATAACCATGTTTCCAGAAGAATTCAACGCAACGATCGCCGCACTTGTCGAGCCGTCGCTATCCGAATTCAAGCCATCTAAAAGCTGACTATTGATCGCATAGGGTGCTGAAACAATTCGCTTTCGCGGCGTCAACGTCTCTCCATTAATCGTAACCTGAAGATAAAGCGCACTGTTATCACCAAAAACACTATCGCCTATCGCTGCGTAAGGCGTAGGAGCTGCAGTATCCCCTAAATGCTCACTAAACAATCCGTCCGTCAAAGTAACCGTGCGAGCAATAGCCGTCGCGCATGTCGCAGAAGAATTCGACCAAACGCAACTTCCCCCCGAAGCCGCAGTGTAGAGCTCAAAAAGAATACTCGCAGATGCATCAGAAACAGGAACGCGGTTACTATTCAATAAACGACCTTGATAAGAAATAATATTAGAAGGCGCCGCAGCAGAAGCAACAGATGCACGAGAAAGACCTACAAAAAGATGAACAAATAAAAGCATGGCGGATGTCATCCTCCAAAAAAAGCTTTTTTGTACAAACAATTTAGCCATGCGATTGCTCATCGCGGCGACGAAGAGGGAGGTGAATACCAAACAGGCTTACTTCCTTTCGAGCCCGATAATCTATGGGCTTAACCGTTGCATCCATATATCCCCCTTTCTCAAAAGTGACGTAATACTCGTTTGGACCGAGAGCAAAAACATAACGCCCACGAGAATCGGAGAGAACGGATTCAACAAGCTTATTATACTTCGGTTCAAACAGCCGAATGACCACGTTGCCCACAGGATGACGCGTTCGCTCATCGTAAACAATCCCCCAACTCTCCGCCTTCTTTTTATGCGTCACTCTCCACGTAATGACATACAGAATAACCTGCACACCCAACAGAACAAACGAAAGAACTCCCGGCATCAAAAAGACGGCCACAAGTGAAACGAAAACGCTCAAAGGAGAAAGCGCAAGCGCAATACGACGCCTTGTTCGCTCCCAGCGCAATACTTTCGCAGGAGTAACGGATCCTTGAGGGTCAAGAGGAAGAGAAACCGCAAGCGGCTCTGCGCTCTCCTGAATCTCAATTTCCTGACCAGAGTAAACATCAACATACCCCCCATCTTCACGCACGCCCTCAAGATAGGTACTAGGAAAAACAAATCCTGACTTAATAGCCTGTAGACGATACCTTCCCGCCTTTGTTAAACGAAGAAAAAATTCACCGCGTTGATTTGTAACTACAGTTTTAACTAAACGCTGAGTTGAAACGTCATACGCGCGCACAGTCACTAAATCAAGAGGGACTTTCGTTACTGCGTTATACACGACACCCATCTTTTGACGCTTCTTACGAGCAAAAAAGAGAAGAGGCTGTGAAAAGAAAGAGTAAAGAAGGAGCCAAATCTGCCCCCCACCTACAGCAGCCGTAGCAACAAGAGCGGCAGTAGCTACAATCGGCGCAGCGGCAACTACGACCTCCTGAGGAGTAATCTCCACAAAAAGATCTCTCATTTCTTCAAAGAACGTGAGTTGACCCGAGGAATCTTGAGAGGATGGCGCAATTCCCTCATCACCCACGGGAGATTCTCCGCCCTCAGAGATATCACCAGGAATCTCAATAATTTCTCCACTGCGAGTAATAAACAATGTAGGCGCAAGAATATTTCTCGTAACCGTAACACGTGTTTCTACAGGGGCATATCCCTCCTTTTCTACACGAACTATATAGGGTCCATTCGGAGCGTACCAAGAAAAACCTGCTCCTTCGCTATTAGTTAAACGAGAAGAAGGCTGACCAAAACGTCCTTCATTCCATACTGAACCATCCGCAAGAAGAACCGTAACAAGAGCGTCCGAAACCCCAACCGAACGACCCTCCACCACTTCATACACCATACCCGAAGTAAGAACATCAAAACGCAACGGGGAAGTAGCAACAACCACTCCTCCCTGTTCAAAAATGATGGTCCCTATTTGATTTGCAAGTCCAACGGCAACATTTCCCCGCCATACCCCTTCTCGCACCTCCAGGAGCGCATGGCGATCAACTCCAATTTCAAGAAAAACCGCATCAGTACTCCCGTCTTCTACGAGAATCTCCAAAATAGCGGTCGTGTAGGGCAGCACCTCGACCGTATTTTCCACAACCGGAAGCGCCAGAACATCAACAGATACCCCGACTTCATATGAAAGCGGCACCCCTTCTTCGCCACCAGAAGAATCCTCATCACTCAATGCCCCTCCCGGAGATCCCCCACCCGCGGTGCCTTCACTCGCTTCTCCGCTTCCTGCATCTCCCGAGGAAATATCTTCCCCCGAAGGAGTATCCTCACCCCCCTCATCACCTTCTTCAGGAGGAAGAGGATCAGGGATCACATCTTCATCAGTATCTTCACCCCCGTCCTCATCATCGTCATCATCATCTCGAGAAGGCGCACTTCCTCCCGAAGAACCCCCGCTCTCAGAGCTTCCTGCAGACGAAGAAGGTACGGTTACCGAAATACCCGATCCTGAGCTTTGCACAATGGGCACGATCACCGAACCCCCATTTCCAAATGTTCCCGTAAAAGAAATAAAATAACTCCCGACATTGGGAGGATTCGTGATCTGACGAGTCCCCGTTCCGGAAGAAGATGCATTAAGACCTAACTCAATCTCAATAACCGACCCACTGGCAACGCTGCCCCCATCGCCTGCGCACATCTCAAAAGTAACCGTACTTCCTGAAACGGAAATACCCACTTGTTCACTCCCTCCACACGTAGGAGCAGTGGTGAAATCAATCCCATCATCAGCAATATCTACGTCATCTTCCGTAAAAGAAGAAAGTTGAAATCCAGCAGGAAAAGTGATCGTCATCGACTCTCCCCCAACCCAAGAACTCGATCCATCAACCGTAAGAAAAAACTTATAGTTCGCGGAAGCACTCATGAGCGCCGTAGTAGGAAGCGCATATACGGAAGAAAACTCAATCGCAAACACAAAATGCATCGGCATGAAAATGAGCGACAAAAGAAGGCATGCAAATGCAGGAATGCGGAAGTGTTTCACGCGCTTAGTATACCCTGTTTCTTTCTCAAAAAAACGACTCCTCCCCCAAACAAAAGGAAAAGAAGGGCTCCTAAAATCCAATAGCCCATGCCAACTTGAGAAGAAAGACGTACAACAGCCTGCTGAACTTCATCACCCGCTCCAGATGTAGCAAGTAAACGAAAAGTAAGATCACCTCCAGGATGCCACCATCCGAAGTCCCGGAGCAAAAGCGTATCAGTGATAACCCGCGAAGTACCTACCGGCAATCTCCCCTCATGCTCCGCAAAAACAAAGCGATCAATCTCCTTTCCTGTTTTATCGGTGACAACAAGCACCAAAGCAGGCTTCACAAGCGTCTCTCCTAGATTTGAAAGCTGCACAATCCCCTCCAGTCCATCTTCCTTGGGAAGAACACTGAAAGCATCTATACGAAAATGTCGAACAGCGTCGGGAGAGGGCTCAGGAAAAAGAAGTACTACAAACGCTCCGGAAATTTCTTGACCTAAAACATCCTTCTCGGTAATGAGAAGGCCAAAGACGCGATCATGAGAAATGCGTCCTGGCGAAGAAAAGGTAACGGTAAACGCTCCCTCCGCCTGCGAAGAAAGGGGGAAAAAAGAAGGGGAAAGAGAGACCTCATCCTGCCCATTCACTTCCTGCAAAGCAGCAATACTTCCATCAGGAGCAAAAGTAACGCGACGCATCGAAGCTTCATAAAGCTTATCTGCATCATCAATATTTTTTACTGAAATCGTTTGGGTAACTTCAGGAGAATCAGGGGGAAAAACAATATCCACCACGGCAGGACGCACTTCAAATGCCTTCCCGCAAAAAGGGAACGCAAAAAGAAAAAAAAGACAGAAGAAGAGGAGTTTTTCTTTCGATCGCCGTATGAACATACCTAGTAATTTCCCGAGAAAACAAGGGAGAGATCCTGCGAATAGCTGCCGCTTGCTTGTGAAGAACTGACACCAAGTTTTAGGGTAATAAAATCACGCTGGAAAAAAGAAAGGGAGGTCTGTGACGCAACAAGCTGAGGAGAGGAAGTAATTGCCGTATCTTGTGTATCAAAAGAAGAACTCGCAAGTGTAGCGTCAGAAGAACGCGCTCCATACTCTGAAGAACCCACACTCACAATGCCATCTGCTACATCAGGAATTTCATCACCACCGACCGTGCGAAGATTCCCATCTTCCATGAGGTAAACCGAATATCCCGTTCGGACATCAGCCGTAGCTTCCCATCCAATAATTCCGGTAATAACCGCGGAAGATGCAGGGGTTCCCAAAGGAAGTGATGTTCCATGGGAAGTCATGCGATACACGTAATCACCTCCGGAACCATCAATAAAAGGGGATCCTCCTGAAAAAGCATCGACGGAAAGCGTAGTACCCGCAATGGAAGTAATTTTCCCCATGACGGCAACCTGGGAAGGTCCTTCATCCTGCACCACAAGAATACGATCCCCCGCAGAAAAGCCTGACGCACTCGTAACCGTCACCGAGGCACTCGAATAAGCCATTGCCGCTACCTGTGATGCGCGATCTTGGACATAAAGCCTAAATGAGGAAACGGGATCAAAAATACCACCCCGATAACCTCCGTCGAGACGGTACGAGGAGGAACCTAAAACATCCGAAGAAACGCCCATGTCAAAGGTGGAACGCAGTTGATAGCCGGAGGATGATTGAGAATCCAGGCCGCCTACAGATACCGCATCCCACTGCAATAAGTAATTTGTTGAGGACATTTCTGCAAAAGCCGTATGTCCAGAAAAAAAGAAAGAAACAATAAAAACGAGCAAAAGGCTCTTTTTACATAAGGAAAAAAAACTCTCAGCAAAGTCAGAGATCATGTCTCAACAGTATATATCGCAAAAAACACGATGTGGATACGCTGAGGATAAGTTTGTCAAAGCAAATCTTGACATATTGTTTCTACACAAATTATGCACAAAGATATTCACATCTTATCCACATATATGTTTCACGTGAAACTTTTAAAAGAAAGTAAAAATTACCTAATATTAGCAGAAAAATGAAGAAGCTAAAGAAAATGCAAAAAAACAATCCAAAAGTTATACACAATTTGCAAAACAAAACACTCATATGTTCCGTATGAAACATGAGCCTTTTTAAGGGAGAAAATTATCCACAAATACTAAAAACACCTCCGCATATATCGGGAGGTGATCTGAATCAGAGTGGAGTCAAACAGACGAGAACCGTGAACCCACCCCAAGCGAATACAACACGATGCCAACCGAGCCAAAGGCCCGAAAGGCGTTTCACATGAAGCAATGGTGTCCCCACCCGGATTTGAACCAGGATTACAGGCTTAGGACGCCCACGTTCTATCCAATTGAACTATGGGGACAGAATGTTTCACATGAATCTATACAAATGTTTCACGTGAAACATTTGTATACACTATACACAATGTTCGGTAATTGTTCGCGTAGAATGCTATACTGCCTACAACGCCCTTCCAAATGAAGACGGATAAAGTATAAATAACGTAACTATCACGGTCAACTCACCTTATGGATCCTCTCATTATCGCATTAGTAGTCGTGGTAATTTCACTCATAGGAATACTACTCTTCTTCATAAGCCGAAAAGAAACGGGGCAATCACATGAACTCAAAGGCGCACTGGATCTATTAAAACAAGAAATGAGCGATTTAAAGCGCCTTTCAGGAGAACAACGACAAGAACTCTACCAACTGCAAACAGAAGCACGAAAAGAAATCGCGCAATCTCTTCATCAAATGAACGAACAAGTAGGAAGAGGGCTATCGGAATCGCATCGATCGATGCAGACGCAATTTTCTCAAACAAGCAAACTTATCGAAGATGTCACCCAACGCCTTACCACACTCGATAGCACAAACAAACAAGTACTGGACTTCTCCTCGCAGCTACAAAAAATGCAGGATATCCTAAAAAACCCAAAACAAAGAGGCATTTTAGGAGAATTTTACCTCGAATCCCTCCTTGGAAATACGCTCCCCCCGGAGTCTTTCAAAATGCAGTATGCATTCCCCGATACAACTATTGCTGACGCCGTGGTCTTTGTAAACGAAAAAATAATCCCAATTGACTCCAAATTCACCTTAGAAAACTATAACCGATGTGTAGAAGCAGGTACGGATGATGAACGCAGCAAATTCGAAAAGCTTTTTATTAGCGACCTCAAGGGACGAATACAGGAAACTGCAAAATACATTCAACCCAACCAAGGTACTACTGATTTTGCATTCATGTTCATTCCCCACGAAGCGCTTTATTATGATCTCCTGACAAACAAAATTGGCTCTTTAGGAGGAGAGGAAAGCGAAAATATCCTCCAACGAGCAGCGGGGAAGTATCGAGTTATTATCGTATCTCCAACAAATTTCCTGGCATACTTACAAACCATTCTCCAAGCATTAAATGCCATGAAAATAGAAAAAAACGCAGAAGAAATCAAAAAACGAGTAAAAGAACTTCATCGTCACTTTACCGCATTTGCAGACTTTCATGATCGGATGGGGAAGAATCTAAGCACAACGGTAAATCAGTTTAATCAATCTTCGGAGGAACTAAGAAAGCTCTCTAAGGACATTGTAAAAATAACCGCGGGAGAAGTAGGGGATCTCATAGAAATGCAAAAGGTGACAAAGCCAGAAGTTCTCGAGTAAATAAAAAACCCTCGCAAAAGCGGGGGATTTTTATTTACTTCGAAAGCGTATTGAGCTTGCTCATGGCACGGCTCTTGATGCGAGATACGGTGTTGAGTTTCATCACCTTCTTCGTAACTGCCTTATCAAGAGACTGGGTAAGCTCACTCATCAGCTTATGTGCTTCATCAAACTTCTTTGCTTCAAGAAGCTTGCGGAAACTACGACGCACATAGTCAATGTGCTCGCGAATGGCGGTATTACGCTCTGCACGTACAACGCTCTGGCGAAGTGCCTTTTTGGCGTTCTTCAAGTTTGGCATAGAAAAGTGCTGAAAGGATAGCCAAATTCAATTACCCCGTCAAGGAAGCGGCTTCACACGAGCAAAAAGAAGTTCCTCAAGAAGACGAGCAACAAGTACTTCTGCAGAAACCCCTAATTTCGTCTGTTTATCCCAAAAAGTCGCCTTTTCCAAAGCCTCTCGAAGGGCAAGGGGAGAAAATGCCCGTGCCCCCTGAAGTGCTTTTTGTGCAACAAAAGGGTGTACTCCGAGGGTATCAGCAACCTCCTTCTGGGAAGCAATGCCCTGCTCAAGAAGCAACGAAACCCCCGCTAAAATACGGAGCTGCCGTAAAAGACCACCAAAGAGACCAAACGCATCCGTACCCGCCTGCGTCTCTTGAGCCAAGGCGCGTAACAAGCGATCCGGCTCTGCAGTAGGAAGAAGATCAAGAAATCCAAAAAAATCAGACGAAGTACGCAAAGGAACAAGTTTCTCAATCATTTCTTCCGTAATTGGCTGATCTCCAGCATAAGAAGCGAGTTTATGGATCTCCACGGCAAGCTCCTGACTTTCTCCGCCCACGCGAGCAAAAAGAAACGTCGCAGCAGATTCCGAAAGAGACACGGTAAATCGCTGAGCACGTGCACGAATCCAAGAAACAGCTTCAGACCGAGAAAAAGGAGTAATAGAAAAGTACTTCACTTCTTCAGAGGACTTTTTCGCAAGCCATACTCCCAAATAACTCTTCTTCCAAGCCTTCTCATCAAGTACATCGACAAAACACAAAGACGTATGAGGATCGAGAGCTTCAAAGAGCTCCAGCCAAAAAGACGCATCAGCTTTCTTAAGGGTATCCGCAACATTTTTGAGAAAAAGAAATCGCTTTTCCGAAAGAAAAGGCGCTGCCTGAAGCGCAGGAACCAGTGTTTCCTGAGAAGTTGTAGAAAAATCAAAAATCTCAACATTCAAACGTGAAGGATCATATTTTGCAACAAACTTCTCCAAAAGATCATCCGAAAGTTCACGAACGCGCAATGCATCCTCTCCATAAACAGCCAAAAACATACGCTCTCAGGGTATCAAACTTCTCCCAGAGGAGGAATATCGGGAATCCAGACGTGAACGAAAGAAGACGAAAAAGCTCCGAATTTCTTCGGAGCTTTTTTTCTACACAATATCTCCCCATGATTTTCCCGTCGCCACATCTACCACCAAAGGCACCTTAAAAGTCGCTACGCTTACCATTTTCTCTCGAACGAGCTTCTCCACTTCTTGCACGTCTTCTTCATGCACCTCAAAAATGAGTTCGTCATGCACCTGAAGCAAAAGCTTTGCTCGAAGATCAGACTTCTCCAGGGAAGAGGAAAGCGTAATCATGGCCATTTTAATAATATCCGCCTGCGTCCCTTGAATAGGCATATTCATAGCCATGCGCTCAGCCGCAGCAACAAGCTGAGGAACGCCGGAAGTAATATCAGGAAGATAACGTCGGCGTCCAAAGAGCGTTTGTACATACCCCTGCGACCGCGCCTGTAACTTCATGGCATCGATATACGCTTGGATCCCTGGATGCACCGCGAAATATCGTGCAATGAATTCTCGCGCTTCTTCAAAATGCATGCCCGTAGATCGTGCAAGCGCACGAGGGCCTACACCATACAAAATACTAAAGTTAATCGCCTTTGCTGCGGCACGCTGCTCCTTTGTCACCTCCTCTTCAGAAATATTCCATACTTCCGCAGCAGTTCTTCGATGAATATCAGCTCCATCCTTAAAAGCACGAACAAATGAGTCGTCATGCGCAAGTTCCGCAGCTAAACGAAGCTCAATCTGCGAATAGTCAGCGGAGAGAAGAACGTGATCCTCTTTTGCAACAAACGCATAACGGATCTTCTTTCCCAAATCAGTACGAATAGGAATGTTCTGCAAATTCGGGTTTGATGAAGACAATCTCCCCGTTGCCGCAACCGTCTGGTTGAACCGTGAATGAATACGTCCATCAGGACCGACAAGTTCAGGAAGCGTATCTGCATACGTGGATTTAAGCTTGGCAACCTCTCGATACTCTTCAATGAGCGGAACGATCTTATGGGCGTCCCATAGCTTCTCAAGTTCCGGTGCCGCAGTAGAATATCCCGATTTCGTTTTCTTAATACCCTTCGTCGGCAATTGTAGTTTCTCAAAAAGAATCGTCGCCAATTGGGAAGGGGAGTTCACATTAAAATCTTCTCCTGCAAGAGAACAAATTTCTTTTGTAAGTAACTGTACTTTTTCACCAAACGTCTTGGCGAGACCAGAGAGCATCTTCTTATCGACACAAATACCTTCATGCTCCATGGAAAACAATACGGAAATAAGCGGCATTTCTACCTCCCGGTAAAGCTTTTCCATGCCTACTTCCTCCAATCTCTTACGAAGCCCCTCAGCAAGTTCAGGCAAAACAAGCGCAAGCTCTTCTTCACCTTTCACATCTTTCTCAAGCACGTCATGCACCACACTCTCCAAAGGAAACTCTCGGGCGCTCGAATTAAACATGTAGGCAATAACCTCCGCGTCATAAAGTTGACGAGAAGAAAATGCTCCGGAAAGCGTGACTCCCATATCAGCAAACGCATGCAAAATATTCTTTGCGCCATGGGTCACAATCCATTTTGCGCTAAAAAGCGCCCGTGCAACCTCTTCTAAGACAGCCTTGTCGGGATGTTCCGCTTTCCACAAACGCTTGCCATCAGAAAGAACCACAGACGCCACAGAAGCGCCAAACATGTCTGGCTGCTTGGTAGTCACAAGCACACCAATCCACTCTCCAATGACACCGCCAGGTGTAGCAACATGCGTTCCCCCAGGAGGAGAATCCTTCTTCTTCGTACGCTTTTTCTCTTTTGTTGCAGCAAGAGGAACAGAGGAGGAGGAAGAAGCACCACCGTATTTTTTAAGCAAAGAAGAAAACTCGAGATCAGTAAAAAGCGCGCGCAAGCGCGTTTCATCCGGCCCACGCATTGCACATGCTTGACGTTGAAACTCAGGAAGAGGAATCGTCCGAGCAATTTCTACAAGCATGCGCATCTGTTCAGCCGTATTTTCATGACCAACAAATTTCTTTGCGTATTTATCGGGCATCTCACCCTTCTTGAGCGCCTGTAAAATACCCGCAACACCCCCAAACTGCTTAACAAGCTCTACCGCACTCTTCTCCCCAATGCCCGGAACACCCGGCAAATTATCAGAAGAGTCACCCATAAGCGCCTTCACTTCAATAAGCTCAAGCGGAGTAACGCCGTACTTTTCTTCAACCGCAGCCGCATCAAACAATTTCACTTCAGAAAGTCCTTTTACAAAAAACAATACCTTCGTCGTTTCATTCACGAGCTGCAACGCATCACGATCTCCCGTCACAATAAGCGTATCAATCCCTCCTTCCTCATCGTTCATCTTTGCAAGAGTGCCAATAACATCATCAGCCTCATATCCTGGAGCACTCAAGGAAGGAATCCCGTAGGCTGCAAGAATTTCTTGAATGATCGGAATCTGTTCATAGAGCTCATCCGCTTTCTTTTCACGTTGAGCCTTATACGCTTCATACGCCTCATGCCGAAAGGTCGCGCCAGGCAAATCCCACGCAACTGCCATGTAATCAGGCTTGTAGACGTTCAGCATCTTCTCGACAACGTTCGTAAAGCCATAGGCCGCATTCACCACTCTTCCATCACGCGTGGTAAGAGGCGGAATAGCATGCCATGCGCGATGCAAAAGGGCATTTCCATCAAGAACAATAAAGGTTTTTTGAGCTTCCATAGAATAGGGGCATCATAGCAAGGGGAGAAGGGGGAGAAAAGGGAATGAGGGGATTGAGGAAAGGGGATCAGAAGCAAACATAACCCCCTCCCCCTATCTTGCTTTTTTATAAAAATCCATGCTATTCTTCTCCCGCAAATTTAACGTTCTGTAAAAGAAACACAAAATATACTAAGTTTGTTTAGTGCTAGGCGACGGTACGGCGCAGGCCGATACGTACTACAACGTACGGGGAGGCCGAGCCCAGTACCGATAACACCGCAATAAACAAACTTGGGTATATTTTGTCGACATGGCGGCTATAGCTCAATGGTAGAGCACCGGGTTGTGGTCCCGGCTACACGAGTTCGATCCTCGTTAGTCGCCCCATAAAAAATCCTCTCAATAATACGACGAGGATTTTTTATTTGATAAAGACCAAATTCTACAATATAAAATACCCATCCAAAACATGGAGGGTTTTCAAAAGTAACCTGTCCTTGCCTTTACACTGGTGCCTCGGGAGGGAATCGAACCCCCGACCTTGAGCTTAGAAGTCTCCTGCTCTATCCAACTGAGCTACCGAGGCATGGCATACAGTGTAGTGGGGAAAAAGAAGGAGTACAATAGGGGGGCTATGCACGAGCAACAGACAAACTTCATCGAAAAAATTACGACCTGGGTAGGATCTCTTTCCTCACTTATCGTGCACACCTTTCTCTTCGGAGCAATTCTTCTCGTAGGAATTCTCGAACTTCTTTCCTGGGATACCGTGCTTCTCGTGCTCACGACAGGGGTGTCTTTAGAAGCAATTTATCTCGCCATCTTCATTCAAATGAGCGTAAACCAACAGTCGCAAGTAATTAAAGAAGTCGAACAAGATGTCGACGAGATTCAAAAAGACGTGGATGAAATTCAGGAAGACGTCGGAGAGATTCAAGAGGACGTGGGAGAAATTCAGGAAGACATTGATGCGATCGAGGAAGACGTAGACGAAATCAAAGAAGATGAAGCGGAAGAGGAAGAGCGCGAACGTGAACATCAGCAAACCCTCGATGCAATGGCAGCAAATTTACAAAAACTCTTAAACGATATTGAAAAAATGAAAAAGGGCTAAGTGCCCTTTTTCTTTTTGACGCGCAAAGAGTGAGCCCGTCCGATCGACAGCTCACTCTTGTAACGGATTTACCCCTGAAACGCATACCGGCGACTCGCGATCGCTCCTTCATGCTCCCGCATTTCATCCGCAACCTGCTGCACGCATGCACGCGCATAGTCCAGATCGATACAGGTGAAGAACCGATACCACGCCGCTTCTGCTTCATCAGGAACCGTTAACGTATCTTTATGCCGGAAGAAGCACTGCTCCCATTCCGCACGAGAGATGTCTTTGCCCGCCAACGCGGCAAGCGAACGAGCATACTCATAGGAATGGAACACGCGTGACGCAGGAGCACCATGGTTAAGCCAGTAGATATCGCTTTCGCATACCTGCAACTGACTTCCAAGCTCCCCCCGCATCCAGCGAAAGAACTCGAGCGTTCGCTCACAGCTCTCTCGTGTTTCTCCAGGACTTCCGAAGATGAAACTCACGTGAAGATGTGCACCACTTTCTTTGAGATGCTTCACCGCGAGTCGATTCTCATTGAGCCGATCTCCCCGCAGCGAAGCTTTGATCACCCCCGTTTGTAAAAGGTTTTCGTCACCTGAATCGAATCCTGAGTTGATCACCAGTCGCTCTCCGGCGATCTCCTGCCATACCGCAATGCAGTCCGGCCGGTTGGCCATGCCCCACGCACGACCGTAGATGGTGAGTCCATGAGCGAAGCGTGCACCCAGCTCGCGAAGAGCTCGTGCGACATTTTTCATCTCAAGCGCCGAATCGGTGGTGTTGAAAACATGCGTAATACCGAAGTCCGACAGCGCCTGCAGAAGGTCCGCGAGATACCGCTTTTCCGGCATCAGCAGATCCGCCACGTCCGCGATTGTGCAGTACGAACATGCTTCCACAGCTCCTGTCCTGGTGCATCCCTGTGCAAAGAGCGCAAGCGCATTCCTCACCTGCTCAGGCTCCTGGTATTTATGCCCAAGGACATAGCGATGATTTTCATGCACCGCTCGCCAGTACTCGTCACTGTAGAGCCCGAATCGTGGAACGATGAACACGTCAGAATTCTTCGAAGGATGTCGCCTCCGCTCATGAGCCTCCGCACGAAGCACCTCGCTCCAGTTCGTGCGATTACTCGCCGGAATTGATGCTCGTGTAGCAATGCCCGGAATGTCGTGCACCGGAGCGCCGTGGGCAACCCGCTCACAGTAATCCCGTACGCACGTGAGATCGTTACTCGTACTCACCGCGTCAAACGGCGAATCAGGCGCAAGAAGCTGCCGCGTACGGAAAATCGCAGAGTCATTCCCCGCAATCACCGCACTCGCACCAAGCCTCTTCGCTTCACGAGCAAGAAGCGCTCCACGCTCAATCCCCGAAACCACGAGCGAAAGTCCCACAATGTCGCCCGGTTCCACAAGAGATTCAAGATCTGCGGGTCCCTGCACAAGCTCATCCCAGAGCACCACCTCAATACCCGTCTGCTCGACGGCAGTTCCAACCGAAAGAAGCCCAAGATGCGGCCACATCCGATAGACCCGCGAAGCGTCAGAACGATCAGTAAAGACACCTTCAGGATTAATGAGAGCGTACTTCATGATCATCTCCTCTTTCCAAAATGAGGGTTCATTCTGGACTGCCTACTATTCCGAAAAAAGGAAAATAATATAACAGAATACTTTACATACTATAGTAATTAGGCTAATTTTAGATAAATTATTTGTTATATATCTATAACAACACGATATGCCTGAAGAATCCTCCGTCATTACCAATCTTATTTCAGCATTAAATTTCCCTAAATATTCTGCAGAAATATACGAAAGCCTCTTAAAACTCGGGAATGCCAAAGTAGGGGAGGTCGCAAAACACGCACGAGTAAATCGAACAACCACGCATCTTGTCTTGGGAGAATTAAGAAAAAAAGGACTGGTTTCCAGCTATACAAAGCAAAACATTCTCCACTTCAGCGCCGCATCTCCTCAAAAACTCAAAGAGCTCCTCGAAAAACAAGAACAGGAACGAGAACAGATAAAAAACGAACTTTCACAAGCGCTTCCCATGCTCATGGGACTCTTTCATACGCAACCCCGTGGTGCAACCGTAAAAATGTACGAAGGTCTCGAAAGCGTCTCTGAAATCTATCACGCGCTCTACGATGATGCCCGTGGACCAACCAAAGGGCTCGAGCTCACCAACTGGGGAGGACGATACACCCAGTTCCCTCAGTCTCTTCGAGACGAAATGTTCACCATTCTCAAACGCAACAAGGTAAATACACGGTCATTACTCATTGATGACGAGCTTACTCGCTCATGGATACAGGAGGGGAAGGGAAGCGCCATGCAGAAAAACATCCGTCTCCTTCCTAATCCTGGCTGGGACTTTTTCGCAAACCTAGAAATCGTCGGAAATAAAATTGCACTAGTGACGTATCGTGATGACATCGACTTCCACGGCATGCTCATCGAAAGCAAAGAGCTCGCCGCAATGTTTACCATGTTATTCGAGCATCTCTGGAAAACAAGCAAACAGAAAAAGGACATCTAGTCCTTTTTCTTTTTATCTGCATTGTGAAACGATTGATGAATGCGCTTGAGTTCTTTATCCGTAACGTGCGTGTAGACCTGCGTCGTAGTAATAGATTCGTGACCAAGCATCGTTTGCACCGCACGAATATCAGCTCCGTTGCGTAAAAGGTCAGTTGCAAATGTATGTCGAAGCGTATGAGGTGTGACCGACTTCGTAATGCCCGCCATACGCGCATACCGATCAACCAAACGCTGAATAGAACGAGGGGTAAGGGGCTTTGACTCTTCTCCCACTCCCTTCGCTCGCCGCGCCTTATCATGACGTACAAACATGTACGGAGAAACATCTTCGCGCTTGCCTAAATACACTTTAATCGCATCTTTTGACTCGGGAGAAAGAAAGACAATGCGATGCTTTCTTCCTTTTCCAAGCACGGTAAATTCATCGTTCTTCAAGTTCACTTGTTCAATTTTGAGTCCCGCAAGTTCCGATACGCGAAGTCCAGTCGAGAAAAGTAACTCGAGAATTGCGCGATCCCGATACCCAAGAATCGTCGGATCCTTTCCTGGCTCCGCAAGAATGCGCAGAAGCTCTTCTTTTTCTAAAAACTCCACATGACGAGATCCTTGTTTTGCAAGTTCAATCTTTTCTGCGGCAAGAGTCTTCACGTCACGCTTTGCGAGATATTTCAAAAATGCACGAAGCGCGATTAAGTGATAATTCTGCGTTGCCTTTGCAAGCGCAGGCTCATCACGTCCCGCAACATCACGATTCAAATGCAAACGAAACTGTCGCACCATCTCTGCATCAATTTCCGCCGGGGCAGGGGACTTGGCCCATTCACTAAAACGATGCAAATAAAATCCATAATTACGAACGGTTTTATCCGATCGCCCACGCTCAATTTCCAAATACTCAAGAAATTCCTTGATATGCGCCTCCAATCGCTTTGCCATATATCTCAATGTTATCACGAGTCGTAAAATAGTTACACGAACGGATAAAGAAGGTATTCCTTGCCTGAAAAATAAAAAATCAATCATTTCTTTGACAAAACCCTCAAAAAAATATAAACTTTAGCCGTTAATCCTTAAATATCCTTCATCTTGGTCTGGGGTTTGAGCATCCCACTACTCAGATGATGCGATTTGTAGAAAAATCTATGCTCAACAAAGACAAAAAAGCAAAGATCATCAAGAAGTTCCGCACCCATGAATCCGACACCGGATCTCCTCAGGTGCAGATCGCAATTCTTACGGAAGAGGTAAAGGAGCTTACCGGCCACCTCAAAACTCACCGCAAAGATTTCAGCTCCCGCCGTGGACTTCTCAAGAAGGTCGCTGAGCGCCGCCGTCTCCTCAAATATTTGGAGCGCGAAGACGCAAAGGCATACGCTGAGCTCATTGAAGCTCTGGGACTCAAAAAGTAACCAGAAGTGAAAAACCCCGCTCGCAATGTCGAGTGGGGTTTTTCACAAAAAAAATTCGCGTCATCCTAACCGACAAGTCAGGCAAATAGCCTGACAAGGAGCCGGTCCTGAGGAAGACGCTAGGTCGGGCACCCGCCTGCCTTTGGCAGAACGGATCTTCAAACCATGATATTTTGTAAAATGCAGTACACTGATACAAAATCTTTTTTAAAAATTCTTTTTCATCTTCAATAGTTTTTTCGAAAACCCAAAAGGATTCTCGAGACTCCTCCTATCGCCGGAGTCTTTCACCTCACCACTCCCTTCACTCCCTCTACTCCCCTTACTCCCTTTTTCACATCACTATGCAACAATTTTCACATCAAAACCGACGCGTGGGCGTTTTTATCGATGTACAAAACATGTACTACAGCGCACGCAACATGTACGGAAGTAAAGTAAATTTCGGAAACATCGTAAAAACGAGCATTGGCAACCAACAGCTTGTACGCGCCATTGCCTATACCATTTCTACCAAAACCGGTGACGAGCTTCCATTTTTCGAAGCACTCCATAAAATGGGCATCGAAGTAAACATGAAAGAACTCCTCGAATACGAGGGGGGACAAAAAAAGGGTGATTGGGACGTAGGTATTACCGTCGATATCATTCGCATGCTTGATATGGTCGACGTTGTTGTCCTTGTTTCGGGAGATGGTGACTATATTCCGTTGGGTGAGTACATTAAAAATAGAGGTCGAGTATTCCACGTGGTCTCTTTCCGCGAATCAACCTCAAGTAAGTTAGTCGATTGTGCAGATGTCTATACGAACCTTTCTGACAACCTCGGGCAATATCTCATCCGGGATCCACACTATCGCCCACAAACACATCGGGTAGCATCAGTAACCGACACCTTCAGCGACGTCATTGCGGAGCAGGGAGAAAATCGGGTACTCACCTTCCCAGAAAAACCTGCGATGGTATTTCTTCAACAAAAAAACACTGCGCCAAAACCTCCCCAAGCCCCTGCGGCAGGAGCGGCAATGCGTCCACCTGAAGTAAAACCGCCGCAAAAAATAACTCACGCAGAATCGGTAATAAAATCTCAAAATTCGCAAAAAAAATCTTCCGAAACTCCCGCAAAAAAGCGCCGAGGTCGTCCAAAGAAAAACACATCTGAATCAACAAAACAATCCTAATTTATGGAAACAAAAACATATAGCATTACCTGGGGCGGAAAACCGCTCACCATCGAAATAGGGAAGTTTGCTCGCGCAGCAAATGGAAGCTGTACCGTTCGCTACGGAGACACCGTGGTGCTCGCAACCGCAGTAATGTCCAAAGATGCTCGTCCGGGCTTGGGATTCTTCCCGCTCATGGTGGAATTTGAAGAAAAACTCTATGCCGCAGGACGCATCAAAGGCTCTCGATTCATTAAACGCGAGGGTCGCCCAACCGACGAGGCAGTGCTGACTGCGCGCTTCATCGATCGTGCAATCCGGCCGCTCTTCGATGACCGCATGGAAAACGATGTACAAGTCATGGTTACCGCACTTGCATTCGACGGGAAAAATGATGCAGACGTTCCAGGACTGATCGCAGCATCATGTGCACTCCATATTTCCGACATTCCTTGGAATGGACCGATTGCCGTGGCACGCGTAAACAAAAATCCTGATGGATCATTCCTTCTCAATGGAAGCTACGAAGAACGTCTTGCTTCTCGTTTTGATGTTGACGTTGCAGGAACCCCAGAAAAAGTGCTCATGCTCGAAGCAGGATGTGACGAAGCTCCAGAACAGGATGTTCTTGAAGCAATTTTCTTTGGACAAGAACATCTTGGACCAGTCATTGAGCTTATCGAAAAAGTACGTGCTGATCTCGGAAAAGAAAAGGCGGATATTTTTGCCATGAAAACCGACGAAGATCGTGCGCGCTTCGAAAAGAAAATGGGAGTAGAAAAAATCGCAAAACCTTTCATTTGCGAAGAAATCGAAAAGCACTTCTTTGGCGCACCGTACGCAACGAAATCAGAACGCGCTGCAGCAAAGGATCTCATCAAGAAAAACACCGCCCAATTCCTCACGGAGCAAGGCCTCGATGAAGAAGGAGTAAAAATGGGCGTAAGTATGGTGACCGCTATTCTCGAAGGAGAAATCACCAAGCACATTCTCGAGAATAAACGCCGCGTAGACGGCCGTGGGGTAGAAGATATTCGCATGCTCACCGCAGAAGCAGGCGTTCTTCCTTGCGTACATGGCTCAGGCCTCTTTGAACGCGGAGAAACTCAAGTACTCTCTGTATGTACCCTCGGTGCCCCCGGAGACAAGCAAACTCTTGATGGAATGGAACTCGTAGGAGAAAAGCGCTTCATGCATCATTACAACTTCCCCCCATTTGCGGTAGGCGAAGCAAAGCCCGTGCGCTCAACAGGCCGCCGCGAAATCGGCCACGGTGCGCTCGCAGAAAAAGCCCTTCAGTACATGATTCCTGATCAGGAACTTTTCCCATACGCAATTCGGGTAGTATCTGAAACCCTCGGATCCAACGGATCAAGCTCCATGGCGTCAACCTGCGGCGCAACCCTCGCGCTCATGGATGCCGGCGTACCGATCAAAGCTCCCGTTGCAGGCATTGCCATGGGACTCGCAAGCAAAGACGGTCGCTACCAGGTCATCACCGACCTGCAAGACCTTGAAGACGGAGAAGGGGGAATGGACTTCAAAATTACCGGAACCGCAAACGGTATTACCGCTATTCAGCTCGATACCAAAACCGACGGCCTTCCCCGCGATGTCGTACGCGAAACCATTACCCGCGCAAAAACCGCACGTCTCAAGGTACTCGATGTCATGCAAGCAGCAATCCCTGCACCACGCGCCGAACTCGCGCCAAGCGCTCCTCGCATTCTGAAGCTGCGCATTAACCCTGATAAAATTCGAGACGTCATCGGATCGGGAGGAAAAACCATCAACGACATCATTGCAAAGACAGGCGTTACCGCAATCGACATTGAACAAGATGGTCTGGTCATGATCACCGCCGTAAATGGCGCCTCTGGCCAAGCCGCGTATGACTGGGTCTTCAATCTCACCCGCGAAGTAACTCCAGGAGAAATCTTCACCGGAAAAGTAGTACGTCTCATGGATTTTGGAGCTTTCGTAGAAGTACTCCCGGGAAAAGATGGGCTCGTGCATGTTTCAGAACTCGCTCCCTGGCGCGTAGAAAAAGTAACCGACATCGTACAAGAAGGCGCTACGGTACACGTAAAAGTTCTAGAAATAGATGAAAAAGGACGGCTCAACTTGTCCATGAAACAAGCAGAAGGTAATGTATATACTGAAGAGATGAAAGCAAAGGCACAAAAAGCTCCCGCTCGTCCACAAGCTCCGAAAAAGCCCGAAGGAATAAAAGCTCCTCCTCTCCGGAAATCATCCTAGCCTGTGATCCTCAATGCAAATATCCCACTGAACACCGCTCACCCAACCCGCCGGCTCACCTGGCGGGTCGGTGTGTTTTTGGGGATCCTGCTTCTCGGAATATGCATAGGATGGAGCACTGCAAAACGACTCTTTGTAGGAATAACCGTGCCTCGTTTTGCAACAGATTCAGGAATCGCCATTCGTCTGACGCCAGAAAATACCCTCTGGATCGCAACCCACACCCAAAATCTCATGCTCTCTGAAGAATGTCCCTTGAATCTCGCAACGCTAATTACAAAAAAACAACCAACCTGGCTAGTCATAACCGATAAAAGTGGGGAGATGCACATTTCCTTGATAGGCAAAAATGGGAGGGAAGCAAACAACGTGAATGCTGCATTTTCTTGTGAAACAACCCAAGAGCAGCAAAAAAATGCATTCTTCCCACTCACGCTCCCAACCGTATGGGCCTGGGCACACGAAGCAACATTTCCTGTAGCGCTCCAAGAAAATGGATTAAGCATCACCTTTCCAAAAGATCTTACTCCCGCAGAACAAATTCCTTGGCCCCAAAAAGAAGGGATAAGTGCGCTCCCAATTACCCCACAAGAAACACCGCTACCATTCTCTGCACAATGGCAAGGCGCACACGATCTACTCAGCCGTCAAAAAGGAGTGGCCTTTTTCTCCTGGCAAGAAAATGGAGAATCAGCATTTGCGACAGTTATTGAAGGAGAAACAACAGACGAGTTCATTACCGCACTACTCTATGACATCGGAAATGTACCTCTCGGAGAAGAAAAAAAAATGAGAGAGGATGACATTTCATATACTGCACAGACACACGCAGTAATTAGCCTCACCCCACCAGAAGAAGAAAGAACAGCCCATATAAACAAAGGAGAAGAAGTGGGGTATATCAAAACAGAACAAGGCTACACGCTGATCAGCACCGCGCCAACGGAATGGGCATCCATGACTCCATACTGGAGCGCAGAATTGCAAAGAGTGCCAGCCGAAAAAAAACACGCTCCAAAAACTCTTGCCCACTTTGGAAAAAAAATATTCGCAAAGGAAAACACCCTCACCATTTTCAATAAATAAAGTATGTTACAATTTTGATGTAATCGTTCTTTCGAAAACTCCGTTTGGTGTGGCAACACGTGTTGGACAATGAAAAGTCGAGCACGCTACGCACGCAGAGCGAGATCATGAGGATTGTTTGCATGAAAAAAGCGGCAAGAAAGAAATGCACGTTCCCATCATAAGGCTTTGCGATACCGCACGATGGCCCACAAAGGATGAAGATATGTTGTGAAAAAAACAGGATATATTCGTGTTTTCCTCCCAACATCTCTCCTCCCTTGTCGCGCATCAGAAAGAAAGATCATTCCCCAAAGAGACTCGCGCCGCATAGGCAATCTCTCTTGGAGGATATGCTCTTTTCTTTTTTTTCATTCTTACGTATTGTATGAGAAATATCTCCCTCTCTATGGTAAAACAAGCTCTTTCAGCAGCATTTATAGAAGAAATGAAAACACTCCTCATCGAGGAACGTGAACGCCTCGAAAAAGAGCTCGCCAGCTTTTCGCACCGCGACCCCGCAAAAGCCGAGGAAGCAATGAGCGACGTCGGCGCAGATGAAGGAGAAAGCGCAGAACGCATCGCCCAGCTTGGAGACGATCTTTCCCTGGAAGAGGAAATTAACCGCGCATTAAAAGACGTAGAAGGAGCGCTCAAAGCGCTCGAAAAAGGCGAATACGGAATGTGCAAATACTGTAAGCAGTCTATCGACGAAGCACGTCTTCGCATTCGACCAACCTCAACATCGTGTGTTGCCTGCAAACGAACCCTCACACAAGAGGTCTAACCTCTCAAAAAAAAATGAACGCATTCTTTATGGATGCGTCCTTTTTTTTGCCTGTGCAGATATCCTCATGAAGCTTTTTGCGCTGCAAGGAAATCTTCCATCGGTAAATACTTCATTTCTCACGCTCGCATACTTTGCAAATCCAGGTATTGCATTTAGCATCCCCCTCCCACAAACCCTTACACTAATCATTACCGGGGGACTCATCATTGCATTTATATACTCCTGGATAACAGTAAAAAATCAAACGCTAAAAATAGCACTCACGGCAGCAATCGTTGGAGCAGGAAGTAATTTCTTTGATCGCCTCCTCACAGGATACACAACCGATTACTTCATTCTCTTTTCACGATCTGCAATAAATATTGCCGATCTCCTGATTATCACCGGCATCGGATATTGCGCGTGGTACTATCAACAAGCAGACAGACAAGAGGAGGTTTCAGCAAACCAAAACACATAAAACCCTTCCTCGCCTCATTCGCCCTCCTATACTCCCCATCATGTATGGGATTTTTTTCTTTATCAAGCGCAACAATTCAAGGAATAGAAGGACAACCAGTACAAATCGAAGTGGATATTTCTTTCGGCCTTCCCCGTTTCTCAATTGTCGGATTACCCGACGCTGCCGTACAAGAATCAAAAGAACGAATACGATCCGCACTCCAAAACAGCGGCTACGCTCTTCCAAAAACCGTCATTACCGTAAATCTCGCACCAGCACATGAAAGAAAGCAGGGGTCACATCATGATGCGGCGATTGCATTAGCGCTTCTTGCCGCAGAAGAACAAATCATCACAGCCCACCTCGATAAGATATTAATCTGTGCAGAACTAGGCTTATCTGGAGAACTTCGGCCAGTACGAGGAAGCATTCCTCTTGCGCTTTACGCAAAAAAGAAAGGCATTCAACATATCATCGTTGCTCCAGATGATGCACGTATCCTCGAAGTCATTCCAAACATCTCCGTACATGCATGCAGCAATCTCAAAGAACTCATTGCCCTCATTTCTCAAAAAACACTTCCTTTCAAAAAATCCTCACAACCCATCATTTCGCAAGAAAACGAATCATCTTCTCACCCTCTTCACGCAATTCGCGGGCATCATCTGGCCAAGCGCGCGCTGCTGATCGCATGCGCCGGAATGCATCCAACCCTTTTCATCGGACCTCCCGGCAGCGGAAAAACACTCCTTGCAAAAACCGCCCAACACCTCCTTCCTCCGCTCTCTTTCGAAGAAGCGATCGAACTAGCTTCAATAAGATCGCTTCACAAAGAAAAGGTATACGGACTCTCTTACGCACGTCCCTTTCGCGCTCCACATCACCACACCAGCGCCGCTGCACTCATTGGAGGGGGAGCCTCCATTACTCCAGGTGAAATAAGCCTCGCGCACTACGGCATCCTCTTCCTCGATGAACTTCCAGAGTTTCCCCAAAAATCGCTTGAAGCTTTACGTGAGCCATTAGAGGCGAAGGAGGTTCACATCGCCCGAGCATCCGGGCACGCTTGCTTTCCCGCAAATGTACACCTTATCTGCGCTATGAATCCTTGTCCTTGCGGATATTTCAATGATCCCGCAAAAGCATGTATCTGCGATCAAAGAAAAATGAAACGCTATCAAGAACGTATTTCAGGGCCACTTCTCGACCGAATAGATATCTTCATTGATCTTCCCCGTATCCCTGCAGATGAACTTGTGCAAAACGAACCCCTAACACCTTGGCCAACCAAGGAACACCTTTCCTGCATACGGGAAAAACAACACCATCGATTCCAAACAACACAAAATAACTTAGTACTCTATGAAAAGCTCGCAAACCTCGACGCAAGCGCAAAAGAACTTGCTGCAAAAGCCATAGATCGCTTTCAACTCTCAGGAAGAGGATATGCACGACTCTTGCGGGTAAGCAGAACCATCGCCGACTTGGAGAATAAAGAAAACGTAACCGCAGAACATATAAGCGAAGCCCTGAGCTATCGCTCAAGGCTTCTTATACGTACTTAGTAACGAATATAATTTGCAGGGTTGAGGAATTTCTTTGTAGAAGAATCGATGACCTCAAAGTGAAGGTGAGTACCGGTAGAATTTCCCGTCGATCCACATCTTCCAAGCGGGTCACCGGCACTTACTGTCTGGCCAGACTCCACATAGAGAGAGTAGAAATGTCCATACCGAGTGATGAGTCCATTTCCGTGATCAATCTCCACCGTATTCCCATATCCTCGCTTTGAACCCGCGAAAAGTACCACCCCTCCATCAGCAGCATAGTTGTCATTGGTAGAAGTTCCATTCGCGCGACCATTACAGTCAATATCATATCCAGTATGGAACCAACTCATTCCGCGCACTAAAGTAGGCAAATCTGTAGGCCATACCATGGACGCACCTGCGGAAGGCGTCGTGCTCCCCTGACTTCCCGAAGGAGCTGACGTAAAGATATCTTTTACAGCAACGGTAGCAGTAGTAGTACGGGGAGTGGTTGCCGTAATGACACCTCCAGGAATAATAAATCGCTGTCCAATTTGGAGCGACCCACCATCGTCAAAATTGTTATAAGAAGCAATCGTTGAGGAATCAACATTGTACTTCTTCGCAATAGCCAAAAGCGTATCTCCGCTCTTCACCGTGTGTACCACCCCTGAAACCGGTAAAATCGTGAGCTCTTGACCCGGCTTCAACACTGAACGAACGGTAAGATTATTCGCCCAAAGAAGCGTATTCAAATTAATATCAAACTTCTCTGCGATAGTAGAGAGCGTATCTCCACTTTCTACAGCATACGTAGTAATCTCAGTACGAGCAGGAGATGCAGCAACAAGAGAAGAGGCAGGCGATGATGGGTCTTCACCTGGAGCGCCAGGATCACTCAGTGCAAACGCCCCATCAGCCCTAAACAGACCAGGAGAACTTTCAAGCGCAAGCGTGTCATGAGTACTCTGTACAAATGATCCCGCAAGAACACCCCCTTCCTGAGAAGGAGAGGAGACAACATAGGAACGAGCATCTTTAGGATCGCTGTATTCTTCTACAAACTCCATGCGCTCATTCGTCGCAAGGGCGTATAAAATACTCCGCTGGCCAATCTCATCTACTTCAGCACGTACGGCGTTCACCTGAATATTCGTCACACCCCCAATAACTGCAATAAGGACAACAAGCACATAAAAAGAATACCGGTTGCTGACAATATACATGAGCCTATTCTTGACCGGCCGATATACGGCGCTCATGTTGCGTCTTGCAAAAAAGAACACGCGATAACCCGGAACAAGAAGCTTAAAAAAAAGCTTTCCTACTCGTCGAAAAAAAGGAATAAGCGCCTGGAAAAAGCGAAGAAGCGCTGCTTTAAAGAAAAGAAGTGTGCGCACCAAGAAAAGTCCTAGACGTACCGCAAGTGACGGACGAGAGGGCATACGGGAAAGAGTATACCCCGTTTTCGCGCAACTCACAAGAAAAAAGAGGAAAAAAGAGCAAACCTTAGCCAAAGACTTTGACTGCCCGGAAAAGCTCCCGTATACTCCCGCAGTCTCATAAAAAACATGTTATCCGTTCTCTTCTTCACCCTCTTTTGACCTCACTATGTCATACACTATTGAAAAAACAGAGAAGCAGTCCGTAAAAATTCACATCACCATTCCCAAGGAACAAGTTGAAGCAGGAATGCAGCACGCCGCAGAACACATGGGAGAAAACGTGACAATCCCGGGATTCCGCAAGGGACACGCGCCTTATGCAGCGGTAAAAGCAAAACTGGGCGAAATGGCGCTCCTTGAACATGCCGCCGAAGAACTTATTCGTGCCGCACTAACCGAAGCACTCATCGCGGAAGATCTCGATATCGTAGGATCTCCCTATTTTACGGTAGAAAAAATGGCACCTGACAACGATCTCGTCTTCACCGCAGAAATCGCACTCATGCCAGCAGTAACCAAACTCGCCGATTACAACGCACTTACCGTAAATGCAGAAAGTACCGAACCTTCTGAGGAACTCTTTGCGCAGGCAAAACGCGACTTGCAGCGCATGCGCCAAACCGAAGTGCGTGCAGAAAACGGAACAAAACTAGAAAAAGGACACAAGGCAGTCGTAGATCTCTCCATGAAAAAAGATGGCGTGACGATCGAGGGGGGAGATGCAAAAAATCACGGCATCTACACCAATGAGCCCCATTACATTCCCGGCTTCGTTGAAGCAATGCTCGGTGCCGCAGAAGGGGACGAACGCACATTCACCCTTAAATTCCCTGAGGATCACTACCAAAAACACCTCGCAGGAAGCGACGTAGAGTTTTCAGTAAAACTCAACGAGATCTTCGCAGTTGAAACCCCAGAACTCGATGACGCTTTTGCAAAAGCACTTGGCATGGAAAGTGCGACAAAACTGGAAGGAAAATTGAAGGAAAACCTGAGCCAAGAACGAAAAAACGAAGAAGATCGTCGCCAGGAAAAAGCAGTTCTTGAGCTTATTGCAGAAAAGTCATCTTTCGAAGAAATCAACGAAATTTTGGTAAATCAAGAAATAGATAAAATGATCCAAGAACTTCGTGTATGGGTAACGGACAATGGCATGGAATTTAATGAATATCTCAAATCCATTGGAAAATCCATTACGGACATGAAGCTTGATTTCACCCCACAAGCTATTACTCGCATCAAAGTTGCGTTGGTCATTAAAGAAATCGCAAAAAAGGAAAAGATTGGAGTCGATGAAAAAGAAGTAGATGCAGAACTCGATCGTATTGCAGAAATGGTCGCAAAAGATCCGGAAGCAAAAGAACGCGTATACTCCCCCCAATACCGCGATCGTATCGAAAACCAGTTGGTAAACCGCAAGATAATCGACTTCCTCAAGAAAACCATGGTGAAATAATGCAAACCCCTCGGCATCCCTTCCGAGGGGTTTGTTACAATGCGCCCATATGATCCAAAGCATGATCGGCTGGGAAAAAATCCGCCCAGGACTTTATAAAAACGGCAATTCTCTCATTGCTCATCGAGTACGTCCCGCTGATTCAGTCTTTGCACTTATTTTTGGAGCGGTCATGTTCGGGCTAGGAGCATATCAACTCATCGGCATATACACCATAAGCAAGTATGCCGAGGAAGGACTAGCACTATCCCCCGGAAATATCCTTCCACTTCTTCTCGCAGTGATAGGAGCAATCATGCTCTATAAAGGGAAGGTAGCTCAAGATATCCGCAAAGAGCAAGGAGGTATTCATCCCAACGACACCCTGATCATCCTCGATGCCGCACAAAAAACCGTTATAAAACAACAAGGACTCCAAGAAGAAAAACTAACAACCTTTGATGAGATGAGACTGGAGATGACCTACGGAGGAGCGGACAATACAACAACATTCATCGTACTCAAGCATCCCAAAGGAGAAGAAATACTCATGAGCACCGTCAATAAATTCAAAGGAGAAAAAATGCTCACAGAAATAAAAAAACACCTTCATATCACGTAATTATGCGATTTGGCGCCCACGTTTCAGCAGCAGGAGGCCTGTGGAAAGCAGGAAAGGCAGGAAAAGAACTCGGATGTGAAGTCATCCAAATCTTTTCACGCTCCCCGCAAACATTTGCCGCAAAACCCATCACCGACGAGGATGCAGAGAAATTCAAAGTATCCATGAAGGAGAACGACATTCACGATGTCTATATTCACGCCCCCTATATCATCAATCTCGCCTCAGCAAAAAATACCACCCGCTTCGGGTCAGTAAAAATCCTTCGCGAAGAACTTGAACGCGGAACACAACTCGGCGCCAAAGCCATCATGTTCCATCCGGGATCAGCAAAAGAGGTGGGACGCGAAGAAGGAATAAGCATGGTTGTCAAAGGCCTCGACCGCATCATGGACGGCTACGAAGGTACCTGTCAATTACTCATTGAGATCTCAGCGGGAGCAGGAGAGGTGATGGGAGACCAATTTGAAGAAATTGCTGAATTCCTAAATAAAGCCGAGCGAGGAAAAGAAATTGGCGTTTGTTTTGATACGCAACATGCCTTTGCTTCAGGCTACGATCTGCGAACCAAAGAAGCCGTCGACGCAACCTTTAAAGCTTTTGACGATACGGTAGGCCTAAAAAAACTCGTCGCAAGTCACTGTAACGATTCCAAAGTAGAGTTCGAAGCTCACAAAGACCGCCATCAACATCTCGGTCATGGATTCATTGGCGTCGATGCCTTTAAATACATCGTCGAACACCCAAAACTCCAACACATCGACCTTATTCTCGAAACCCCCTTTACCGGTGAAGAAGAAAAGGGGAGTCGCGAGGAAGACATAGCACTTCTTAAGAAATATCGTGGATAAAACTTTGAATCACGTTGCCATCATGAAATCATCTTGGAACATGATCAAAAAGGCGCATGGAAAGAAAATCCGTCCATTTTACATCACATATGAAATACATGGTAACGGTAAAACCTAATGCAAAGAAAACAATGGTTATCATGCCTTTATCAGGAAAGCTACTCGTACAGGTAAAATCACCACCTCAAGACGGCAAGGCAAATGAAGCCGTAGTACAGGCGCTTGCTCAATTTTTCAAAGTTCCCCAATCGCATATTAAAATAAAACAGGGAATTACAGGAAAGAAAAAACTCATCGAAATTCAAGAAATATGACTCTTCAGGAAATACAAAACGAATTTCGAAAATTAGGAAATGAAGATCGTGCAAACACAAATGCACGTTTTTTTAAAACAAAAAAAGGAGAATACGGGGAAGGGGATAAATTCCTTGGTATTACCGTCCCAGCTACTCGTCTCTTTACAAAACAATGCGAAAAGCTCTCTTTGAATGAAATAGAAATACTTCTTGCGTCTCCCTGGCATGAAGAACGACTCCTTGCAGTCATTCTTCTTGTAAATCGCTACAAAAAACGAGATGAAAAAGAACGAGAAAAAATCTACACGCTTTATCTAAAACAAAGTGGAAAAGGCATCAATAACTGGGATCTCGTGGATACAAGCGCAGCTTACATCGTGGGAATGCATCTTGAAAAAAGAGATCGTAAAGATCTCTATTCCTTGGCGGCATCAAAAAATCTCTGGAAGAAGCGTGTTGCGATCATTGCAACCTTTTATTTCATTCGCCAAAATGACTGCAAAGATACGCTTCAAATCTGCGAAATCTTCCTCACCGAGACCCACGACCTCATGCACAAAGCATGCGGCTGGATGCTTCGCGAAGTAGGAAAAAAAGACGAAGATATCCTCCGGAGTTTTCTCAAAAAACACATCGACCGCATGCCACGCACCATGCTTCGCTACTCCATCGAACGTCTCGATACTCAAGAAAAACAAACGTGGATGAAACGAAAGAGAGGGCATGATAAGCTTCATTCATAACCGATATATTTCTTCAGATAAACGGTAAAAAAACATGTCTCTAACTTAAAAAGATGTAAAGTTTATAAAAAAAGAACTTTTAGATACCTTTGTCACAAAACAAGAACTGAAAGATGAAATGCGTGATATGCGCGATTACGTTCGCCAAGAAAATAACCGTATGAAAAAAGAAATTGTCGGCGAAATCGTAGATGTCGTAAGTATTGTCATGGACCGCATCGAAAACCATGAGCACCGGATAGTCACATTTGAAAAGAGCTAAACCTCATCAATGCCTCCTGCTGACCACGGATGACAATGAAGAATGCGCCACGCCCCTTTAAAAATACCCCGTATAACGCCATATTTATAAATCGCCTGCGCAGTATACTCAGAACAACTAGGGTAAAAACAACAATATCCGTGCGGATAAAAAACTTTCATAAATCCATGATCTCCTGAAAGTGTTTTTTGATATATTCGTATAGGAAAAACGGCCAGAGATCTCATGATAAAGCGCAGATTCATATGTACGAAAGAATCTTTGCTTTTTGAAATACATGTTTCAAACGCTCGCGCTTTGCTTGAAAAGTGAGCTCAAGTGCGGGCTTGGAAACTAAAAGTGCAATATCGCACGAAGGAAGAAGCGGAATAAACTCCTTACAAATTTCCCGATACTGCCGACGAACGCGATTACGATCAACAGCATGCTTACTCACCTTCGTGCTCACCACAATGACAAACCGAGGACGACCAACCGTATTCTCTGCAAACTTCACCCCGCAGACAATGTCAAAAGCTCCACGCTTCGAGCGGATAGCGCGAAGAACTTCTTTTTCTGAACGGAGTCGATGCTGCTGAGAAAACATAGCTCAAGAAAATAGTATCAAAATACTCCGCACGAAGCGGAGCATTTTGTTTCTAACGAGGTCGCGCAGTAACCGTCAGGCGCTTGCGGCCCTTGAGGCGGCGGCGTTTAAGTACGTTGCGGCCGTCCTTGGTTTTCATGCGTGCCCGGAACCCATGAACCTTCGCGCGTCGGCGCTTCTTGGGTTGGTATGTACGCTTTGGCATAAAAGTACGCAAAGCATACGCCTCAGACCCATGAATGTCAAACTTCTTAGCCAATTTTAGCGAATCTCTCTCAAGATCCTCCTTCTGAACACAAAAAAGATCCGAACAAGGGAAAAGACTAAGTTATCCACACCTTATCCAGATTTCCCCATTTTTTGGCGAACTCTCGCAGAATTGTGCCCTGTGGATAAAATAGGTATTATCGTCCCAGTCGTTCACGCACCCGGTGGGGTGACTAATTTTGCGCCTATGAATACGCACGAACTTTGGCAGGCAGTATTGGCAGAGCTGGAACTAAAACTCAGCCGAGCAAACTTTACGACATGGTTTACCAACACTTTTATCGCCGAATACAACATAGGCGATGTCGTCATTGGCTCTCCCAATACTATCAACGCTTCATGGCTGGAAAAGCGTCACCACAAAGATATCATCAACGCCATTGAAAACGTTACAAATCAGCCTGTTCGAAGCCTGACATACCGCGTAGAAACAAAAAATACCGGCCCCCAACCACTCGTCCTTGAGCAACAAAAAAATACTCCCACCGATTTAGGATTCACCACAGGAGGCGCGGAAATCCCACCACCTACAGGAAACATTGCAATAAATCCTCAACAAACATTCTCAACATTTGTTGTCGGAAAACAAAACGAACTCGCGCATGCAGCCGCACAAGCAGTGGCCGCACATCCAGGAGGGACCTATAACCCCCTTTTCATCTACGGAGGCGTGGGGCTCGGAAAAACACACCTACTCCATGCAATCGCGAATGAAATCCGTCGCAAATGGCAAAACGCACGCATCATGTATGTGACGTGTGAACACTTTACAAACGACTTCATTCACTCCGTGCGCTCAGGAAAAGGAAAGGAATTTAAAGATCGGTATCGAAACGTCGATCTTCTCCTCATCGATGACATCCAGTTTATTACGGGAAAAGAAGGAACGCAGGAGGAGTTTTTCCATACGTTTAACGCACTTCACCAAGACAACCGTCAAATTGTCATTTCTTCAGATCGCCCTCCAAAATCTATCGCAGGACTTGAAAAGCGCCTCCAATCCCGACTTGAATGGGGAATGCTTGTAGACGTAGGCACTCCTGATCTCGAAACACGTATCGCGATTTTGGAGCGCAAGTGTGCGGAAAAGCAAACACATCTCTCTTCAGAAATTCTTCATTACATCGCGGCAAACATCTCTTCAAACATCCGCGAACTTGAAGGAGCACTCAATAAAATCATTGCGGTACACGAATTCCGCAATATGGAACCAACGCTTGAAAGCGTAAAACCAATTGTTGCCAGCTTCGAATCCGAAAACATTAAAAAAACCGTCACTCCAAAACAGGTCATCTCCATTGTCGCGGAGTATTTCGACATCACCACCGACGACGTTCTGGGAAAAAGCCGCGAAAAGCGCCTCGCTTTTCCAAGACAGATCATCATGTATCTTCTTCGCGAAGAAATGAATTCCTCCTATCCCACCATCGGAACAGAACTAGGGGGACGCGATCACACAACGGCCATGCATGCACATGGAAAAATTAGGGAATTACTAGAAAATGGGGATGAAAAGCTCCAAAAAGACCTTGAACTAATCCGTCAGCGCCTCTACATCGGCGCATAGTTATCCACATATTATCCACCTGTGTGGAAAACGTTCGGCGATTGTTCGTGTGCACAAAGTGAGGATAAACCTAGGGATAACATGGGAACAGCTCTGTGTATGAAAGGCGGATAGAATGAGGATAGAAAGAAAACCGAAGGAGGGAACATATTCTATCCCCAGTTCATCTCACAACTCCTCACCAATTCATCCACATACCCCCAAAAGAAATCCCCAATATTTGCCGGTTCATCCACAGTTATCCCCGCCATCCACAGGCTTACGATTATCACCTTTGTACTTTATTAAAAAATCAGTAACCTGTAGCCATCATCCTTGTCTTCTCTCCTGTGAAATTCTCTTGTACCAAAGACAACCTTCATCAAGGACTCTCCATAGCAAGCCATATAAGTGGAAAGAGTGCTAATCTTCCCATTCTTAACAACATCCTCTTACAAGCAGATGTGGGAGGTGTGCGTTTAACATCTACAAACCTAGATCTCACCGTATCCTGCATGATTCGTGCAAAGGTAGATCAACCTGGTGGATACACGCTTCCTGCAAAGCTCCTCGCGGATTATGTAGGTCTTCTTCCTGATGAGCGTATTGATCTAGATCTCTTGGATACCTCTGTAGCGGTACATTGCGGAAGTTCTAAAACAAAAATGCACGGTCTTGCGGCCTCAGAATTCCCTGCAATTCCAAAAGTAAGCGGAGGAATAACTTATACCGTGCAAGCACAATCATTTGATGCGGCTCTTGGGCAAACGCTCTTTGCCGTCTCAACAAGCGAAGCGCGACAAATTCTCACTGGAGCGTTCTTGTACTTCAACGGCGATACAAAAACCGTGACGGTTGCCGCAACGGATAGTTACCGCTTGGGAGAAAAGAGCGTACCACTCGTAAGTGAAACTCTGGGTGAGCGGAAGGTGGTGATCCCCGCGCGAACGCTCGCAGAACTTCGGCGCATTTTGAGCGTGCTTCGTTCAAGCGTTGAAGCCGCAGAAAATATCGATATCGAGCTTACCGATAATCAGATCGCATTCCGTTGCGGATCGGTAGAACTTTCTTCGCGTACCATTGATGGCGTGTATCCTGATTACCGGCAAATTATCCCCAAAACATTCACAACAGAACTTATTTTGGAGAGAAATGCGCTCATCCAGGCAGTAAAGCGAACCGCACTTTTCTCAAAAAATGGTCTCTTTGATGTGCGTTTTGAGGTGAGGCCAGAAGAAAAGTTGCTCAGACTCTTTGCAAATGACATTGGAAGAGGAGAGAATGAAGTAACGATCGAGGCAGAAGTGATGGGAAACGCAAACAGTATCACGCTCAACTTCCGCTACTTACTCGATGGAGCGCAGGCTCTCCAAACGGAAAAGGTGCACATGAAGATGATTGATGCGATGAATCCATGCATTATTCTTCCGCATGGGCAGGAAAAAACAGATTATCTCTATATCGTCATGCCGATCAGGCAATAAGAAAAAACCCTTCCACATGGAAGGGTTTTTTTGATGGGACTAATTAACATAGACCATCACTGAACGTGCATCGATACTCGAGCCATCAGCAAGCGTTCCGCGAGCAGAGAGGGTGTAAGAGCCAGAATTGGGAGGAAGTATCCATGAGGAGCTCACAATAGCGCTAGGGGCCACATACGAGGCAATGGGGGTTGTGGTGCGGGTCGCGTTTTCAGTTGCGTAAAGAGTGAGCGTGGTCAGAACGGTGTTGCTAGGAATCTCCACAACAACCGTATACGTACTTAATTCAGAAGACCTCGTAATGGTCTGCCCTTCAAAGGGATTGGTGATGGTAACCGAACCTTCAATTCCCTCGTCCTCTACGCGGATACTGATTTCGTCAGAGGCGCTATTATCAACGTCGTCATAAATAGTGACGGTGAGCGTATGACGACCTTTGGTGACCCAGGAAGGAAGACTAAGCAGAGCGCCATCCATAGATGAGCTCGTATCGATAAGCGTGCCATCAATAAAGAATTCTACGCGGCCAAAAGATCGCTTGACCTCACTTTCATAGCGAACGTTGATAGTCCGCTCTACGTCGTCGTTATTATCTGGGGATGTAATGCGGATAGAGGGTTCGTTGCGTTTAATATGCACATCGTCTTCCTCGGTGGGGACGGTGCAATTTTCCATGGGAGCTTGATCGGGCTGTAATCTTTCGTTGTACCCAGTAATAAAGTTCTGAACGGCGGTTTCCCAGGCGGTGTACTGGGGGTCGCTTTGAGGCTCTCGAGGTGCGGGGCCGAGAGGATCTCGAGGATCTACATATCGTAAAATGGTATGGAATTCACCACAGCTCAGCGTCTCCTTAAAAGACTCCGGGGTTCGATCGGTGGCAAGTTTGCCGGAAGCGCGATCGATGGTGACGGTAGTTGCTTCAACTTTGCCGTCAATCATTGCCTTGCCGGTAAGAGGAATGCTCGGAGTAGGGAAGCTTTCAGCAGGAGTTCCCTGAAGAGAGCGTTTCATGAATTCGTTCCAAATAGGCGCAGCGATTTTTGATCCATCAGCTCCACTTTTCATGACGGTTCCTGATGCGTTCCCTACCCAGACACCCGCAGTAAGGGAAGGGGTGTATCCCACGGTCCATGCATCCTTGAAGTTATTTGTGGTTCCGGTTTTTGCAGCAACAGGACGATCCGAGAGTGTGAGATAGTTTGAAGGACCGAAAACATAGGCGCGCGCACTGTTATCAGAGAGGACGTTCGACATCATGGCGGAAATATTGGCATCAAGCACCTGCTCTCCTTTTGCTTGGTCAGCGTCAAACGAGAAAAGCTCTTTTCCAGAGGAGTCTTCAACGCGCAAAAGCGCTTGCGGAGTATGGCGGTAACCGTTGTTTGCGAGGATGCTATACGCACCTACATGATCAAGCATGGTGACCTCTGCTCCCCCGAGGACCATAGAAAGGCCAATGCGCGATCGATCGGTAAAGGTAGAATATCCAAGGCGTTGAGCAAAGGCGATGGCATGATCAATACCAACCAAATAAAGTACTTTTACTGCGGGAATATTTAAAGATCCTTGAAGTGCAGAACGAAGAGAGATGAGGCCTCGTTGGCTCAGGTCATAATTGTAGGGAGTGTACGGAGAAGTCTCGGTAGGGAAGGTGGTATTTACATCCCATACAACGGTGTTGGGCGTGAACCCTCGTTCAAATGCTGCGGCATAGACGATAGGCTTGATGCTCGATCCGGGCTGAAGATTGCGCAAGGTGACGTTGACCTGTCCATCGATCTCGTTATTTGAAAAATCAGGAGAACCGACCATGGCGAGGATTTCTCCCGTGCGAGGATTTTGTGCGAGAAGGCCGGCATTTTGAAAGTCATAAGAAGGGCCATAGGTTGCAACGCCGTTTTTTACGGCCTCTTCAGCAATAACCTGTTTATCGTAATCAAGCGTTGTGATAACGCGAAGTCCTCCCGTCTCCACGGCGCTCGTTCCATATTGCTCCTCAAGCATCCCCTTAATCCACATGACAAAGTGAGGGGCAAGGAATGCTCCTTCGCTGCTAATCTGCAAAGGGGTTTCCTCGGCCTTTGCGGCGTTTGCAGCTTCTTCGGTGATATAACCAAGCTCGGCCATGCTCGTCAGAATCCAGTCACGACGCTCCTTGAGAGCATCTGGATTATTGATGTAATACGTAGGCAGCTGAGGAAGGCCGGCGAGCGTAGCGCCCTCAGCGAGCGTGAGCTCATGAACATTTTTTCCGTAGAAATTTTGCGCAGCAGTCTGAATGCCGTAATACGTAGATCCGTACGGAATTTCATTGAAGTAAATCTGGAGAATATCGTCCTTAGAATACTTTTGTTCAAGAACAACGGAGAGCATGAGCTCTTTAATCTTACGAGAAATATGCTGCTCATTGGTAAGAATAGCGTTTTTGACGAGCTGCTGGGTAAGCGTTGATCCGCCGCCGCGCTTTCCCATGAAAATGACCGCACGGAAAACACCCTTAAAGGTGAAACCATTATGTGAACAAAAGGCGCGGTCCTCTGCTGCAAGTACGGCTTGAGCGACAAAAAGAGGAATGCCCTGAGGATCAGTTTCAAATTGATCATCATCTTTGCAAAAGCCTTCCTGCATCTTTACGATCGTACGATTTTCCTCGCCGTAAATTTCGTAAAGAAGGTGCTCTCCACTCCGATCATAGATTTTTGTTGCTTGAGCGATGGTGCGATCAAGAAGTGCATCTGGATCAGGAAGTCCACGAGAATACCACGCGAAAACCCCGAGGAGAATAAGACAGCCAAGAAGTCCCACCGCAGCGCCGAGAAGGGCAATATTTTTGAAAAGAGTTTTTTTATCCATACGACTGAACCACCGTGAAATGCCCTGAAAAGAGAGATTTTTAGTAGATTTATGGTTTTGCGCGTAGCGAAACATAGAAAAAAACAATTTCCTGCATCATACCTCGAAAAAAAGAGAAAAGATAGGGAAAAATCAAAGAAAACCGAAGAGGGAAAGAGGGAAAGAAAGAGCAGGGGAAAAGGATAGGAAGGAAATCCTCATAATTTGGCTAATCTAAGCTAAATAATAGGCATTTTTCATTGACAAAATACGCAAAAACTGCTACAATGTTCGGTTATGATGAATTCTCTTCGTTTCTCGATTACGCGACTCGCAACGATCATCAAGAAGTCTCCTACCGATATGGCGCTCATTGCGGTGATAACCCTTGCCGTAGGAGGAATGACCTTTCCTGCGAATGCTGCTACCGCAACGCTTGCAGGGGGTATTCCCTCTGCTAAGGAGCGTGCAATCGCGCTTGAAGTAGAAGCAAGGCAGAATGAAATGGCGGAAGAGGGAACCTTGGAAAAGGCAGATCTCGTAGAAACACCAGACCGCATTGTGCGGGTTTCTATGACTGCGTATAACTCTCTTCCCGAGCAAACGGACAGCAATCCTTTTGAAACCGCAATGGGTACGACGACGCGTCACGGCATTGTAGCTGCAAACTTCGTGCCTCTTGGTACCTACATTAAGATTCCTGAACTTTACGGCGATGAAATCTTCATTGTAGAAGATCGCATGAACGCGCGTTATACGAACCGCGTCGATATCTGGATGGAAGAATATTCCGATGCTCGCAAGTTCGGCGTGAAGAACAATGTAACCATTGAGGTATATTACGAGAAATAAAAAAAACATCCCGCAGAAATGCGGGGTTTTTTTATGCTCAAAAGAACTAAAAACACCGGCGCGTTCGACCGGTGTTTTTAGTTTTATCGTCACATGGAGGCCACAGTGAGGATCGAACCCACGAATAGCGGTTTTGCAGACCGCCGCGTTAACCACTTCGCCATGTGGCCCTGCAGGAACGCCACAGACAATAGCAGATCATGCGTAAGCTTACAATAACCCCAAAACCTTCTGAGGTATACTATTTTCATGCAAAACAAGGAGGAGCGTTTGTCGTTGAAACGTATTTGGGCAGTAGTTCGTCCCGCATTCTCGGGAACGGGTTTTCGGTATGTGGGAATAACCATATTCCTTGCGATTGCCTCCCTGGGATCTATTGCTGAACCACTGATTTACGGTCGAGTGATTGATACGGTGGTCGGAGCGGTGAATGAGAATACGCTCAATCTCCTCTGGGCGGCGTTGGTGCCGCTGTTGCTGCTGTGGGTATGCATTGATGTGGTCGGAAGCGCGTCTCGTGAAATAGCAAATGTTATTGCCTGGAAAACGGCGGACGGCGTGTGGTCACGTTTTTGGAAAACAACGCTCGAGAAAGTCTTATGGTGGGATCCTCAGCGTTTCACCGTCCTTCCCATGGGAGGACTTGCAAAACAGCTTGATAATGCAGGAAATGCTACCTGGCGTCTTGCAGGACTATCATTTCAGCAAATCTTTCCCATTTTCTTTGGTGCAATCTCCTTTTTCATCGTGGGAGTATTTCTGGATTGGCGCATGACCATTGCGTCTCTTGCAGGCATTCCGCTCCTCTTTTTCATGTCATTTGTCGCTCAGCGTTCCGTTGAAAAAAAACAGGATGCCATGAATGAAGCATGGGAAGAATTCTTGCAGAAATTTGTAGAAATACTTTCAAACATTGTTCCTATAAAATCATTTGCCGCGGAAGAGCGCATGGCATCGTTGCACATGGGGCTTGGTCTTGAAGCAATGCGCCGACAGGGGAAAGTGAATATGCTGTGGGCAACGCTTGCATTTGGAACATCATTTGCGCGCTTTTTTGGACGCTTTGTGCTTCTAGGAACGGGCCTCTACTTTATTTCCGAAGGAACGCTCACGCTCGGTATGCTCGTGACGTTCATGGGCATGCTTGATATCGTCCTTGCGCCATTTGAGCACATGCTTGCGGAGCTCATGCGAAAGCTCAGTGAAACGCGGTCGGCATTCGCACGCGTATACCCAGAGCTCACAAAAGAAAACGCGATCCTCGAGAAAGAAGGGGCAAAGGCACTGAAAAAAGTAAAAGGAGAAATCGTCATTGAAAAGTTATCTTTCCGATACCCTGGAAAAAAAGAGGAATCGCTTAAGGAAATTTCGCTTACCATTCCTGGCGGGAGTAGCTTGGCGCTGGTTGGTCCATCAGGGAGTGGAAAGTCGACCCTCGTGAGATTCTTAAACCGCTTCTTGGACCCTACCTCGGGAGCGATTTACATCGATGGAAAAAATATTCGTGACGTTCGTATTGGGGACCTGCGGAGAGCGATCGGATTTGTGCATCAAGAATCCGTGCTATTTAACATGTCCGTGCTCGATAACATGCGTTTTGTAAAGCCAAACGCAACGCGTGCAGAGATTATTGAAGCGTGTAAGCAGGCACAGGCGCACGAATTTATTGAACGCCTTTCAGAGGGATATGAAACCGTCGTAGGAGAGCGAGGCGTAAGACTTTCAGGAGGAGAGCGCCAACGTCTTGCGATTGCGCGGGTATTTCTTGCAAATCAACCGATTCTTGTATTGGATGAATCGACAAGCGCCTTAGACTCTGAGACGGAGATGAAGCTCCAGGCGGCACTCCGCAAAGCGATGGAAGGAAGAACGACCATCATTATCGCACACCGCCTTTCTACCATTTACATGGCGGATGCAATTGCGGTAATGGAGCGAGGAAAAATAAAGGAAATCGGTACCCACCAAGAGCTCCTCAATGAAGGAGGCTTGTACGAACGTTTGTGGAAGATGCAGTCAGGAGGATATTTTGATGAGTAGGTGGAGAAGAAGGGCGTTATGAGGAATAAAAAGAGAGCGCCGAACAGCGCTCTCTTCTGATCTACAGTGAATTTTTCAAGCCCCTGCCGTCATCCCTCAAACAAGATTCTCACAATGGGACCCTCTTCCATGGCAGAGAGATTCTTCGGGACAAGCCGTTGAATCTTCTTCAGAAGCGGCTGAGGGGTATGGTCTTGAAAAAGAGGACGGTGGATCTCAGGAACGCAGACAAGAAATTCAACCACATCCTCTTTTTTAAGCGCTTGCTCCATGCGCTTATGAACGAGGCAGAAAAACTCCTTAATACATGCTTCATCAAGCGAACCGCAGGAGGGGGACTGAAGGGTCTGCTGCTCGGTAAAATCATGGCCATGCGCATGGAAAATACGTGCGCGTTCGTGATTCATGATGATCACAAGGGTCTTTTCCGGAAAACCTGCGTAATGCCCTGAAATCTGCATAGGCGTTTTTTTCATCATACCAGCACCCCTGAAAATTTGTGAAGAACTCTATCCCAAGCAGAAAAACAAAAAGGGGTATACTACGGATGGCATATGACCCTAGGAAAGCGCA
This sequence comes from Kapaibacterium sp. (SeqCode), assembly GCA_044350705.1. Taxonomy (GTDB): domain Bacteria; phylum Patescibacteriota; class Patescibacteriia; order UBA9934; family UBA9934; genus JAGORL01. Next base: position 335,996 of record JBILHA010000002.1, on the reverse strand, counting down.
TTTCGGCAAATATTCGAGAGGTAGTATTTGGGCTGGAAGATAGCTTTGTTTCAACCTTGGGAGCGGTATCGGGAATGGCGGTTGGGAGTGGAGAGGTAAAAATCGTACTCCTTGCCGGAGTGGTGCTCGTGACCGTTGAGGCGCTCTCAATGGCTGCGGGGAGCTACCTGTCGTCTAAAGCGGCAACAGAACTCTACGAAGAGCGCATGCGGCAAGACGCGTCACGAGTACTCGCAGAACGCGTAAGTGATGCAGAAACCATGAAACAATTCTTTAAAAGAAAGGGACTCAATCCAAAAGAAGTGACAATTGTCACCGATGTCATCATGAAAGAGCGCAAAGTGTGGCTGAAAGAAGTCCATCGATGTGAATATAAAATGTCCCCCGCGGTGGGAGATGCCCCGCTTATTTCTGCGGGTATCATGGGAATATTCTATATAATAGGAGGGGCGATCGTGCTTCTCCCTTATCTCATGCTCCCTCTTGCGCTTGCACTTCCTGCAGCATTACTGCTTACGGTAACGATGCTTTTCTTTTTGGGAGTGTGGAAAGCGTCACTTGCAGGAGTAAACCGAGTCCAGAGCGGATTAGAAATGGTCGCGGTTTCTTTAGGAGCGGCACTTCTGGGGATGGTGATCGGACGATTTTATACGGTGTATTTCTCTTAAGGTATGTTCGTACATCATTATGGGCGCGTGCGCGCGCCGGAATTTCCTCCAGAAACACCATGGCTTCAAGGGGGTCCCCTCACGATGCGCGAACTGCGCGGCAAGGTCGTACTTGTAGATTTCTGGACCTACTCATGCGTAAATTGTATTCGCACCCTTCCCCATCTCAAGCGCTGGCACAAAACCTATGAAAAAGAGGGGTTGGTGGTCATTGGAGTGCATACTCCAGAATTTGCTTTTGAGAAAAATCCAGATCATGTTAAAGATGCTCTCGAGCGCCTTGGCATCACGTACCCGGTATTGCTTGATGATGAATATGCACTATGGAAGCTGTATGCAAATCGGGTCTGGCCAAGAAAATTTTTAGTGAACGCAGAAGGAGTGGTGGTGTACGACCATGCGGGAGAAGGTGCCTATGCGACAACTGAACTTGCGATTCAAGAGGAATTAAGAAAAATCGGTGCAAAAGATCTGCCGGCAATTGGCCCTGATGCCTCCGTGGGGGGGAAGGTCTGTTATCGAACCACACAGGAAACATATTTTGGATTCCTTCGGGGAAAGATTGAGAATACATGCGATGCATTGCCGGGTGAGGAACTTGCATGTACGGATGATGAAGCGATTCAGGAAGAAGGAGTAGCAACACTGCACGGACACTGGAAAGTGCACGGAGAATACATCGAACACGCACGCGCGGTGTCGGGGATGTATGAATATCTCCGCTTTCAGTATCGCGCGTATTCGGTAAATCTTGTTCTTGAAGCCCCCGAAGGAAAAAGCGCGAGGTTAGAGGTATCGCTAAACGGAGCGCCTCTTGCTCCTGAGATGCGAGGAGAAGATATAGAAGAAGAGCGAGGAAAGACGTATGTACAGGTGCGCGAACCAAGAATGTACAGTCTCGTAAAAGCGAAGGTATACCATAAGGGAAGCTTACGTATTGGCGTGTCGCACGAAGGTGTGCGTTGTTATGCGGCAACGTACGGAAATTGCGAAGATACGGTATGAAGCGAATATATCTTGATTACGCAGCTGCAACACCCCTTGACCCACGGGTAAAGGAAAAAATGGAGCCATTTTTTTCGGAGGTATTCGGAAACCCCTCAAGTGTCCATAAAGAAGGTCAGGATGCACTGAAAGCGATACAGTATGCTCGGCAGCAAGTAGCAGAACTGCTCCATGCACAGCCGGAAGAGATTGTTTTTACCAGTGGAACAACAGAATCACTCAACCTCGCGCTCCAAGGAGTACAAAGAAAATTAGGGGGAAAACAGGCAATTGCAAAGACGGAGCATCAGGCGGGATTGCCTGAAGAGAACGGGGCGTACGAGTGGAAACAGGAAACGTCTATTGAAGAGCTGCTATCCGAGGGAGTGACGCTCATCTCTTCGATGTGGGTAAATAATGAAACCGGACATATTGCAGATATTCACGATCTTGCAATCCGACTGCAAAAAATAGAAAAGACGCACGGTCGTCGTCCTCTTCTACACTCAGACATTGCGCAGGCAATAGTGACAGAAGAGATTTCTTGTGAACGTACTCCGTTAGATTTAGCGAGCTTTGGTGCGGCAAAAATGTATGGGCCAAAAGGGATGGGGGCACTTTTTGTAAGAAAAGGAACACCTATCGCAAAGGTATGGAATGGAGGAACTCAGGAGCAGAGACTCCGTCCGGGAACAGAAAATGTTCCTGGTATCGTAGGTTTCGGAGAAGCATGTGCGCTCTTGAAAAAAGAGCGAACGCAGCGGGTGGTACACGTACGTGCGTGCAAGGAAGCCTTTCTGAAAGAGATGCAAAAAGGAAGCGGAGAGATGAGAATAAATGATGGGAAAAATACCGCTTCGCATATTGTCAGCATTACCTTCTTCGGAAAAGATGCCGAAGAGCTGGTTCTTCGGTTAGATGCGGCAGGGATAGCGTGTTCAGCGGCATCAGCATGTAAACGTGAAGGGGAGCGGAGTCATGTGCTCAGGGCACTAGGAATGTCTGAAGAAGAAATACGCTCAACCGTACGATTTTCCTTTGGACATCCCCTCACCTTAGGAGAGGCATCCCGTGCGGGGGCGTTGACGGCAGAGGTGCTGAAACGTATGCTTTTATAGATTTTATGAAGTACCGCATTGTTGTAGACCCAGACCTGTGTATTGGCGCCGCAAGCTGCGTCACGATTGCTCCTGAAGCGTTTACGCTGAATACCGAGAATAAAGCAGAAGTGCTGGAGCACGGCCAAGCTCCTGATGGTCCAAGCTATGCACGCGAGGTTGAGCTCACGCCTGAGCAACTTGAAACCGTGATCATGGGCGCGCAATCATGCCCAACCCTCGCCATTGAAGTATTCGATGAAACAGGAAACAAGCTCTATCCGTAGCATGTCAAAAACCGTTGTCATTATTGGCGGGGGAATTGCCGGCGTAAGTGCCGCAGAAGAAATACGTGCAAAAGACGCCGCGTGTGACATTTTTATCATTGAGCGAGAAAATAATCCGCTCTATTCTCGCGTACTTTTGCCGCATTATGTAAAAGGAGTCATTCCTCGAGAAAAGGTATTTTTAAAGTCAGAAGCGTGGTACGCGGAAAAAAATATTTCCTACCTTTCCGGAACCGAAGCATGGGAGATTGATACGCGAAACAAATTTGTCCGCATCTCCGACGATCGGGAGCTCTCCTACGATGTACTCATTATCGCAACTGGGACGCGCCCGCGCTTGCTCGGAGAACATGCAAAGGGGGTTCATTATCTCTATACGCTCAGTGATGCTGATGGCATAAGGGAGCATATAGGGAGGCTAACGTTGGAGGATGAGGCGGTGGTATATGGAGGAGGATTCATTTCGTGTGAATTCATCAATGCGCTCGTGAAAGCAGGAAAGAAACCGCGGGTACTTTTGCGAGGAAAAGGATTTTGGTCCAAAACCCTTCTTTCAGAAGGGCAGCAAGTCCTGCGCGACGTGCTTACCTCTGAGGGGGTGGGGGTGTATGAAGATGTGGGAGATATTGAAATCTGCACCGAAGGTGATGCGCTGATCGGGATAAAAGATATCCACGGAAAAGAATACCCGGCACATTTTCTTGGGGTAGGAATTGGTGCAGAGCCAGAAACTGAGCTGGCTGGAGGGGCTGGCGTAGAAGTACAAGAAGGAATACTCGCGCAAGAAAATCTCCTCACTTCTGCAGCGGATGTGTATACTGCAGGAGATGTTGCGCAAACAACAGATGCCTTCACGAGGCGTTCCCGAATTCACGGCAATTGGGCCCATGCGCAACAGGAGGGAAGAAAAGTAGGGAAAATGTGTCGAGGAGAAGCGCCTGCTGAGCTCCCCCTCTCGCAATACACGACTGAGCTTCTGGGCTGTAAAATCGCTTTCCTAGGCGATGTACAAAAAGATACAGCAGACGAAGTAAAAGTGATGCCTGCTGATACCGGATACGTACAAATTTTTATCAGAAAGAATATTTTAGTGGGGGTCATTCTTCTGGGAAACATGGCTGATCGCATGCGCCTTGCAGGAATGATTGGGAAAGTGTGGGAATAAACTATGCATGTACTCGATGATATCCGTATTTACGCCAAGCACGACCCGGACGACATAGGTTTTGGCATTGATCGTCTTGCAGAGCAGGTGCACATGGCTTGGCATGATGCGCAGGAGGTTGCGATTCCAAAGACCTATGCAAAAGTAAAGCACATTGTCGTGGTGGGGATGGGGGGGTCAGCACTTGGCGCGCATGTTCTCCAAGATCTTTTTCAAAAGAAAGGAAAAATGCCATTTTCTATTGTGCGCGATTATTCCATTCCTGCATGGGTGGGAACCGACGCCCTGGTGATTCTTTCAAGCTATTCTGGAACCACTGAAGAGGTACTCGCAGCGGCAGATGATGCACGTAAAAAGAAAGCGAAGCTTCTCGTTATTGCTGCAGGGGGAACGCTTGCGGCATGGGCAAAAAAGCATGAGGTGCCTGCGTACATTTTTACTCCCGGTGATCTTGCCAAGCAGCCTCGTTTGGGAATCGGTTTTTCTTTTGCGGGAATCCTCGGACTTCTTGCCCGCGCAGGAATCTCCTTAGCAAAAGAAGAGGATATTCGTCGTGCAATTTCTGCGATGGCAGAAGTGACAGATCTGTGCGCAAACGATGTTGCCTTTGATGAAAATCCTGCAAAACAAGTCGCTGCAGCAATCGCGGAAAAGCATGTGCTTGTGGTGGGCGCAGAGCATCTCGGGGGTAACGCACATATTTTTGCGAATCAAATCAATGAGACCGGAAAACAATTCGCAACCTATTTCGTACTTCCCGAGCTCAACCATCACCTCCTCGAAAGCTTCTCTCATCCGAAGGATTTTTCGAAAAACACCGCAATGCTTTTCTTGCACTCTTCCCTTTACCATCCTCGTACGCGGAAGCGTTTTACGGTGACCGCGGACATGGGGGAGGAGATTGGCATTCATGTCGTTGATTACGTTGCACGCGGAAAAGATCTCCTTGAAGAAGCGTGTGAGGTGCTCCAGTTCTCAAGCTACGTTTCCTGGTATCTCGCCATGATGAATAAAGAACAAACAACCGCCATTCCGTACGTTGACGCATTCAAGGAGATGATGGGAAAGGCATAGGCCTATGAAACGAAAGTGGAATAAGAAAAGAGATTCCCAAGAGGAGCGCGCAAGTGCTCCTCTTACGTTAGAAGGAGAACTGACGATCGCGTCACTAGATCCTACTTTGCCCTTTGCTGATCTCCACGGCCTTCCACGCGATGCGGTCGCTTTTGAGCTCGAACATCTCATATATCGAAACTTAGGAAAAATCGTGCGCATTATCTATGGCCACGGAAGCGGGATTGTAAAAGAAGAAGTCCTGCGACAACTCCGTATCTTGATGGGGAAAAAAGAAAGTCCCATTGAGGGATTTATCCAGGAAATGCGAGATGTGAGCTGTCTGGTAAAAGTGAGATAGCTTTCTTGTAGAAAAAACGCGAATTGGATACACTGATGCCCGCAAAGACCTTGGAGAGGTGGCAGAGTTGGTCGAATGCGCCGGACTCGAAATCCGGTATACCCGAAAGGGTATCGAGGGTTCGAATCCCTCCTTCTCCGCCATCCCACTTCGCCCTTCGGGCTCCGTTAGGGATGTCGAACCAAAAGACGAAGTGGGATTGCCCCCAACGAAGCTCCGCTGGAGCGGAGTGGGGCAATGTCATAAAAGAAGTAAAAGAACAACGAGCAAAAGTGCGTTGTTCTTTTTATTTGTTAAGCTAAGAGAGTTATGTTTACGACATACATTATTCGAAGCTTAAGTAGTGGAAAATATTACTACGGACTAACTTCAAGAGAAGTAAAAACAAGGTTAAGAGAACATCATGAAGGAAAATCCTCATACACAAGAAAATATCGTCCGTGGAAATTGGTTTGGTACGCATGCCTTTCAATAAAAGAACAGGCACGAGATTTTGAAAAATATCTCAAGACACCCTCTGGCCACGCATTTTCAAGGAAAAGATTTTTACAAGGAGCAAGACATCCACCGTCTTTATTGCTGCTACAAAGTCATTCATGCATACTCAACCAAAATCTCATAACTGAAAACCTATGAAGAAATTCATTGCTCCCATTGCTGCGCTAAGTATTTTAGCGAGCCCACTTCCCGTGGGGGCAACAACGGATATCGAAAGCAATATCCGTAACATCGTTTACATCGAATGTGGAAATTGGGAGAATGACGAATTTATTCCCGTAGTTTCAGGTTCTGGAGTGGCGATCGGAGAATCTCATGTCATTACCAATGCTCACGTGGTTGCCGACGAAGACGGATACTACTACGAGGACTGTATTGGAGGAATCAGTACCTCATCATACGTAGAGCCGGAATTTAGCTTTTGGCTCGAGCCAGTAGTCGGAAGATATGATGACTACTTTGACTACGCCATCATGGCCGTAGAAAACGATGATGGGAGTCCCCATGAGCTGGATAGCTACGTAGAATTTGCCAATTCTGACGCTATGGTACTCAACGAGAGCATCTATGTTCTCGGATATCCGTCTACAGGCGGTGCAACCATTACTGCAAGTATAGGAAGCATCTCGGGATTTACAGGAACCAACTGGTTCAAATCTGACGTAGACATCGATCAGGGAAATTCCGGAGGAGGAGCATTTGATACTTTAGGAAATTTCTTTGCCATTCCTACCGCGGCAGTGACGGGAGAAATCAATAGCATCAGTTATCTTCAAAGTATCAATGCGATCTTAGAAGATGCATTTGGCGCTGATATTGCAGTACGCGATTACGATACGCTTTACTCAACTGAAAATACCTTCTGCTTTGACGGAAATTGCTATAACTTTGCTTCTGACGAAGCAGCACGAGAAGACGTGTTCGGATCTTCAGATGAGGTGGAGCAAACAGAAAGTGAATCGGACGAAGATGACGAAGACCATAACCGAGAAGAGGTCTTAGAAACTGATGATGGGGGTGAATCGATAGGAGCTGAGCCTGAAGCAGGAAAATATGTTCCTGAAAAACATGATGCAGCGATGGTTGCGCGTCTCAAGGGCCGCATCCTTCTCCAGGTCGAAGAGCATGGCGAAGCATGGTATATCAATCCAAACAATAGCTTGCGTTACTACATGGCCAATGGTGATATTGCCTACGAAATGATGCGTTCATTCAGTCTCGGAATAACCAATGCCGATCTCGCCAAGATACCTTCCGTAGCATCATCTGCAGAAATGCTTACGTCCACAAGCATCTGTTCCTCAAACGCGCTCGCAAACCGATTAAAGGGATATATTCTTCTCCAGGTCGAAGAGCATGGCGAAGCATGGTACATCCATCCAGATACTTGCCGACGCATTTACATGAAAGACGGTGATGAGGCATATGACATTATGCGATTCTTGAGTCTCGGTATTGCGAATGCAGATCTTGAAAAGCTTCCAAGTGGAACGATGAGCTACTAAAAAAACACCCCGTTACGGGGTGTTTTTGTTTTCATCCGCATGACAAATAGAGTGATATCTTGCGAAAAAAAGGCAGCAGATGAAGTATTATGCAATGGAGAAAATACGCGCAAACAAGAGTTGCCGAGATCATGATCATGAAAAAAAGAGGGCGCTATACTTTTGCCACATATGACGAGCCTTCTCTATCTCTTGGCAGGATTTCCCCTCTTGATTAAAGGTGCAGATTGGTTAGTGGGAGGTGCAAGCGCACTTGCGAAGCGCTTTGGTGTTCCGCAGCTGGTGATTGGCCTGACGATTGTAGCATTCGGAACATCAGCTCCCGAGCTAGTGGTAAGTATTACGTCTGCTCTCCAGGGAAATACGGAGATTGCGCTCGGAAATGTCGTAGGAAGTAATATCGCAAACATTCTGTTCATTCTCGGTATTTGCGCGATTATTCGACCGTTGACTGTACAAAAGGGCACAACATGGAAGGAGATTCCTTTTAGTCTGCTCGCGATGCTGATGGCGGGGGTACTCGTCGCTGATGGGCTTATTGATGGCGCAAGTTTTTCTGCGATCATGCGTGCCGATGGGCTCGTGCTCCTGGGGTTATTCGCAGTATTTTTCTACTACACCTTTGGACTGACAAAGAGCGTTCCAGAAAAAGAAGCCAACAAGGCAGCGCAAAAGAAAAGAGGAAAAGAACCAAAAGAAAAACAAATGAGCGGCCTGGTAATGGGGCTGAGTATCATTGGAGGTTTGGTGGGACTCGTGATTGGAGGAAAGCTCGTTGTTGATGGTGCGGTATCTCTTGCTACCGCTCTCGGCGTAAGTTCTACGCTCATCGGTCTCACGATCGTAGCGGTGGGAACCTCGCTCCCAGAACTCGCAACGTCCGCAGTCGCCGCCTACCGCGGAAATTCGGATATCGCCATTGGGAACGTTGTTGGTTCGAATATCTTCAACATCTTCTGGATTCTTGGCGTTACCGCATTGATTCGCCCCCTCCCACTGCCGCCGGGTGGTCTCGTGGACGTTGCAGTGGGCATTGCAGCAACGATAGTACTCTTCGTGAGCATGTTCCTGGGCAAGCGTCACACGCTTGATCGCTGGCAGGGGGTGATTTTTGTAGCGCTCTACATTGGTTACGTTCTCTATCTCATCTTCCGCGGCTAGCTCCGTATCGCTTCATCAATGACCTGCAAGATCTTTGCTCGGTTTCCTTGCGCAACATTCGAATGCGGAATAATGGGGAGATCAGAAAAATGTGTCGCAATGTCGTGTAAAAGCGCGGTTGCGGCATTTTTCTTTAACTTGTCCATTTTATTCACGATCATCACAAAAGGAAGACGATGAAGTTGAAGAAAGGCGAGCATGTTCTGATCAAATTCAGTAGGTCCGGTGCGCGCATCGATAATGAGAAGAACGAGCTTCAGCTGAGGGGTCTCGAGAAGGTACGTTTCGATCATCTCAGCAAAAACCTCTCGTTGGTCTTTGGATTTTCTGGCGAATCCGTAGCCCGGCAAATCCATCAAATAGAATTTCCGATCAATCGCATACAAGTTCATGGTTTGCGTGCGCCCTGGGTCGGTACTTACGCGCGCCAAATCTTTTCGCTGGGTAAGCGAATTAATGAGCGATGATTTTCCTACATTTGATCGCCCCACCATGGCAATATGGGGCTTATCGTTTTTGGGGAGCTCATCTAAAGAGACAGCACTCATGACGTATTCGGATTGCATAAGAGAGGAGTCTACCATCTTTTGATTGAAGATGCTAAAAAGAGAGGAGTACAAAAAAATATGACTGAACTTTCCCTTTCTGCAAAGTATAAACTCAACAACGGCATACGCATGCCCGCGCTTGGTCTCGGCGTTTACCAAATGACCGATCAAGAGGTGGAGCAGGCAATAAAGACAGCGCTCGATATCGGCTATCGTCATTTCGATACCGCCGCCTTTTATAAAAATGAACAAGCAGTAGGAAAGGTGATTCGCGAAAGCGGAATTCCTCGCGAAGAAATATTTGTCACGACAAAACTTTGGCCAACGGATTACTTATTTGCAGAAAAGGCTTTTGAGAGAAGTTTAAAGAATCTTGATATTGACTACATCGATCTCTATCTCCTCCATTGGCCAACGCCAGGAAAGAATCGCGCCTGGAAATCACTTGAAAGGATGTACGCCTCAGAAAGAGTAAAAGCCATTGGCGTGAGTAATTACTCCATCAAACAACTTGAAGAGCTTCAAAAGAAAAGTGAAATACTTCCTGCAGTGAATCAAGTCGAGTTCAGTCCGTTCCTCTACCAAAAAGAACTCCTCGTGTACTGCAAAGAGAAAGGAATTCAGCTCGAGGCATACAGTCCGCTCACACGAGGAAAAAAACTCAATGACAACATCATCCAAGAAATTGCGAACAAATATAAAAAGACTCCCGCGCAAATCATGATTCGGTGGTCCCTCGAGCACGGCAATGCGGTGATTCCCAAGTCGAGCAATCCCATACGCATAGCGGAGAACGCGAATGTTTTTGATTTCGATCTGTCATCGGAAGATATGCTCCGCATTGATGGACGTAACGAAAACTACAGCGCACTTTTCAAGAGATAAGCTTTTTTATGCTAAAGTCGAGACATATGACCAATCATGCAATGCCGCCACTGACACCTGAAGAAGAGCGGGTCATGATCCATAAAGGAACAGAAATGCCTTTTTCCGGTGAGTACAATGATTTTTACAAAGAAGGAATTTACGTCTGTCGCCGCTGTGGTGCCAAGCTCTACGAGTCACAAGATAAATTTTCTTCTGGATGCGGATGGCCAAGTTTTGACGACGAAGTACCAGGAGCGGTGGAAAGAATACGTGATGCAGATGGCGAAAGAACCGAAATTATTTGTGGAAAATGTAAAGCACATCTGGGTCATGTTTTTACCGGTGAAAAAATGACGCCAAAAGATACCCGCCATTGCGTGAACTCCGTATCGCTGAAGTTTATTCCGAAGGAGAAATAAGTATGAAAGCATTCATCATCTGCGGTTACGGAATTCCGGAAGACATTCGAAAAGATCAGAATTACCTCACGTATCTGCACGTTGCTTTTAATCGCATGTATGCGGAAGCAAAAAATGAAAAGGCGCTCGTGATTCCTTGTGGCGGGCCTACTTCTTGCACGCCACCGTACAAAGGAACTGAGGCGGAAAAGATCGCTGAGTATCTCAAATATCTCATGGAACGAGAAAGTGTCGGCAGGGCAGCGTCTGCATGGAGCATTGTTCTCGAAGATCAGTCACTTTCTTCGCTTGAAAATTTGATCTTTGCAGAGAGAATCATCAATGAATACGAAGGAGAAGAGGTGATGATATTCTGCGAAGCAACGCGCGTGGAAAGAAATAAAGAAACCGTACAACATCTTTTCAAAGAAAAGAAAGTAGCAGTTGAGGGAATCGACTTCGACATTTCGAAGAATCGTTACTTGTCTGACGACATTGTAGAAAAAAAGGAGCAAGCAGAGCGTGAGCATGCGCAATGGGCACTGAAGAGCGCAGAGAACATGCGAAAGCACCATGAATTATTTGAAGAAAAATTTAAACTTCTTCGCAAATGGGAATCAGAAGGTATGTCACATGTTGATGCGGTGACACGTTGGTATAAAGAAGGCCCCGAACTCTACGAGCAGATGAAAAAAAATCCTAATTCTTAATACTTATGCCGGGTTCGCTATGAGAAAAAAACAAGCATCACTTCTTGCAATACTCGCAACAATTGCAATCGCTCTACTGTATGAATTTGGAACAATTCCAGAGGAGCTCATCGGAGAGATCGCGGCAGAAGAAAAAACGGGTACGACCGTAGTGCGTGTAGTCGACGGAGATACCATCATTGTGCATGCGGAAGGCGAAGATCGCACGGTGAGAATGATAGGAGTGAATACTCCAGAAACCGTCGATCCAAGAAAATCTGTGGAGTGCTTTGGGAAAGAGGCGTCACAGGCGTTAAAAGAAAAGCTTCTTGTGGGAGATGAAGTAACGCTCATCGCGGATCCGTCACAAACAGAGGAGGATCGTTATGGAAGATGGTTGCGATACGTAGAAAAAAACAATGAAGACATCGGAACATGGCTCATCGAAAGCGGATACGCGCAAGAGTACACCTACAAGGTTCCATATGAGAAGCAGGGTGAGTATGCGGCCGCAGAAGAAGAGGCGAGAACGCAAGAGCGTGGGCTTTGGGGCGATGCATGCAGCTCGGAGATGAGGTGATGTTCACGAAAAAACACACGCAAGATATACTGAAAGAAAAGTATGCAAATTCGCAAAGCAATCATTCCTGTTGCAGGCATGGGAACGCGATTCCTCCCGGCAACAAAAGCACAGCCAAAAGAAATGCTCCCGGTCGTTGATAAGCCGGTGATTCAATACATCGTCGAAGAGGCGGTTGCTGCGGGAATTGAGGAGGTGATTTTCGTGACGGCGATTGGGAAGCGAGCCATTGAGGATCACTTTGATCGGAACTTCGAGCTTGAATATCGCCTTGAGCAAAAGAAAAAGCTGAAGGAGTTAGCGGTAATTGAAGAGGTGGGGAAGTTGGCAAAATTTGCCTTTGTGCGCCAACAGAAGCCGTTGGGAGATGGACATGCGCTTCTTGCGGCAGCGCCTTTTATTGGCGATGACGAGTCTGTAGCGGTGCTTTTTGGAGATGACATCATTTCGGGAGAAAAGCCGGCAATTGGAGAACTCATTGAAACATTCCATGCACAGGGAGGAGAGTCCGTAGTAGCCGTGCAAGAAGTTCCGCGTGCACATGTTTCAAGCTATGGCGTTATTGATGGAGAGGCGCTTTCTCATGACGTTTGGGCGATTTCACAATTTGTAGAAAAGCCAAAAGTAGAAGAAGCACCTTCAAACTACGCCGCAGTAGGGCGGTACGTTATTACTCCTCGAATCCTCCGTCTCCTTGAAACACAGGAACCGGGAAAGGATGGAGAAATCCGGCTTGCCGATGCGTTCGCGACGCATTTGAGTGAAGGGGGAAAGCTTTTTGGAAGAAAGTTCAGCGGAAAGCGCTATGACTGTGGAAACAAGCTCCAGTTCATTCTCGCACAAATTGAACTTGGCTTGCAGCACCCAGAAGTAAAAGAAGGATTAAAGGGCTATTTAGAGAGTTTGAAGTGAACGAGTGTCGTCGAGATGACGTCCAGTTTCTCTGAGTCCTCCTATGCTCGAATACCTTATTTTAGGAACTGCACTCTTGTTTTTCGTACTCATAAACGGAGGGGTATTCCTGTGGGCTATGAGCGTACTTGGCTCATGGCGCGCGCCGTATGTACCACTCCCGCATGAAGTGCTTTCGGGAGTAGTAAAGGCACTCGCTATAAAGGCAGATCTTGTAGTGTATGATATTGGGTGCGGAGATGGCCGTATTTTGCGCGCGTGTGCAGCACAAGAGCCACGAGCTCACTACAAGGGGATTGATCGAGCATGGTATCCCATCATCCTCGCACGCCTCTGTGGCAAGGAAAAGCATATTTCCTATGTCCATGCGGACGCGTTGAAACAAAAATATCAGGACGCAGATCGGATAGTACTCTATCTTTTGCCCGGATTCGTAGACAAAGTCGCGAAAAAGCTCGAGCAAGAATGTAAGCCGGGTACCCGCATCGTTGCCGTCGATTTTCCCATCACTTTTTGGAAGCCAAAGGAGGTTATCGAGCAAACACATCTGCCGAAAAATCTCCGTGGCCGCATGATGTACATCTATGAAATTCCCGAAACTCCGTAGATTTCTTCCTGCGATGCTGACCGCATCGTTATTATTTACGCTTGGAGCAGGGTGTGGAGGCGGCGGTGAAACAAAGCAAGCCGCAGAAAAAGTACGACTCACGTATTGGCGCGTATTTGATGGAGATGATGCCTTTGACGACATTATTAGCGCATATCAAGCGCAGCATCCCTACGTAGTCATCGATTACCGCGTGTTGCGATTTGATGAATACGAAAAAGAACTCATCACTGCGCTTGCAAAAGGCGAAGGTCCGGACATTTTTACGGTACACAATACCCAAATGAATGAGTATAAAGATCTTCTTTTGCCCATGCCGACATCGGTAACGGTGAAATACCTTGAAACCGTAGGAACGGTGAGAAAAGAAACGGTTCTCACCTCAAAACAGGTGGCACTCCCTTCGCAGCGATCAATCAAAGAGGATTTCGTAGACGTCGTTGCCCACGATGCTATTTTGCCGTATCAACCCGACGAAGATGCTCCAGAGGAAGATCGGGTATTTGGTCTGCCGCTCTCAGTGGATACATTGGCGTTATTCTACAACAAAGATTTGTTTGATGCGGCAGGACTCGCAAAAGCTCCAGAGACATGGGTGGAATTTCAAGATGCCGTCGTGGCGCTCACGCAGTATGCGGACGACGGATCGATTCGCCAGTCAGGAGCCTCTTTGGGAACCGTAGAAAATATTGATCGCGCGGCAGATATTGTGCAGGCGCTTATGCTCCAGAACGGAACGCCGATGGTAGATGATCGCGGACGTATTGCCTTTAATACCATCCCCGACGACGCAGGAAGCGGAGTATTTCCTGGATTGGATGCGGTACGTTTCTTTACGGACTTCGCAAATCCCGTAAAGGAAACGTACACCTGGACCGAGGAATTCCCAGCGAATGTCGATGCATTTGCGTCAGGACAAACGGCAATGATGTTGGGGTACAGCTATCATTTGCCGATCATTCAGGCAGCAGCTCCCACGATCGATATTGGTGTCTCGCCACTCCCGCAGATCGGCGGAGGGGCAAAGAAGGTGAATTTTGCAAATTATTGGATAGAAACCGTATCAAAAGATACGGAATTTCCTGATGAAGCATGGGACTTTGTGGCATTTGCGACGAGTGCAGAGCAGGCGATAAAATACCTCGACGAAACAGGAAGACCAACCGCATTACGTGAACTAATTGACGAGCAGATTGAAAGAGAAAATCTGAGTGCATTTGTAGAGCAGATCCTGACGGCGGAAAGCTGGTACAAGGGCCTTGACGCGAAAGCGATGGAAGCGGCATTTGAAGAGCTGGCAACCGAAGTACTGGCAGCAAACAGAAAGGCGGAAGACTCTATCAATGACGCAGCAAAAGTAGTTTCTCAAACCTATAAATAATGCGTGATAGAATATACGCATCGATATGCGTTTCTTCGCTCGTATCCTCGCAGCATGTATTGGAGCATTCATGTGTATTGCGCCAAGCTTCGCATTCGCAGCGCCACAAGATGTAACGGCTGCACAGGGGTACACGAACATCATGCAACAGGGAATTATCTTCGCAAATATTTGTGAAGATCCAGCTCCTGAAAGTGGCGAAGGAGACACGTGTCAGTGTCGAGCACAAGGAATTTGTAGTCTCGCTGAACTGGTACAAATCGCGGTAAACATCATCATTCTTATTCTCGGAATCTCTGGAACGGTAGCGCTGCTCATGTTTATCTACGGAGGGTGGAATTGGGTGTTTGCGCAAGGTCGTCCTGAGTACATTCAAATCGGAAAAGACACCATGAAGCACGCAATTATCGGTCTGGCGATTATATTTGGTGCATACGCGATGATCAATTTCCTCATTTCAATCCTCGGAGGAATTGATCCTCAAGCAACGGTTGAAGAAACCATCCAAGACCTCCCTGCGACTGAAGACGGAAGAAGATACGAAATCCCCACAGGACAGGTCATTGACACAAATAACCAATAGTATGAAACGGCATGTTCTTACGCTTATCTGCGGTCTACTTATCCTTGCGCCGCACCTCGTTTCTGCACAGACGGTACATCTCATCAATCCCCTCGGCGAAACGGATCCTCGTATTTTAGCGGGACGTATCATCTCGGGACTTCTTTCCGTTATCGGAACGATTACGCTTCTCATGTTTGTATACGCAGGTGTACTCTGGATTACCGCAAACGGTGAACAGAAAAAAGTGCAGCGCGGAAAAGATATCATGGTCTGGGCGGTGCTGGGATTGGGAGTTATTGCGGGAGCATACGTAATAGTAAATGCGATCGTAAATGCGTTTACCACAGGAAGCGCAACGGGTGCATAAAAGATGTTATACTTTTCCCATATTGAGAAATATCTATGATGAACAAAACATTGCGTTTCCTTATGAGTGCGGCACTGGGAGTATTTCTTGCACTTCCTTTCGCGAGAATAATTCCGATCGCATACGCACAGCCTCTCGAAGCGGAGGATTTCTTGGGAGATGATTTTTCAGATGCAACAGGACTTGGTCAGGCAGATCTGCAGACCACCATCGGTAACCTGATTCGTGTTGCGCTTGGTTTCTTGGGTGTTATCGCCGTATGTATTGTGCTCTACGGTGGATTTAAGTGGATGACCGCAGGTGGAAACGACGAAAAGGTGGGCGAAGCAAAGCGCCTTATGATTTCTGGTCTGATTGGTCTGGCGATCATCATGTCCGCATACGCAATTGCAAGCTTCGTCATCTCCTCAATTCTCGACGCAACAGCGTAATGCGTGCGGGGAGCGTTTGAACTTGGAACCTTTTGTATGAAAAATATTCTTCTGAAATTATTTGTTGTTCTAAGTTTCTTGCTCCCCACTGCGGCATTTGCGCAATTAGGTTCGAGTGATACTGGATTGGGAACTACGGCAAAAGAAGGGTATGGATTAGCAAGTACCTCCATAACCATGACGCTGCCACAATTTGTGGGAACCTATGTCATTCGACCGGCACTTGGGCTTACAGGTACCCTTCTCTTTGCGCTCATGACCTATGCAGGTTTTCTCTGGGTGACCGCACAAGGCGACTCAAAGAAAGTGCAGAAAGCAAAAGATATTCTTACGCAGTGTGTAGTGGGAACGGTTATTCTCGTGGGTGCATACGCAATAGCAAACTTCGTTGTAACTTCGCTCTCAACGACGACGGCGGGAGGAGGCTAGAAGAAGAGATATGCGTATTTTAAAATGGATGGCCATCGTAGCCATGTCTCTATGCTTTCCTGTAGGGGCATTGGCAATAGATCTAGGACAAACGGAACTACAGACTGCAGGCCAAGGGGCGGAAATTAATGTAACAGGTTCGGAGGGAAGTTTGCCCACGCTCATAGGATTGTTCATCAACCTCGCGTTAGGTTTATTAAGCGTTCTTCTCCTCATCTACTTTGTATACGCAGGATTCCTTTGGATGACCGCACAAGGCGACGAAAAGCAGGTGAAGAAAGCGAAAGATGTGATGGCAAATGCCGTGGTGGGTCTCATCATCACCCTCTCTGCAAATGCAATAGTATTCTTCTTTATCGCACAAGCTCCCGGTGCAGATGTCCTATTGAGTGAGAATGCGCAACAGACATTCGAATCAACAGGAGTAACAAGTACGGACTTGCTCGATAATATTGGAACAATGATCAGTATCGTGCTCAATCTTCTCGGTGTTGTCCTGCTGGTACTCTTTATCTACGCCGGCATTCTCTGGATGACCGCACAAGGAGACGGAAAGCAAGTAGACAAAGCAAAGTCCATCATGAAGAATGCGCTCATTGGGCTCATTCTTACGCTCCTCGCCTACAGTATTTCCTCATTCATTATTGGACGGCTTTCAGGAGAACGAGCCGCGGGAGGATGGGATTATAGCGACTCAATTATCGGGGGAAGCTAAAGCCCTATCCACAGTAACTAGAGAAAGAGAAAAAACATGCTACAATATATCCATAAAATATCCTATGAAAAACTGGAAACACTTTTTGGCAGGAGCAGCAATCGCTGCAGCACCTTTTGCAAGCGCAGTGCCAGCACTTGCCACTGGCAACGATCTTGATTTGGATGCTTCACTCGGTGAAGTAGGAAGCGCAACGGGTTTAAGTGATAACGATCTTACAACCACAATCGGTACGCTCATTAACATCGGATTGAGTTTGCTCGGTATCGTCTTCTTGTTCCTTACGCTCTACGCAGGTTGGCTCTGGATGACCGCAGCGGGAGACAGCAAGCAGACCGGAAAGGCAAAGGATATTCTCATCACGGCAGTCGTAGGTCTCGTGATCTTGCTCTCTGCATACGCGATTTCCAACTTCGTTATCACGCAAGTACAAACCGCAGTAACCTAAAAAAAGAATGCCCCTCACGGGGCGTTTTTTTATTGAAACGAAAAGGCGCGGGAAGGTCCGGTCGAGCACGAGAGGTCCGTCTTGCGACGTACCGTGTGCTTTTCCGTTCCTTCCCGCGCCACTGTACGCGGTTGCTCTCCTCCTAGTGGCCCTTGCTGTGGCCGTCCTTCTTCTCCTCACCGCCTCCTAGCGCGGCAAGGATGAGGATGACGAGGAAGAGGACACCGACGAGCGCGAAGCCCGCCAGCACCACCTCACCAACTCCCCAGTCGTCCACATCGGCCACCGTCCACTCCTTCTTCTCCCGGACGACCTGCACGACCTTGCGGCCGTTGGGCGCGAGCGCCCCGCAGTCCCGAGCCTGGTCGCACAAGGCGATCAGGTCGGCGTCCGTCCCTGCCTTCAGGATGACTTTGCAGTCATCCGTGGCGATGCCCGCGACGAACACTTCCACCCGCGCGGAGCAGGTGTCGTTGTCCGCGGGAACCACCGTCATCAGGGCCGTCGAGGAGTCGTCCTCATCTCCCTCCTCGTCATCCAGAAAGAGGCCGACGACCGCGTGGTAAGCGCGGCCACCGATTTCCCGGATGTCCGAGTCATGCCACCGCTCCGCGTAGGTCGGGAGCTCGACCGGGCACTCGCTGGGAGCGAGCTCCGGATCGGTGGGGCACCGCGGCGGCGCGAAGAGATCGAAGAGCGTGAAGAAGACGATGGGGATGATCCCCGCGAAGAGGATGCTCCGGGACGTTTTGTAGTCCCGAAGCACGTTCCGGTTGAACTGCTCCAGGAGAGGAGTGAAGGGGGGGTGATTGGGAGCGTTGGCGACCCGGGTGTTGAGAAAGCCTGCGACGATTCCGAGGAATAGTCCAAGAGCGACCTTCGATCCCACATAGTCCGTGAGACCGAAGGTGTACGCCAGAACCGGAACGGCCATAGCCAGGCCAAAAACCAGTCCGAAGAGCGAGAAGCTCCTCGTCACCCGATTGGGCAGCGTTTCGCTGCGCAGGCGAGGGATCGCCAAGCCCCCGATGCTTTTAAGGGAGTCCGTGAGCATGTCGGTCGCCATGCAGGTGACAAAAACCGCTGCCATGGCGATCATGCTGATCCAGTAGTAGAGCGGATGGAACCCGCTCGAGAAGGAGCCGACCACGCAGACGGCGGTGATGGTGAGCATCGAGATGCTCCCAACAAAGCCGCCGGTGACGGCGAGCATGCCGAGCTCGATCACCCCGTTGCCGGGGCGCTCGGCCGGGTTTTCCTCGTTCTTTTCGGCCTCGAGGCTGGCGTTGCGCCGCCAGATCCAGTATGCCGCGAAGGGGCCCAGGGTCCAGAAGATCGCCGCCGCCGCCGTCACCACCATCATCGGCTCATCTCGGGGAGAGATGGCCGCGACGAAGGTGAACGCCGCCGTCACGAGGAGGGCGACGGGCACCCAGAAGAGGGCGCGAGCCCCCTCCTGGATGTGGTCCTCGCCCCTATCGCCCCACCACGCCACGATGGCGCTGAGGGCGGTGAAGACGTCCTTCACTGTGTCCACGAGCTCGCCGATCGAGCCCTTCTTGTCGTCCCCGTCCTTCTGCGCGGGCTTGGGGTTGTTGGGCGGCGGGGGCGAACCCCCACCGGCGCCGCCCGCGGAGGGCGGCGGCTTGGGGTTGGCGTGGGGGTTGCCCATGTCCGGGCCCTCCGTGGTGGTCTTGTGACTGGAAGCGAAGTCCCGCGCAGCTTTCTGGGCCGCGCCGAGCTTCGTGTTGAGGTCACTCCCCGTCTGCTTCGCCTTCTTGGCGAAATTGTTGAGAGCGGCCTTGATGTCCTCAGGGGTGGTCTGCTTGCCCTGCGCCTTGTTTTTCGACGCCATGTCTTCCAGGGCGCCGAAGTAGGCCTTGATGAAGACCATGGGAGCAGTGAGCGCCCAGGCGGGGATATTCCTGCGCTTCGCGCGGTCCTGCCACTTCTCAACCGACACATTTGCCATAAGTCGGATGAGGAACTGGAGGGCGTCAGGCGAAGCCTGATACACCGTAAGGATGAACGCGTTGAGCGAGCGCAGGAGCGTCGGCGCATCCTTCTCCTCGAAGAGGGTCAGGAAGTAACTCGACAACTCCGGCAAAATCGCGTCAATAAACGCGTCGTGCAGAGCGTCCTGCCCATCCCCCTTGCCCGTCTCAGCCTTCCGCTTCTCGCGCTTCTGCTCCCCCAAGAGGAGAGACAGGATCGCGGCGAGGTCTAAAGCCATACGGTTCTCCTATCTGGTTCACTGCGAACCAGGGGGTGAAGTGATGAAGAGGATTGTGAGAGATCGTCCATTTCTCATGCAGGAAGCATGGATCTGGAACGGCGCATCATAGCAAAAAAATGCAAAAAAATCAATGGAGAGAAAGAGAAGGAAGGGGAAGAATTTTAAGAATGTCATTTCGACAAGTCCGATATTCACACACCTATCCCCACCCCCGTTCTGAGACGTAATACCCGCGGTTTTATTAAGAAATCCCAAGTTTCCATGTGAAATCCCATTCGCCTCTTAGCTTGATTTTTTTGCATTTTTTTGCTATACTGAACTGTTCGGAAATGACGTGGAAAGCCACGCATTGTACCGAATGATCGTTGAAACAACGGCCTTCGGGCCACACCGCCGAAAGGCAAAGGGGAAACGCTCATGCGTTCCATCCTGTTCTCGCTGTCCCTGATCGCCGCCCTCGTCGCCACCTCCTCCCCGGCTTCCGCCGAGGAGCCGGCCCCCGTTCGCAACCGTTCCGGGCTCTTCGCCCGGGACCCCGCGCTCGTCGTGGGCTGGGGCCCGGACGGCTGTGCCAACCTGCGCACCAACGGTGCGCAGTTCCTGAGCGCGGAGGCGGCGAGCGAGATGCTCGCCGCCGCGGCGGATGCCCGCGCGCAGTGCGTTCGGGCCCAGGCCCAGGCCCAGGCCGCCCTCACCCTCGCCCAGGCGGGGGCGACGGTGGCCGTCACCGCCGCGGCCCAGGGCCGCGACACCTACGTATCCACCGATGGGGAGGTGGCGACCGGCCAAGCGGCGTCCTACGCCGCGATGCAGGGCACGCTCGGCGTGCCGCTCGGTGGCTGGCCCAGCCAGGCGGCCGCCGACATGGCGGCTCTGCAGGCCGTCAACGGCGGGGGTTTCCTCCCGCCGCCCCCCGCGCCCGCGCACGCGCAGACCCGTCGCCCCCCGCCCCCCGGGCCCACCCCCGCCGAGGTCGCGGCCGCCGAGGCCCGAGCCCGCGCGGCCGCCGGTCGCTAGAAGGCCCTCGTTCCCGTGGGGGAGCCAACACGCAGCAATGCACTGTTGGCTCCCCTGAATCAGCTCATCATGCAGTGCATGTCCTTCTCGATGAGGAGTGCATACACCGCTCGATGACATCCTGTCCCGAGCACGTCCTTTCCTCACCGGGCCTTGTGCCCCATGGAGCCTCCCATGTTTAGCTTCCTCGCCGCCCTGGTTCTCGCCATCTCCTCTGCTTCCGCCAACCCGGCGGTGAGCCCGAACACGGGGATGCTGGGAGCGCAGGTGATGCGTGTCCCCAAGGCGGGTCCCACGGTGGTGCAGTTCATCAACAACACCGACGCAGCCATCGAGCTGGGGTTCTCCTATCGAACCTCTGCCGGCTCCGGCGGCGTACCCCGTGCCGTCGTTACGGAAGGTGGCGTCACGCAGTGCGTGTACGTCGCTGGGCCGACCGGCACGCGGTGTGCCTCGGTGCTCGCTCCCGGCGAGCGCGGATGGGTGGACTTCGGCGCCGTAACGCTCGTGAGCGTGACGGTGACCAGGTACTCGATGTCCGGCCTGGATATCGAGAGTCCGGGGGTCGTCCCCGGCACCACCCTCCCGGCCATCGTGCTGGGGGACCCGTACCACATCATGCAGGGAGCGCTGGCGACGCAAGTCGCAAAGTCGACCTGCGATGTGGACCTCCGGGTCCGCGGCGCGAACACCCTCTTTGTGGGGATGTGCCGCTAGCCTCCCCTTCGTCTCGAGCGTTCGGGCGTGTCACGCAATCGCGTGTGACACGTCCCGGACGCTCGTTTTGCGTTTAGAAAAGAAAGGAAAACTCTGTAAAAAACAAAAATCGCCTATTTTACTTACTCCCCGTGCTTCCATGCATACTCCCTATGTTCCCATCCTTACTCCCCGCTGCTCCCATGATAAAAATCACAAACACCACCGTCATCATCGCTAAATCATTTTTAAAAAAAGGAACATCAACAAGTCCATGAATAGCCATGGCAAGAAGTGCAGCACCTGCGGCAAGAGGAAGAGGAGAAGAACGCTGTTTCCAAACGCTTCTTCCGAGATAGCACGCGCCCACAAGAAAAAGAACCACGCCTAAAATACCCAACTCAACCCAGATGTTGAGAAGAATATTGTGGGGATATTGGAAAATCTCATACTGCCAATCGTGATGATAAGAAGTCCGGAGAAGTTCGGGATAATATCCTATGCCTGCGCCAGTAATCGGGTGATCTTTGAGAAGCTCGATCGTTTCTTTCCACTGCGAGAGTCGTACGCCTCCAGAGAAATCTTGAAGAAGAAGCTTGGCTCGAATGTGGGGGAAAGCAAATGCACCGACAAGCGCAAGAGAAGCGAAAACTCCGGCAATGATTTTATGTTTGCGTAAGATGAGGGGGGAAATGAAAAGCGAAATGAATACCGCAGCAGGAACGGCGACAAGCGCAGCTTCAGTTTTTGCCAAGATGATGGCAAGAAGCATGACCGTGCACGCTCCAGCGAGAAACGTTTTTTCATGAGGAAGACGATTCTTCCAGGTGCAAATTCCGAATACCAAAAGTGCACTTAAAAGAGGGGCGAGAAAAAGTCCAAGGGCATTAGGGTAATCAAAGACACTCGTAATCCTTCGCTCAATATCCCAGGGAGCAGGAATGCCCAGCCCAGTACTGAATTGAAAAATACCAAGCGCTGCGAGGAAAAAACCAGAGAGCGAAAGGCCAAGAAACGCTCGAAGACGAATGGTTTCATCTTGCAACTCATGCCAAAGGATCCACCCGAGCAAGAATGGCTCGAGGAAATATGCCCGCCAAAGCCCAAGCGAGGACAGGAGGTGTTCACCGGGAACCACCGCCAAAGGAAGGATGCTGAGAAGAAAAAAGAAAACAAGAATGCCCCGAGAAGGAAGAAAGAGGGTATGCGCGCGCAAACGACGAACAACCCAAACACCAAAGAGAACAAAAAAACACAGCTCAAGAAGGGTGGTAGGAAGAGGGCCAAGGGAGAAGCGGATGAGATAGGTAGGAAAAAGAGCAAGAAAGAGGAGAAGGGCACTATGAAAATGACGGATGCTCAGCCAGGTAAAAAGTCCGAGCGTAAGAAGGAGAAAAAAAGAGAAGAGCATACGAAATTAGCTTTGACGCGCATCTGCTGCAAGTAATTTTTTTGCATCGCGAAGGGTTGGGCCTTGAACAGCCGAGAGTGCGAGGAAATAGACGAGAACACCGATTGCAAACGAAAGAAGAAGAGAGCTCACCGGAGAAAAAGGAGCAAAGAAGTATTGTACGAGCTCAAGCGCAAAGAACATGACTACGCTCGCAACCAAGGCTTTGAGTGGGATGAGAAAAGAGAGTGAAGCCTTCCAGCGTTTACGAATAACAACGTAGGCCAAAAGCGCAATTGCCGCCTCGCAAAAGAGCGTTACCCAAGCAGCGCCCCAGGCGCCAAACGGAGGAACGAGAAGAAGGTATCCGGCAACGCCGAGTACCGCGACGATGCAATAATTCCAGGTCATGGGTCGCTGCGCCTGAAGAGCGACCACCGCATGTCCAAAGAGCGAGCCAAAGAAAACGACAACCGCGGCAGGAACGAGAACCCAAAGAAGCTGTCCGGCGAGCGCGAGATCAGGCTTAACCGCAGTCATGAGTGGAACACCCAGTGCCCATGCTCCGAAAATACAGGGAATGGAAATGACGGCAAAAAGATCAATGGTCTGTTGCATGCGACGAGTAAATCCTCCATGATCCCGTGAAGTCCACGCAAGGGTAAGAAGAGGAAGAACGAGTCCCATGAAGGTGACGGGAACCATGGTGAGAATATCAACGACTTTGTATGCCGCTCCATATTGTCCAATCTCCCAGTCACTTTTTCCAAGCCCCCAAAGAAATAACACATCACCTTTGAGATAAAGGAGGTTGAAGAAAATAGAAAGCCCAATAGGCCAGCTGCGAGAAAGGATATTTTTCCATACAGAAAAGTCCCAGGAAAGCCGAAGGGGAATGCGGCGATGGGTGGCAAAGAGCATGATGACCAATTGAACGGCAGCGCCAAGCGTAAAGGCGAACGTCGCATGAAGAAGAGACTGGGTGGTAAGTCCAACGAAGAGAATGCCCGCCAGAGAGAGTGCACGGCTGAGCATTTCAGCAATAACCGGAGTAGCAAGCTCAAGACGCTTCTGGAAAACCCCTAAGAACATTTGGGCAATAGCGCCAAAAAAATACGTTGCAGAGCCAATGCAGATTAAGGGAAATACCTTCTCCGTGCCGGGCAAAAACCATGCAGAAAGGGGGGCGAGCATCATGAATGCAAGCGCGCTAACAATACGCAAGGCAAAGAGATTGGAAAGAATTTTTTGCTCATCTGCGCCTTTCTCCGCAATCATCTGAGCGGTGGTAATCGTCAGGCCAAAATCAACAACAATAGAAAAGAAAGTAACGTAGGTAAGCGCAGTGGTAAAAACGCCGTATCCCTCGGTACCAAAAAAGTGAAGAAGAAGATAGAAGGTGGCAAGTCCAAAGAAAATACCGAGTAATTTCCCGGATATTTGTAAAAGAGAACTACGGGCAAGAGAGGCCATAGAGAATCCCAAAAAGGGAGGAAAAAGAGGTGTAACCGACCTGGTATACATGGTACACTAGCACCGTATGCGTCTTCGTGCATGTGTTTTAGGGTTATGTCTTCTTTTCTCCTCGCTTACGGGCGTGCTCCCGCGTCCAGCCGAGGCAATAACCGCGGCGTATGCAGCGCTGCGGGTCACTACAACAGGGGGTGGAACGGTCGCGATGGCTCCTGGCGAACGCAGACAAGTGACGCTGACGTTCCAAAACACCGGAGCATCAACCTGGAAAAACGATGGACCCGGATATATTTCTGTATATACCTACGAACCAAAATATCGAAAGAGTAGCTTTGACCCAGGAAACTGGCTCTCTCCTACGCAAGTGAGACGCTTAAATGAAGCGAATGTAGCACCGGGGGGAACGGGAACGGTTTCCTTTGAGCTGCATGCACCGCAAACTCCTGGAACGTACAAAGAAACATTTGCGCTTGCCGCAGAAGACATTGCCTGGATCCCTGGAGGACAGTTCACCTTCAATCTTCTCGTAGGTGGCGCAGAAGAAGCCTCGGAAGAAGCTCCTGCGGACACCTTGACGTATGAAGGCTCGATGGTTGCCCAAACGGCAAATGCCCTCAAAGTAAAAGCGGGAAGGCCGATATCGTTCATGGTTGCCCTGAAAAATACCGGTACTGCAACGTGGAATACAATAAGTCTGCATGATGCATCGGGAAACCAGCAGGCGTCATTTGCGCACAGCTCCTGGAATGGGAAAACCGTAGCAGCACTTGCGCAGCAAGCAATCGCTCCCGGCCAAACGGCAAATGTGCAATTTTTCATGCAAACACCCCAGGTAAACGGAGTGCATAAGCTCGTCTTCTCGTTCAAAGCAAATGAACAGGAGATTGCAGGCGCAGAGGTAAATCTTCCGATCGAAGTGACCGGGGGGACGGGAGAGTGGGTAAATCCAAGCAACGAGTCAGAGGAAGAAGAGGATGTACAAGAGAATCTGCTCGAAGAGCCCATGATGCGGGTGGGAGTGCTCATTGTCGATGAAGAGACAGATTGGGAAGTGCGTATTGGTTCGCACGCAAGCGAGGTAGAAGTTCGCGATACCGCAGGAAAACATCTCCTCACCATCCCGAAGGGGAGCGATATACGCGCAGCATATAGCGGTGATACTTATGTCTACGGATCAGGAGCTACACAAAAGACGTCAACGCTCCCGCTTCGCTTTGTGCCGGTGACGGCGAATGCAGTTCTGGAAGTCACAAACTTCGATCGCCGAGTAACGCGAGGAACGTCGTACGCAAATAACACCTTCCGAAACGTTCTTGAACTTCGCTACAACGCAACAAAAGATCGCACGTGGCTCATTAATGAGCTGCCCATGGAATATTATTTGCGAGGTCTCGCGGAAACTTCGAACTCTTCCCCCGAAGAATTCCAAAAAGCACTCATGACCGCAGCGCGCACGTATGCATATTTTCACTATACAAATCCTTCAAAACACGCAGCAGAAGGCTATCATGTAGACGCATATCGCGATCAGGTGTACTGGGGCTATGGTCAAGAAGAGCGCAATCCGCTCATTGCCGCAGGTGTCGAGGCGACGCGCGGACAGATCGTGACGTACGAAGGACAAACGGCAATTACTTCCTATTTCTCACGCTCCGATGGTCGCACGAGAAACTGGAGTGAAGTATGGGGAAGAGAAGTCCCCTATGCAAAGTCCGTTGCAGTGCCCTGTGATCAAGGTAAGAGTTTATGGGGCCACGGTGTAGGAATGTCCGCATCAGGAGCGATCTGTATGGCGAAAGAGGGAAGTACCTGGGAAGAAATTCTGAAATATTTCTATACGGGTGTCGAAATATCACGCACATGGAAGTAATAAAAATCTCCGCAAAAGCGGAGATTTTTATTTGTGCTTTTCCACGGCCTCATGTGTTTTCTTCTCGGCCTCACCAAGCTCCTGGGGGGTATGGTGATGTTTTGTTTTACATTCCGTAATAAGGTCGCTAATACGAATTTTGATCGGATCAGGATTGTCGATATTTTTGAAGGTGAAACGCTCTCGTTCGGCAGCAGTTTGAGCATAGACATTACCAAAGGTAAGGAAAGTGCCAAGAAGACCTTTTTGTTCACTGGTAATATCCTGAATTTGATTCAGATACACCTCAGAAACAACGCGATTAAAAAGACCATGTTGCTCAGAGTTGATGATGCGCTCAGTGGTGACAATCCAGACATCAAGCCAATAGTCGGTAATCTCAGTAATCGTAACGATAAGCACGATGATGAGGTACGCACCCAGCAGAGACAGGAGAAGAGGGGAGAAGACGGGATGAGAAAGAACGGGCGCATCAACAAACACGAGCGCACCTCCGACAAAGAGAGGAATAAGGATGAGAAAGGCGGTAAAAAGGAAAACGCGGAAAAGATCAATCCAGTGACGTCGAAGAAAGAGAACGACATGTTCCCCAGGTCGGGAATTAGGAAGATGATTGAGATGCATCATAGTCCAAAAGAAGAAATACCCGGAGAGCGAGGTAAGAAATCAGCTAAAGAGAACGTTCCAGTCCACGCAAAGCCACTCAGCGAAACCCAGGTGCCGCCGACGATGACGATGAAAAGTCCGATATACACGGCAATGAGAAGGGAGGTACCGGGACCGTCAACGCCGTATCGCCAGAGATGGAATACATTGAAGAATAAGAAAATCGCTGCAACCGCAAGGACGAGAAGGTAGGGGGCGAGGAGGACAGCAAAAGGAATAGCATCCATATGCGCACAGTATAGCGCACAAAGAGACATACACGATCACCCCTTTGCGCAAAGGCTCTAGGAAGTTTTTTTCTCCACTCGCAGGTGATCGTAGGCGCGCGAAGTAGCCATGCGCCCTCTCGTAGTACGCTCTAAAAAGCCCAGCTGGAGAAGGTAAGGTTCGTAAACTTCCTCAATGGTTGCCTGTTCTTCTTGTGTTGCTGCGGCGAGGGTTCCAAGCCCTACAGGGCCGCCTTGAAACTTCTCAATAAGCGTGAGAAGAATACGACGATCGGCATTATCCAGCCCAAGCGGATCAATAGCAAGCAGATCAAGCGCGGCATTCGCGATCTCAGGAGAGATAACGCCATCATGCTTTACTTGAGAGAAGTCGCGTACACGCTTGAGAAGCCGATTGGCGATACGAGGAGTACGACGAGCGCGCTGCGCGATGGTTTGTGCGGATGCTTCATCGAGAGAAAATCCCAGAAGTGATGCGCTGCGAGAAACGATGCGACGCATATCCTCATCTCGATAAAAATCAAGCTGAAAAATCGTTCCAAAGCGATCGCGCAACGGTGCGGAAAGAAGAGATAAACGAGTGGTGGCACCGATGATCGTGAAAGGCTCTAAACTGAGACGCAGGGTACGAGCAGTGGGTCCCTTTCCTACCACCACATCAAGCGCAAAATCTTCCATGGCAGGATAGAGAACTTCCTCAATGGACTTATTAATACGATGAATCTCATCAATAAAGAGAATGTCGCCTCGTTGCAAGCTCGAAAGAATGGCAGCAAGATCCCCTACACGTTCAAGCGCAGGACCGCTCGTGACGCGTACGTTGGTACTCATCTCTCTTCCGATGATATGCGCAAGAGTGGTTTTGCCTAATCCTGGATTGCCATAAAGAAGAAGGTGTTCCAGCGGCTCATTGCGTGACTTGGCTGCATCAATGAAGATTTCCAAGTTCGCCCGAAGATCATGTTGACCGATGAAATCAGAAAGTCGCTGCGGACGCAGGGTGAGCTCCTGTTGCTGTTCATGCTCCTGAGCTTCCGGCGCAGTCTCTCGGGAAGTGGTCGTCTGATGTTCTTCGATAGCCATATCACCCGGTATCTTATCGGTTTTTGTTCGGTATGCCCACGAGGGTTGCGGAAAACAGCGGAAAGTGGAAAAATGTATCAGGTTTTATTTCGTTTCCCCTGAATTTTTGCCACGAAGTTTGTGATATATAAGATGCCGAGTGTCAATGAGACGACGAGCACCGGCCGAAGACGCACCTAATAAGTACGACGAGGCCGGGGTACAGGAGTCGACAAAAAAAGTGGCAGAACGAGCAAGAGAAGTGACGGGTGAATTTTTATCGCTAAGTTTGTTTCTACTAGGCGGCGGCACGGCACAGGCCGAAGGCGTATCCAATAATGACGACGAGACAGAGCTAGTAAAGAACAAAGAGACGAGACGAGTCGAGCGAAGATTTGCTACTAAGTTGGCCATATACAAGGAGACAGCACGGCACAGGCCGAAGCGTACCCATAAAGTACGTTGAGGCCGAGTCTGGCAGAGAACAAAGAGACGAAGCGAGTCGAATGAAGATTTCCTACTAAGTTTGTTCCCCGCTAGGAGACGACGAGCACCGGCCGAAGACGTACCTAATAAGTACGACGAGGCCGGGGCACAGGAGTCGACACCGCGAGGGACAAACTTGGGTAGGAAATCTGTATGCCGGGGTGATGGAATGGTAGACATAGGGGACTTAAAATCCCCAGGCAGAAATGCCGTGCGGGTTCAATTCCCGCCCTCGGTACCAAAAAATCCTTTCTGGAAAGAGAGGATTTTTTATTTACACAATAAAACTTTCTAAAAATGAAAAAAGTTTTTTCGAAGGATCATACGAAGAAAATGAGAGGTGAGGATGATGAAGAAAAAGTTCGCGATCGCGAAGAATTTCTCGAACACAAGTAAGGATAAAGGTATGCGTGAGAACAGTTGCAGTAATAGTCTTCTCGGGGTGTCGCTGCTGAAGGAATAAAACAAGATCAACAAGACGTTTACGATAATCTGTTCGAGAGGGAAGACAGATTTCTCGGAGAAAAGCTCTGCGCACAGAAGTGCTTAGGGAGATATTTGAATCAAAGTCGGAAGGAGAGAGTGAAAAAAGAACTTCGCGCAATTCAGGAATTATTACAAAGGATGATGCGAGTGCACCACGAGCACGTAAAAGAGGAGAGGTATAGATGATGTGCGACCTCGCAAGAGAATGTGGTGCTCGGGTTTCAGGATCAAGCGTTTGGAAAAGAAGCATATTGATCATTTCAGGAGATGCAGATGCGTGATCAAACTGATAGGGAGGTATTTTAAGAAATTCGATAGCCATAGAAAATGAAAGGAGTGGGGGAGGCACAAGCACCCTCCCCCAAAGATAACGCGCGCGTCACCTAGTAAATGCGCACCGGATTCAAAAGAACAGGAGCGCGAACTTCGTCGTACCAGGCAAGGTTCGTGGTAACGTGATTCGAAATCACGAAGCCATGCCGCAGGGCGAATTCGCCAAGCTCGCAATATTGCGCCGCCGTGCGCGTCGTGCGCTCAAGGAGCTCGTCGAAGCTTGCGCGGGGGACGATCTTCGCATACATCCGTGAGCGTTCATGAGTTTCCCTCACAAGACGCTGACGCTTGTGTTCATCGGCAAGCATGAGTTGCATGCGTGCTTCAGAACGCTCATAAAGCTTTGGTACAAAATCCGACATGAGTACAACGTTCCACGTAGAAGGAACGCGACACTTCGAATCCGCACACGATTGTTGAATGAGCTTGAAGAAGTCAGCTTCGTCAATGCGCAACGTAGCACGGATAGCGCTATCGAACCGCTCCACGTCGGCGTACATGAGCGTTACGTTTTGCAAACCGAGCTGCTGCAAAAACTCGATCTGCAATTGCGCAAGAAGCGACGTTCCCCCAGAAACATCGCGGAAGGTGTAGACACCCTCGTGATGCGCATAGTCCGGACAGGCGGGGGCGAGAACGCAAAGCCCGTGGCGCATAAGGTACTTGCCCAGATGAACAAGCCGAGCACGCGAATACAATGCGTGCCTGTCCTGATCGATGATGCGAGCAAGGAATGTCATGACGTCAGAAACGGTCATGGCAGTAGTTCGTTCAGGAAACTTTCGCGCTTCCTGCGTGAGCGCAGTCTGAACTCGAGCAAGGGTATCGTTCGTCACGTTTCCTCCAAAAGAAAAAAACCCACCCGGAATCGGGTGGGCCTTTGCTTCATTTTACAAAAATAACGCAAAAGCTCACCCCGCGTGGGAAGCATTGCGCCAAGCAAAAAACTTTTTTGTTACATGAAGACTCATATCTTTTCTCATCATAATT
Organism: Kapaibacterium sp. (SeqCode); assembly: GCA_044350705.1. Classification (GTDB taxonomy): domain Bacteria; phylum Patescibacteriota; class Patescibacteriia; order UBA9934; family UBA9934; genus JAGORL01. The sequence goes on along the minus strand of JBILHA010000002.1, from coordinate 305,348 downwards.
AAAAAAGATTTTCTGTCAAATATATTCGCAAATCTTTTTCTTTGCTAAGCTAGAAAAAGTATGCAAAATCTTTTCCGACCAAATGCGGCAGTTATTGTGACAAACGAAAAGGGCGAAGTCTTGTTATGTGAAAGAGGGTTTCCAGGATACGCAGATAAAACAGTGCAAACCGTCCAAGGAGGAATAGATCCGGGAGAAACTCCCCGCGAGGCCGCAGAGCGCGAAATGATGGAAGAGCTCGGAGTTGCAAAAGAAGATTTTGAAATTATCGATCAACTTGATCAAACCTTTTGTTACGAGTGGCCAAAAGAATATCTCGAACAATCTCGCGCACAGTATCCAAACGAAACATATATCGGCCAAGAACAACATTTCTTTCTCGCCATGTTTTCCGGCGCGGTCGAATTCAATCTCGACGCACATCATCGAGAATTCGACGCCGTGCGTTGGGGAAGCCCGTATGAACTCCTTGAAGGCATGTGGGCACCCAAGCGTCCAGGAACTGAAGCGGCACTTAAGGCGTTTGGACTTCTTCTCGTGGAACGTTCCAAGTAAGATCCGAAAGCCCAAGCCACGAAAGAAGTTGTTCGTTTTCTTCGTGGTTGATAAACATTTGTCGTGAACGAATCTCTACCGGAGAAAACGACAAAGAAATTTCGTCATCGGAAATCACTACATCTGCAAAGGCTCCTACCTGTGTAGCGCGTGAAAAATCCTGATCAAATAGGAAATTGCCCAAGGAATAAATTACCGGAACGCCATCGATCGTATCTACGCTTTGTACTACATGCGGATGCGCGCCAACAATGAGATCTGCGCCCGCCTCAATCCACAATTGCGCTGCAGAAGTTTGTGCAGGGGAAGGGGAATGCTCATACTCGTTTCCCCAGTGCGGATAGACGATGACAAAGTTTCCAGCCGCATCCTCTTCTTGAATCGCCTGAAAAATGCTTTCCGCCGTTTCATTAAATGCGTGAAATCCAATGATCGAAACAGGAATACCGCCTTCAATACGAGTAACAAATTTCTCACTTGCAAATGGATCTCCAAAAGGAATCATGCCGCTTTCAAAAATGGTCGATCTCGTGAACTCAGCAACTTCTTCTCCAAAATCATCGGAGTGATTATTGGAAAGGGAAAGATGAGTGAATCCTGCATTTTTGAGTGCAGGAATAGAGGTAGGCAAGGTATCAAATGCCATCACATTTGTTTGCTCAATGTTTTCCGTCGCGCGAATCGTCCCTTCAAAATTCCCAATTACCGCGTCAGCATCTAAAAACTCCCCGCTCTCCCAGCGTAAAAACGGATATTCAGGACCCTCTGCGCGTATCGCCCATTCAACTGCGCGAGCAAGCATAATGTCTCCTGTGAAAACGAGACGAACGGATGAGGGTTCGGAAGGGACGGGTTCATGGGAAGGCGAGCGATCAAGGGGCTTGCCGAAATCAGGGAGTTGCGAAGAAAGATCGGTATCTGAAGAAAGAGGAGCGACGACGGTCTCGGGAAGAAAAGCAAACATTCCAAAAAAGACGGTCATTCCGAGAATGCTCACCAAAAAGTATGCCCACTTTCCTTTATTGACGTTTTCTGGTTCCATAAGTATAGTATCCCACGAATTTCATCCCATCTTATTCCTTTCTCGCAAAGGAACCAGAAGAGTGAAATTCGTTGCTAAGTTCGTTCAGTTGCTAGGAGATTTCGAGGCTTGGACGAACCTATGTTAAAACAAATCAAAGAAGAGTAAAATTTCTGACTAAGTTTAGTCAGCTTCAAGGAAGAGCGAGGACGGTCGTCAAGGCGTACCTAAACGGTACGTCGTCGACCGCCCGGAGCTCTGACACAGAAGATTGCTAAACTTGGGTCAGAAATTTGAGCGGTAGTAGTTCAGTGGTAGAACGTCTCCTTGCCAAGGAGAAGGTCGCCGGTTCGACCCCGGTCTGCCGCTCCAGAAAATCCTCTCACTTTTGTGAGGGGTTTTTCTTTTTCACAAACGGTAAACTGGAGAGACGCGATTCCTCGCGTCTCTCCATATATATATCAATGAAGATCGATATGATTATGCGGCAACGGGTGTTGCGGGCGCGCCTTGTTCTTCGCGCATCTTGCGATAGACCCAGCTAATACCCGATTTATTGCCCACGCGGAATTGTTCTTTTGCCACCGTAAAAACAAATTCGCGAAGTTCAATTTCCATATCTTCAGGCATATCAAACTTGCGCATGAGCGCATCGAACGAATCAGAGAGTTTGCTGTACCAAGACTGCTTAGCGTTTTCCATAGAATCTACATTATGATGAGAATAAGAATGAATATTTTTTCGAACGAATAAACCAATAACTAAGTGCACCCATGCTACTCATGAGAATGCCTCCGCCAATAAGAGGTGCAGGGGAAGGGGGCGTCGAAGAAGTGAGTATACCCGACGCATGTTCCGATCCTTCCTCATGAAGTGAAGGAGAGGATGCCTTGACCACGTCATCAGCGCTTCGAGGAACGAGGACAATTCTCCCATCATGCGGCAAACGAATGCCAGTCAGAGAAACAGCATCTCCCGTGCGCAGTAAAGAGAGAGCACCAGTCTTCCCCAAATCAACAACGACAATTTCTGCTTGAGTGCTTTGCAAGGAGAAGATAAATGCATCTCCATCTTTTCTCAGAAGCGTACCGTTCGCGGAAGCAAGAATGTCCCCTCGCTCATCTTGAGGAATATCTTCCCAAGCACGTGGCGTGAGAGGTGCATTCCCAAGAACGGTAATGTTTTCTGCATCGGAAATTTTTATTCTCCGTACACCTTCCTGGTAGTCCCATGTTCCGGTAATGCGCACCTGATCTCCAAGTGACAGATCTGGCCATGTGGCTTTATGGAAGTAGAGTTGCACGCCATCAAGATACGCAACACGTTTTCCAAGCATGCCAGGAGTAGCAATAAGCGTGCCGGTAACTTCAACGACCTGACCTGAGGAAAGGGTTTCAAGCGCATCAAGAGTCGTTTCTACGGGAGTGCTTTTGGAAGTTTTCTTTTTTGCAGAAGAAGATCCAGATTGGCTATCCATGTGAGATGAACCAGGTGCGGTGTATGCTGCGTGAGTAACCACTACGGATTGCGCAGGCGCAACATCGGTGACATCTGTGCTTTCTGTTTTCGCAGAAGAAACATTTCCTTGAACGGATGAAGAAGTTCCCGAAGAGGTACTGCCGCGGTCGATTGCGGGCGTTGACGTTTCTGATGTTTCATAAGAAAGAGAAGGTGAAGAGCAAATATTTTCTTGTCCAGGAGAAGGAGAGAGGGTGGTCATCCAAAGATCCGCACAAACTCCTGCGGAGAAGCCTTTTTTGGGAGCAGGGAAGGTGTTAGTACCATACGAAAGCGTAAAGAGCGTTTGGTCATCCGGAAGAAGAAGGACAAGAGCATCTCCATCGTTGTTGAGCTTTCCAAGGGGATTTTCTATGACAAGGTAAGCGCCGGCAGCGATTTCTCCAGAGAGAGATGTGCGTTTGCCAGAAGCATCTGCAATATGTACGCCTTCCAAGGGAAGGGCTTCTCTTCCCGCATTGAAGAGTTCAATAAACTCTTTTCCATCGAGCGGATCGCTGACAAACTCGGTAATACGAAGCGAGTGGTAATCAACGGTGCGAAGAGGAGCTTCTGTTTGTGTATCCGCTTCATCTTCAGAGTCTTCTGCTTCCGTCTTGGTATGCGGAGTTTCGACGTCGGTGAGGACTTCAGATACCGGAGACGATGGAGAAGAATCCTGCGCATCAGTAACTGACTCCTGGGTAACTAGTGCAATGAGCGTAATCTCAGGAGATGTCTCAGAATCTGAACTTTCCTGAGGAGGTTCCGCATGCTCCTCCTCGGATATGCTTTGTGCATCAGTGGATGTTGTTTCAGGTATCTCTTGCGGCGATGAGGGAAGAGGTGAGCATGGCGGAAGAGGTGGATAGCTTTCAGGGGAAGGCTGAGCTTCATGAGTCGCGGAAGAGGCAGAGAGAGCGCCAGGTGATCCGAGCATTTCAGCGCTATCTACATGAAGTGCATATTGCGCGCTTTCCCAGGCTCCGGTCACGAGACTCCTTTCCATGCTCGCATGAAGAGAAGAGCTACCAAATTCCGGAGTTCCCGTGTCGATATACGTATCGACGATTACTCCGGCAGGGTCATACAAAGTAATCGCAAGCGAAGTATTGGGGATGCTCACGGATGAACTGACAAGATCGGGAGCAAAGTTGAGCACCGACTTCACATCGGTATCTGCATAGTTTGCAATGACATACGTTTCTCCCGGAGAAAGCATCGTAGATGCAGGAATCACAATAGGGGATTCCGGCGATGAAGCGCCGACAATGCGCCAGGCGCTGATATCTAGATTTTGCGTGGTGGTGTTCGCAAGCTCAATCCACTCGTCTGCCGTGGAAAGAGGAGATCCTCCCCAGTTAATTTCCGAGAGGATGACCGGGGGAAGAGTGGTCGCAGTTGTCCGTAGAGGAGACACTGTTGCGAATGTGCACGCAAGGAGGGTGAGTGCGACATAGCGATGTTGCATGTGCAGTACGTTAAATGAATGAGAGGAACGACGTCGTACAAAACAAAACTCCCACACATCTCAACAAAGAGACGGGGGAGTGATGTCTGCAAAACCACCTTATCACGGGCGAAGCAGAGGAAAGAAGTTCTTGTGGAAAAGTCGTTTCAATACGAGAAGGCGAGTTCTCATGTTGAAGCGACCCGCGAGACACACAGCGGTGTGCTCACGGGAAGGAATTACTTGGCGAGCTCCACGAGGAGCTGAAAGAGATCGCTAAGTTCGGGCTTGTCAAAAACCCGCTCGGCCGGAAGGCCGGCATTCCTGAAGGCCGGGATATTTTCATCCCGCGCGCCGGTGAAGACGACGCCCTCACCGGTCCAGCCGCGGGCACGAAGGAGGGGGACCAGATCCCACCCGTTCAGGCCCTCGAACGCCCCGGCGCAGTTGCCGTCGAAAACGACGACCGCGCTGGGGTTTTGCTCAGCGAGCTCGAGGAGCTCGCTGAGGCTGGAGGGGGCATGGGCCACGAGGCCATGCCCCCTCGTTGCGCGCCGAACGAGCGTCCTACGAATGGGCGGCTCGTCGTCCACAAAGATGACATTTGCCATATTCCCTCCAAGGGACTTGGCAGTCCTTTGTTCTCAACAGATCGAAATGATCCATCGAGAGACATGAAAGTATAGCAAAAAATGAGCACTTTTGCAAGTTTTGTCGCCAAGCAAGATAAAATAAAAAAAACAGCGCCTTTCAGCGCCTTGCCACATCCAACTCCCCTCACTCCCCTCACTCCCTTCTTTTCTATCCATTGGTGGGCGAGGAGGGACTCGAACCCTCATGCACGAAGCACATGTTCCTAAGACATGCGTGTATACCAATTCCACCACTCGCCCTCGGGAAAACATTTTTATTTTGTCTATTTTTGTCATGCTCCTTGAAAGCGTCGACGGCCTACATTTGAGTAGGCCTTGACGACGCCTTCTGCGTCGCGAGCCAAAACTAGCCTAAAATAAAAATGTTTTTAATTCTTGCCTTATGACCTTACGCTCATCGGTCCTGTTCGCTCACCGTACATTTTTGGTACGGCTCGTGAATCCTCCCTCTTCAGGTCCAAACTGTCTCCAAATAAAACCGTTTTCCATTTCTCCCAAACCATTCAGCTTTTTACTGAATCGGATAAAATGGTACAGAATCAGGAAGTTTTATACAAGCAGAAAGGAAGATATGTCGGAATTTATTCCAAAATCAGGGAGAGTTGATTATACGAATATTCGTTACGCACCGGTGGTGAATTGTGTCGTGCATCGCGAAGGAAAAATCTTGATGATTCAGCGGGGTGTAAAAATGGATTTGCATCCGCACCACTGGAATGGCATTTCTGGCTTTCTTGATGACGAAAAAACGATTGAAGAAAAGGTGCTTGAAGAATTGCAAGAAGAAGGAGGAATTCCATCTGATCATGTAGTACACATTCGTCGCGGTCCTATCTTCACGCAAGAAGATGAGGAAAATAAAAAGACGTGGATCGTGCATGCGGTACTTGTAGAAGTCACCGCAGAAAACGTAACACGTGATCGGGAATCGCAAGACTACGTGTGGTTAGCAATCGACGAAGTAAGAAAGTTGAAAACGCTCCCAGATTTTAAAAAAGTATTCAACGCATTTTTCCCAGAGAAAAAGATCGTAAAACATTTCAAAGGAGGTTTCTATCGCATTGTGGGTGAGGCGCTGCATACGAACGACGAGCGTGAGCATGTGGTATACGAATCTTTGCGTAATGGAGAATGGTGGGTGCGTCCCAAGGAAGAGTTTTATGGTCATGTTGAAACGCCAGAAGGACAACAGTCGCGTTTCACACCTATCCCCAAGGAATAAAGAAAAAAGGAAAAATCCGGTATGATGAGCGCAATTAACTTAAACTATGCCTGATACATATACACAAACAACGACCGTAGGATTCGGAAAACGCATCATGAATTCTATCAGTGGAGTAGTCATGGGAGTTGCAATGTTTTTTGGTTCATTCGGTGTGTTGTATTGGAATGAGGGTCGAGTCGACATTTCCGATATTGCAAAAAAATCCGAAGCAATTTCCGCAGAAACGGTAGATGCCGGTAAAGACGGCGCATTCGTATCCATGACAGGAAAAATCATGGGAAGCGAAGATATCGGTGACGGAATGTACCTCAAGCCAGGCCCTTATCTTATCGTGACAAGAACCGCGGAAATGTACGCATGGGAACAAGAGAGTGAGTCACAAAGCCAAACAAATCTCGGAGGATCAGAAACCACAACAACCACGTACAATTATCAAAAAGCATGGACCGCGTCGCCAAGCGATTCATCAACGTTCGAATATCCAGAGGGTCACGAAAACCCAGCACCAACGCAGGAATACGGATCATACAATCCCGAAACCATGACAGTCGGTGCGTATAGCTTCAACGGCCAAGAAGTATCCATTGGCGGCGGCGATGAAATTTCGCTCACGCCCGCAATGGTAGAGCTACCAAAAGACGCAGTCATTCAAGGAAGATATATCTATCTCAAGGGTGCAGATCCAGCCGCGCCAAAAGTAGGCGACGAGCGCGTTTCATTTTCGGTGCTCAAAGAAGGAATGCTCGGAACAATTTTTGGAGAAGTGAGTGGTTCGGAAGTAACAAAATTCACAGATAAAAAAGGCAACGGCGTATTTCGTGTTTTCGAAGGTGGACGCGATGAAGCGCTCGCAACCATGCATGGTGAATATAAAATGATGCTCTGGATTTTCCGTCTCGTAGGATTCTTGCTCATGTGGGCAGGAATGATGGCAGTCACCGGTCCTTTCTCAACATTGCTCGATATCTTGCCATTTTTGGGAGGAGCAAGTCGCGCGGTGATTGGAGGGGTAACACTCATCGTTGCACTCGTACTTTCACTCATCACTATTGTGGTATCGGCAATTGTGCAAAACATTTTTGCGCTAGTCATTGTTGCAGGCATAGCAATTGGCGGACTCATGTTCCTTCGTGCAAAGCAAAAAACAACCCCAGCAAAAGCAAGCAAGTAAAAGAAAGCCGCCCAACCTCGGGCGGTTTTCAGTTTCCTCACTTTCCCGTACTCTAAATAAAAAAAACACTCCCCATACTCCCCTTACTCCCTAAGCTCCCACGTATACTCCCTTTCTCAGCTCCCACCCTATGCGCATCATCGGCATTCACGGCTATCGCTCATCTTCTAGCCTCCACTTCTGGCCCTGGCTTGAAGATGAGCTCAAGAAGCGCGGCCACGAAGTCCTCATTCCCGACCTTCCTGACCCCGAAAATCCTGATCCCGAAACCTGGACAAAGGCGCTTGTTGAAGCTGCACGTACTCTTACCGAAGAGGATATTATCGTCGGCCACAGCTTAGGAGGTGCTGCCGCGCTTCGTTTTCTCGAAGCCGCCGAAGCACGCACGACGCCAAAAGCATGCGTACTGATTTCTGCCCCCTGGTTCATTAAAGACGAGCGCTTCCGCGGCTTCTTCTTATCCGACCTCGACCATGACGTCCTCATGTGGCGCGCCTCCCGTTTTTACATCGTCCATGCAAAAAACGACAAAGTCATTCCCGTCGATCATGCACAAAAATACGCAACCGTTTTCCACGGCCATCTTTTTACTCCAGAAACCGGCGGACATTTTAACGAGCAATCTCAGTATCCAATCATTCTCGAAACTATCGAGAAAGCAATCGCTGAACCTATTGTTTACGCCCCAGGAAAATCCCTCCCAGACGCGTACGCAGATTTGCTTTTATAAAGTATGAAAAGAGATGTAGCGATAGTCGCGCTGGTAAGCGAAAAAGGAGAAATCTTTTTAGTAAGAACGCATAGTTATCCGGATAAATGGCAGCCTCTTGGAGGGGGAGTCGATGACGAAGATGAAGATCCTCGCGCGGCGGGAATACGTGAGGTGAGAGAAGAGGCGGGAATAGAGTTGGCGTACGAAGATGTCAAAGAAATCATGCAAATCCCATTTGATTTTGGAGAGGGAACGGTTTATTGCTTTACCACCAAGGTAAAACCAGGAGAGAAATTACAAATCGATCAGGATGAGATTGCAGAAGGAAGATGGTTTTACTTATCCGAAACAAAAGAGTTGCCGGCATATCCTGCCACGAAAGCATTTCTCCAAGAACTCCAAGAAAAAGAATAAAAAGATATGCAAGATTTTCCCAAAAACGTCTCTTTGCCAGATGCACAAAAATGGATCGAACACATGTGTAAAGAGCGAGGATTTGATAAGAACACACCCCTTGAGAAGTTCCTTCTCTTTAGTGAAGAAATTGGTGAGCTCGCAAAAGCCATCCGGAAAATGGAAGGCATGCACGTAGAAGGAACGCATACCGACGAAGAAAAGCTTCATAATCTCAAAGAAGAATTCGCCGATGTCACTATGTATCTGCTCGACCTCGCAAATAGCTTCTCAATAAATATTGAAGAGGCTATTCGTGAAAAAGAGGAAATAAACAAAAAGCGCACCTGGAAATAAAACTCCCGCCAGATCTCGGCGGGAGTTTTATTTTGGCTCATCGCGATGATAACTCGATCCATGCACAATACTGAGGCCGCGAAACAGCTGCTCAAGAAGAAAAAGATGCGCGATATCGTGCGTTGTGGTCATGGGAGAAAGGGAGATTTTTTGAAACGGCGCTTTTTCCTGGGCGGTAAAGCCATCCGGGCCTCCCAAGAGAAGAGTAAAGGTATCTCCGCGATCTTCAAATTGGGAAAGAAGGGCGGCAAAGGAATGGGAGGTATAGCTCTTGCCGCGCTCATCCAAAAGAAAAGCGTCTCTCGGAGCTTTTTCGAGGAGGAGTTTTGACGACTTATAAGAACGAGTTTCGATGCTCGCGTATTTCTTTAAAAAAAGGAGAAAGTTATCCCCAATTTCTCGAAAGCCTCCCGAAGGCAGATCGCCAACCGAAAGAAGGAGAGTCTTCAGCATACAAAGGAATATTAGCCAAAAAACAAAGGCAGGAAGAAGAGTGTTCTCGTGCCGTGGATGACTTCTTGACAATACCACAGGGAAGAGATACTATTCTGCCGCACTTTCACAACTGAATACTGATGAAGATGATGCATATTTGCAATTCGCCATCCCACTTCGAAAAAGACCGCAACACTGCTGTTGTGCGTAGTAAGTGGGTGGAGAGTAAGGGTGTATAGGTGGATGGCTAGACTGTATGTGCCGATGAAGGACGTAGCAGCCTGCGATAAGCTTCGGGAAGGTGGCAAGCAACCGTTGATCCGAAGATGTCCGAATGGGGAAACCCCATCAGGGGAATGCCTGATGATTGACAGCTGAATACATAGGCTGCCAAAGGGAACTGTGGGAAGTGAAACATCTCAGTACCACAAGGAAAAGAAAAGAAAGGGTACGATCCTCATCTTGCTTCTCGATGCTTCGAGGAACAAGATGACGGACCGTTCTCATATTCCCAAAGTAGTGGCGAGCGAAATGGGATCAGTTCAAACTCACTGCGTGAAGTCCGTTAACGCTTACTTCGGTAAGATAGACGAGGCGAAAGGCGCCAGCCGTTGCCCAGTGAGGGTTGTAAGCCGTATCCGTTTATTTCTGGCGAAATAAGCACTGTACATGTGCGTGTTAGCAGAATCAGCTGGAAAGCTGAACCAAAGCAGGTGATAGTCCTGTATGCGAAAATACGATACACATGCGGTGTGGGTACGGTCTTGAGTACGGCGGGACACGAGAAATCCTGTCGGAATCTACCACGACTATGTGGTAAAACTAAATACATATACAGATCGATAGTGAACCAGTACCGCGAGGGAAAGCTAAAAAGAACCCCGGGAGGGGAGTGAAATAGAATCTGAAACCATACACTTACAAAGAGTTGGAGCCTCGTAGCAATACGGGGTGACAGCGTTCCTATTGAAGAATGAGCCAACGACTTATTGTATGCCGCGCGGTTAAATCCTACGGGATGGAGCCAAAGTGAAAGCGAGCCTTAACCGGCGTCCGTGGCATGCAATAGACCCGAAACCCTGTGACCTAACCATGGTCAGGATGAAGTAAATGTAACAGTTTATGGAGGTCCGAACCCACGTGCTGTGCAAAACACGGGGATGAACTGTGGTTAGCGGAGAAATTCCAATCGAACAGGGTAATAGCTGGTTCTCACCGAGATAGTTTTTGGACTAGCGTCGGTTAATAGCGTTTTGGAGGTAGAGCACTGATAGGGTTTACCGCCGCAAGGTAGGTCGCCCTGCCAAACTCCGAATGCCAAAACGTGTTCCCGGCAGTCAGACCATGGGGGCGAAGCTCCATAGGTCGAGAGGGCAACAGCCCAGATCACAAGCTAAGGTCCCTCAATTGCAGTTCAGTGTAAAAGGTAGTGAGGAGACTTATACAACCAGGAAGTTGGCTTAGAAGCAGCCACCTTTTAAAGATAGCGTAACAGCTCACTGGTCAAGTTTCCTTGCGCCGAAAATGTACCGGGGCTTAAACTGCATACCGAAGCTGTGGGTGTTTACGCATTTGCGTAGACGCGGTAGGTGAGCATTTCCATCGCGCTGAAGTCGTATCGTGAGGTACGGTGGAGCGTTGGGAAGAGAGAATGTTGGCATGAGTAGCAGAAAGAAATGTGAGAATCATTTCCGCCGAAAATCCAAGGTTTCCACGGCAACGAGAATCGACCGTGGGTTAGTCGGGAGCTAAGGCAAGGCCGAAAGGCGTAGTCGATGCACAGCTGGTTAATATTCCAGCACCAGGATAGTGTTCTAATGGGGGGACGTTTGTGTGAGATTCCCGCGTCCTATGGCTATGACGTTGGGGAATGCTCGTGGTTTGGTAGGGAAATCCGCCAAGCAATACACGGGTGTTCATCTCAAGTGCTGAGCAATCAGCATAAGGGGAAAGCAACACGAACCAAGAAAAGCCTCTAGGGTTAACACTATGCTGCCCGTACCGTAAACCGACACAGGTGGGTGAGTGCGAAAACACTCAGGCGTACGAGAGAAGTATCCTTCAGGAACTAGGCAAAACAATAGCCGTAACTTCGGGATAAGGCTTGGTTTCTCCCGGGAGGGAGAGACCCGCAGCGTCAGATGTCAAGCGACTGTTTATCAAAAACACAGGCCTCTGCTAAATCGCAAGATGAAGTATAGGGGCTGATGCCTGGCCAGTGTCCGAACGTTAAGGGAGGGGGTTAATCGCAAGATGAAGCCTCTGACTGAAGCGCGGATGAACGCCGGCCGTAACTATAACGGTCCTAAGGTAGCGAAATTCCTTGTCGGGTGAGTTCCGACCTGCACGAATGGCATAACGACTTGACAACTGTCTTAAGGATACACTCGGCGAAATTGCGAGGGGAGTGAAGATGCTCTCTATGCACAGTTAGACGAAAAGACCCCGTGAAGCTTTACTACTGCTTGCCATTGGGTTGATGTTTCACATGTTCAGAATAGGTGGGAGCCTTCGGGCACCAGTGAGATACCACCCTTGTGTCACGTCAATTCTAACCGGACGCCCTGAATCGGGTGGCTGGAACAGTGGCTGGTAGGTAGTTTACCTGGGGCGGGTGCCTCCCAAAAAGTAACGGAGGCGTTTACAAAGGTTGGCTTAGCCCGGATGGAAATCGGGCAGGACGTGCAAGCGCACAAGCCAGCTTAACTGCGAGACTGACACGTCAAGCAGATACGAAAGTAGAAGCTAGTGATCCGACCGTACGACATAGGACGGCGGAAGCTCAACGGATAAAAGCTACTCCGGGGATAACAGGCTAGTCTGGTCCAAGCGTCCACAGCGACGACCAGGTTCGGCACCTCGATGTCGGCTCATCGCATCCTGGGGGTGAAGAAGCTCCCAAGGGTTTGGCTGTTCGCCAATTAAAGCGGTACGCGAGCTGGGTTCAGAACGTCGTGAGACAGTTCGGTCTCCTATCTACTGTGCACGTCGAAAACTGATGAGACTCGTTCCTAGTACGAGAGGACCGGAACGAATGTACCTCTGGTGTACCAGTTGTCCTGCCAAGGGCACCGCTGGGTAGCTAAGTACAGCTCGGATAAGCGCTGAAAGCATCTAAGCGCGAAGCCGACTCAAAGATGAGTTTTCATAGACACCTCAGAGACTATGAGGTTGATAGGTGGCAGGTGTAAGCGTGGCAACACGTTCAGCCGAGCCATACTAATATGTCATTCTCCGCCCACTTAATGCGCAAAACGCGTGGTGGCTGACGAATGCAAAAGCATTTCTTCAATCAGTATTCTTGTGCGAGAAGCACATAAGATCGCACGGTTCTGGTGGTTCTTTCCAAAGGGTCACACCCGTTCCCATTCCGAACACGGCCGTTAAGCCTTTGTGAGCCGATGGTAGTCAAGGTTGGCGAGAGTAGGTTGCCGCCAGAACCGTGCGATTTTATACAGAAGACAGCTCGAAAGAGCTGTTTTTTGTTTATAAAAGCGGTATGATAGGAGAGATATGAAGCGGCCTTCAGGAGCAAAAGACGTGGGAAGTGGGGGCAAAGAAAAGGAGGAGAGAAATCCGCGAGCTGCGTTTCTTGTTTTTCTCCTTGCTACGGCAGTATGGCCGCGAGAGTCGCACGCCATTCCTCCCCCCGAAATACTTTCAAATATCGGATCTTCATTTGTTCAGATCTTTAGTTTACTCGCCGTGTTTCTTTCACTGGCATTCTCTTTTGTACTCCAGTATTTCAAAAGAATAGGGATGTTTGTACGTCGGAAACCCATCATCATTTTACTGGTGGCGATAAGTACGCTCGGAGTTGCACTATCGACGGCGTACACGGTCGTTGAAGTAAGAAGGCTGTATGCTCAGGAAGAGTATGGGAAGCAAGTTGCAGAGAAATTGCATGAAGAGATTGCGAGGAAGGATGCAGAAGAAGCGGAAGATACACGAAGCGATTTCTTTAAGGCGCATGAAAATCTTCCTCTGCTTGTAACAAATAGTGATTTTGAACAACAGGCTGAAGATGCTTTTATACTAGATGCCCGTGAAGACGAGGAGTACGAGATAGGACACTATCCAGGAAGTACGCACATACGTTTTGCAGACCTTCTTGCAGGCAAATGGGAAGTGCTTCCCAGGGATCGACTGGTATTTGTAATTTGCTGGTCGGGTATTCGTGGAAGTGAGATCTCGGCTTACTTGCGAGAAAGGGGGATTATGGCACAAGCACTGGAAAATGGGGTAAGCGGATGGGTTGAAGCGGGAGGAATATTTGAAGGAGAGATTGCATTCTCTGCGGTATACAGTGATCCACAATATACGAAGATATTTTCTACCGATGAAATAAAAGAACTCCAACAGCAAAATGTGCTGACAGTGGATACGCGACAAGAAAGCGCGAGCAAGCCTCATCCGATATTAGGAAGTGTGGCTATTTCGGCGATATATACTCCGACCGAGGAGCTAGAGAGTGAATTGAGTCGCGTGCCATCGAGTGCGAGAATAGTTACCATATGCGAAGATTTTGTAACTTGTTTTGACGCGAAAATTATCGGAATAAAGTTGGAGAAACGAGGAAATATCTTCCTGGGCAGGTATGCCACTCCCTGGGAATACTAATATGAATGGAGAAAAAGGAAGAAGATTAGAGATCATGCAACGAGCGGGACTTCCTGTTCCTGAATTTGTGCTCATTGATACCGAGAGAACCGCTCAGGATTCTGGAGAAGAAATAGCGACATACGCTCATACAAAGATGAGTGCCGTAAGTTACGCGGTACGTTCAAGTGCGCTGATAGAAGATGCCCAGGAGGAGTCTATGGCAGGAAAATTCCTCACGAAGCTTGATATTGCTCCTGAGGATCTAGCAGTGGCAATCGAAGAAGTGCGGCATGATGCAGAGAAAAAGCTAGGAAGCCTCTCTGAATTTTCTCTCATTATCCAAAAATATATTCCCGCAACATTTTCTGGAGTTACCTTTACAAGAAATCCAAATGGAGAGCGGGAGATGATAATAGAATTTCACGAGGGACAAGGTGATGAGGTGGTAGGGGGAATGATTACTCCAGAGCGCGAAATATTTTATCGAACACAAAAAGAGGTCACGTCGAAATTGCCCAATATTTTAAAGGGAAAAACGCTCTTTCTAGAAATAGAAAAGCTCTTTGAATTTCCTCAAGATATCGAATGGTGTATTCAAGAAGACGAGTGGTACATTCTTCAAGCTCGTCCTATTACTTCATTGACACAAGAGCGTCATGAATTTCTTCTCCGCATAGAAGAGGAGCTGCCGAAAGAGGGGAAGTACTATTTCGCAAAAACTTCCGTGTGTGATGTTGCGCCTCGACCTTCGCGAGAGACGTTTGCCCTTCTGGAGCGCCTATATGAGCAGGATGGCCCGGTAGACAGGGCATACCGAGCATACGGAGTTGCATATCAAGAGATGAATTTTCTTAAGGTGATCGCAGGAGAGCTCTACGTAGATAAAGAAAAGGAATTGCAGAGTTTATTTCCCGCATATAGTTATTTTCTGAGAAAAGAATATGCCCCTCGTCCTGTTCAGATGAAGGGGTTTTTGACTTCATTGAAAAATAGTCGTGCACTAAAGAAGATTGAGGGGAATTACGAAGAAATCGCTCTTCAACTTCGAAGCTCTCTTCAGAAAGATCTCAACAGCCCCTTTCCCGAAGAGATTATGCAGCAGTTTATGAAGGAGTATGAAAGAATTTTTACCGTGAATCTTCTCGCAGAAAAAGCGATACGAGATCTGCAAGAAAAGCTGCCTGGAGGTACCTCGCTCACAGAGGCCCTGAGCATCTTCCCTGAAGATATGGGAAAAGCATGGCAGCCACCTGAAGATATTGTAGGAAATACATTGGACTTTTGTGACACTTCCTCTTTCATGACGCATCTCCAACAGCAAGCTACAGGAAAAATTCTTGAAGGAATACCGAGAAAGGAGCTCAAGCATGCGCAGGAAATGCTTCGTTTGAGAGAGTACGGGAGATGGACGGCATTGCGTTACGTAACGAAACTGAGAAATTTTGTTCCTACAGAAAAGGAAGAAAACGAAGGAGAGCTTGCGCCCTCAGTACTGACGGATACGCCTTTTGCAATGCCGTCAGAAGGGCCTTTGGGGGTGTCTGGAGGAAAAGGCAGAGGTGAGGTCACGCGCATTCCTACGCCGGGGGGAATCCTGGTAGTATCCGCGCTTACTCCAGATATTGCAGAGCACGCATCGATGCTCGAGGGGGTGATTGCGGATCACGGAGGCCTTTTATCACACTTTGCGATTATTGCGAGAGAAATGAAGCTTCCCGTAATTGTAAATTATCCCATCTACACGCTAAAAGAAGGACAAGAAGTAGAAATAAATGGATCCACGGGGGAGGTAAAAATAAATTCATACATATGACCCATACAATTGCGGTGATAACGGGAGGCGAAAGCACTGAAAGAGTAATCTCATTACGATCAGCGGAAAATATCGCGCGGATTATCGGAATCCACTATCCCGTAAAAACATTTATTTTTCCGGAAGCAATGGATGTATTTATTCGAGAGAAAGAGACGATAGATCTTGCTGTCCCCGTAATGCACGGAAAAGGAGGCGAAGATGGAGAGATACAAAGGTGGTTGAAAAAAATGGATATCCCTTTTATTTTTTCTCCGAGCGAAGCACATGAGATTGCGCTCCAAAAAGATCGCGCAAAAGAGAGGGTACACCAGGTGGGCGTTGCTTCTCCGGAAGGATATGTAGTGCAAAAAGGAGGAGAGAGCAAATATCCAGGCTATCCCGTGGTGGTAAAGCCGGGCGATGGAGGGAGTTCGGTTGCAACCTGCATCGCTGCATCTGAGGAGGAGTACCAGGAGGCGATAAAGAGAGCGGCGGAAGTAACAGAAAAAATTATCGTTGAGCGGCGTATTGTGGGAAGGGAATTTACCGTGGGGGTTATTGAGGGAAAAAAAGGAACAATTGCGCTCCCTGTTGTAGAGATTGTTGCCAAGTCATTCTTTGACTATGAGCAAAAATACAGTGCAGAAAATCTCGCAGAAGAAGTATGTCCTGCGCGGATTGATGGGGAGCTTGCCGCACGCCTTCAAGAGATTGCTTTGAAGGCGCATAAAGCAATTGGATGTACTCATATGACGCGTACGGACATCATGATGGATGAGGAAGGGGGGTTATGGTTTTTAGAAATAAATACCATTCCCGGATATACCGCTACTTCACTCATGCCAAAAATGCTGAAAACTGCTGGTATTTCTGAGGAAAATCTCTTCCAAGAATGGATTGAAGAATCCTTGCGGAAATGATAGGATTTTTCCATATGTCTCTGGTAAAAACAGTTATCCTCGCAGCAGGAAAAGGAAAGCGGATGGGGTTATCAGTGCCTAAACCACTTGTCCCTATTGCAGGCAAGCCCATGGTGCAGCATCTAGTGGAAACGATCACAGATCTCTCAGAGCAGAAAAAGCCGATAGTGGTAGTATCTCCTTCAGGAGAAGTGCTTTTTAGAGAGGTGCTAGGGGAGAGAGTGGAGTATGCGCTTCAACAAGAAGCATTAGGAACGGGAGATGCCGTAAAGGCATCTCGTAACCTTTGGGAAGATGCGGATGGCATCATGGTATTGAATGCGGATCATCCTTTTCTTCCGAAGCAAGTGCTCCAAGAGCTGATAGAGGCGTTTAGAATTGAACCAACTGCAGTACACATGCTTACCGCGAGAGTTCCTTCATACGAGGGGGAATATCAAGGGTTTAGAAGTTGGGGAAGAATATTGCGAGACAAGGAAGGAAGGGTGAGTGACATTAGAGAAGCGAAAGATGCATCTCCTGAAGAGCTTGCTATCCAAGAAATAAATCCCGCAATGTATATCTTTCCTGCGACGTGGCTTGCAGAGGCACTTGAAAAGCTCACAAATAAAAATGCCAGTGGTGAGTATTATCTTACTGATGTCGTGCACATTGCTTTTGAAGAAGGCTTAAAACTTCTTACGACAACCACTGACGCACTTTCAGTGATTGGCGTGAATACGCCGGAAGAGTTGGCGATCGCAGAGCGGTACAAAGCCATGACCTAATATCTATGCATCCCTTCGTCAAACAATTTCTTGACCGAGAAAAGGAACAAGCGCAAGCTTTTCAATTCGCGCTCAAAAAAGCGTTTGATCTTTTAGGGGGAATGTATGCACCACTTTTTTTCTGCGCAGCATGTCTCATGGGAATTGCCCTTCCTTTCCTTGCATGGAAAAGTGGGGATGTAGTGAATGCTCTTCTGGGAGCGAGAGGTGTTGGGGTGCTCACGAGTGAGCTTACCCGAGGGATGTGGATGATGATTGTAGCCATAGCGATATTCTTTGGATCGAATCTTTTACTCACCCGGCTCCAAGGAAAAATGCATGAGGTATTCACGACGCTTGCATACATTTGCGAGATAGTTGCGCTGCTCGTATTAAGCACGAGTGCGACGAGTGTATTTATCGTTCATGCATTGCTCATTTTTGCGTGGAGGGTATTCCCGCAAAAAAGAGTACGCGGAGGAATCGCGGTGGTGTGGTTTCTTGGTTTAGCATGGATGTTTTTTGTGCTTGCAACAGACGTTGCGCTGCGAGTAAGTACGATAGGATACATGGTGAGTTTATTGGCACTTACCACGCTTTTTTTCTGCGCGGTTACGAGACCACTTTTTGAGGAGAAATAGGAGTGACCATAAAAAAACTTGGAATTCATCAAGCGATACGTGTCATATTGGAAGATAATTCATCTTCCCGAAATAATTGCGCTCGCAACAGGAAAAAAACCGCAAGCAAAGAAGGTACAGGAAATATACGAATACATGATTGCACAAGGAGGAAATGAATTTCATCTGCTTCTTGATGCAAGCGCGAAAGATCTCCTTTCGCTCAGTGATGAGCGCGTTGCAGATGCAGTGGTGCGCATGCGAGAAGAAAAGATTTCATGGCGTGCAGGATACGATGGTGTATATGGCGTGCCACAATTTGAAAAAAACAATGCATGTGCAAGAAAAATTGTTGTAAGTTATGCACAGTATGAGTGATACAAAATAAAGAAAATGCAAAAAACACTTTATACTATTTACTAGTCGCGAAAATTATCGCGAGTAACGCCACTTGATCATATGGCCATGGCCAAGAAAGCAGCAAAGAAGGTGGCGGCACGCAAGCCAGCGAAGAAAGTAGTTCGCAAGGCAGCTAAGAAGGCCGCACCTAAGCGTAAAGTTGCAGCAAAGAAAGTTGCAAAGAAAGTTGCAAAGCGACGCTAGGTACTTACTCGATGAGCATGTGTCGTGAAAACACGAGAAGGAGATGCTTATCATAAAAAACAACTGACTTTCGTCAGTTGTTTTTTATTTCTTATAACGCGAATGTTGAATCTGTAATTTCTACGGGCGTTCCCACCTCTGCCCAATGGAAGATTTTTTCTGCGTTAGGGATGCTGACATTTACACATCCATGACTCATGCGATGTCCAAAGTTGTTATGCCAGTATGCAGAGTGAATGTAGTAATGCTTTCTGAAGCGCAGATTCCAAAGGACGTTAGGAATATTGTAGTTCGAAGGATTGTTCGCGCCGTAGTACCAGACGTAATCATGAGAAGGAAGTTTTGCGATGACCTCCGTTTTTCCAAGGGGAGTAGGATGCGTCGCAACTCCTGTTGAAACAAGAAATGAGAATGCAGGAATGCCGTACTCGTATGCCGTCAGGGTTTGAGTAGAAATATCGACATGAATATATTTGGGAGAAGTATCAGATGCGAGGGCGGTTGTTGGGACCGCACTCAATCGATAAAAAGACCCCTCACTCCATGCAGCTGCACTGACCGTTGAATGCGATACAGAGAGCGTAGAGCCGTCATAGCTCGTAAGAGAAAGAGGGGGTGTCATTTCTTCACCTTTCTGTTCAGAAGAAAAGAGTGAAAGAGTATCGTGAGCAAAGCCGAGAGTTCCTACAAGAGGGGTCGAGTACGCCGAAGGCACGACGTATATCGTTTTTGGATCGTGAGGAAGGGCATAAGGAGTGAGACCGGAATTTCTTGGAAAACCATCGAGAGAAAGCTCGTCAACGAGGGTACCTGTAGAAGAAAAAACTTTTACGTGAGGTCCTCCTGTTGGCCCAGGTGTCGTAATGATGTCGGCATTTCCATCCCCGGTAATGTCCGTACAAAGGATGTTCACTCCACCGCGGAACGCTTCGTCATAAGCAAAAAAGTGCGTTCCAGTCGGAGTACCATCATGATGAAAAATACGCACATGAGGTCCTCCTGAGAAGCCTGCTCCGGTAATGATTTCATTGACTCCGTCGTGATCAAGATCGCACACGCTCACCGATGCACCTCCTGCAAAGTTTTCTTGATAAGGAGAGAAGGACCCGATAATCGTTCCATCTTTTCTGAGGGCATATATTTTTGTTGGTGTACCATATCCGGTAGCAACAACCATCTCGCTAATTCCATCAGTACCTAAATCTGCCAAGGCTAAGGAGCTGACGGAAGAAATTTCTGGAGAGAACATGCCAATAACCGTGCCATCTTTTTCAAGAGTAAGAAGTGGTGAGGAGGCAGCCTGTGCAAAGTAAGGAATAGCTGAACAGAAAAGGAAAAGAACACTGAAAGAAAGGGCAAGGCGCCATTGCATATACAGGTAGTATAAATGAAAAAAGCGCCTTGCGGCGTTTCGTCAGCGTTCTTCCCCAGAAAGTCCTCTTCACGCGGCTTACACATCATGTACAGGACTGCGCAAGACATGAGGCAAGGATTCGCATGCAGGATATCTCCAGGAAACGAACCGAATACTATACCAAAAAAGACCATTTTTGTCAATGATTTGTGCCAATTTCACGTAAAAAACACCCCTTTTTATACTTTATAGCCGTTGAAACACATCGGATGCGGCGCATGTTTTCGTGGTGGTTTGGCAACGTTCGGTTGGCAACACGAAGAAAAAAAGAAAAACTCCCCGTGGTCATCACGCGCCACGAATCTCTGCTCTTGCGCAGGCTCGGAAACGCTGACATGCGACTGCAGTACAACAAAGTAAAAAACCTTCGCATCGCCTCGAACCGGATGACGCATATCGTGATGGCTCCCGGTGAAACATTTTCGCTGTGGCGATCCGTGGGGCGCGCCTCACGCCTCCGGGGATATGTTCCCGGCATGCTCCTTTCTCAAGGCGAAGTTATCGAAGGAGTGGGCGGGGGACTGTGCCAGCTCGCAAACCTGTTGCATTGGATGGCGCTCCACTCTCCACTTGTGGTAAGCGAACGCTATCATCACAGCTTCGACGCCTTTCCCGATTCAGGTCGCGTGCTCCCGTTTGGAAGCGGAGCCACCATCTTTTATAACTATATCGACCTCAAATTTTACAACCCCACAAACCAACCCATCCAAATCTGCGTGTGGCTCGATGATACGCATCTTCAGGGCGAACTCCGCACCACAGAACCGCTCCCGTATTCGTACAAGGTTATTGAACGCGATCATAAATTCACCTACGTTGCGCACGAAAAAAAGTACTACCGAGAAAACGCGCTTTACCAAGCACGCATCGATCGTAAAACCGGAAAATACGTTGACGAACGCCTTCTCTACAAAAATCACAGCGAAGTAAAGTACATCCCTAACCCTGATATTCCGGTGATTCGACTACCCTAAATAAAAAATCCCCTAGCAAAGCTCAGGAATGAGCGAAGTGGGGGATTTTTTGGTGGACCTTATCGGATTCGAACCGATGACATCCACATTGCAAATGTGGCGCTCTACCAACTGAGCTAAAGGCCCTCAAGCGCAGAAACTATACACGACAGAAAAAAATCTGGCAAGAACCCTAGTGGACCAAGTTTTCCGGTCTTTTTCCGGAAATATAAGCCAAAATATTCTTTGCTGCGCAGATACTCATGGCATCACGAGATTCATGGGTAGCGCTTGCCGTATGCGGAGTAAGAATTACATTGGGAAGCTTTCTGAGTTCAAGCGTATCCGTAGGGTCACAATCAATAAGAGGCTCGCATTCAAAGACGTCGAGCCCTGCGCCACCAATGGTGCCCTTGAGAAGGGCGCGGGTGAGTGCTTTCTCATCTACGATTGGCCCGCGTGAAGTATTGATGAGAAAAGCGGTTTTTTTCATGAGTCTGAGCTCCGACGTGCTAATAAGGTGTCGGGTAGAAGGCAGAAGGGGAACATGGAGACTGACAAAGTCACTCTCTTGTAAAAGCTTGGAAAGAGAAACGGACGTAGCATCATAGGCGGTCTCTAAAAGGCTGTTACGTTTGAGATCGTGATAAAGAATGCGCACATCAAAACCGTCATGCATGCGACGCGCAAGGGCGCTGCCAATGGCGCCTCCACCAACAATGCCTAATGTTTTTCCGGCAACATCTGTTCCGAGGAGCATTTGCGGTCCCCATCCATGATATTTTCCTGCGCGAGTAAAAGCATCGCTTTCGACAACACGATGCGCAAGGCCGAAGATGAGAGCGATGGCATGCTCCGCAACCGTTTCGGAGACCTCGGGGACAGGGGTATTAGTGACGGTAATGTCGCGTCTTGCCGCAGCACGAAGATCGATATTATCAAAACCTACTGCATAATTTGCGATCATTTGCAGGTGGGGTGCCGTATCCATGACCTCCTCATCAATACGGTCAGTAAGAAGAGAAAGAAGAATATCCGCATGCTTTACGCGCTTCAAGAGCTCCTTTCGAGGAATTGCACGGTCCTCTTCGTAGATATCAAGAGCAAGAGAGCGGTTCTTTTTAAGAAGCTTGAGTCCTGCATCGGGAATACGACGAGTCACGAAAACACGGAGGGCGGACATAGAAAGTGTTAGGGAAGGAGAGAAAAGTCGAGAGAGGAAATGAATGCCGCTCGTTCCGCAACACCCTGAGGAAGAAGGTCGGATGCAGGAAGAAGAACCTCAGCTTTTGACGTTGCTCCAAAGGCGATAATATGGGTAAAGGGGCCGTCAGTAGGGGAAATGCCGTTGATGGTGTACTTCGTTTTATTTCCTCCGAAGGTTTCTTTTTGGATATCTGCACCGGGAACAGAGGTGTAGAGAGAAGAGATATAGGTATCCAGCGTTTGCGTTGCATCGAGGACAAAAGGCTCTTGAGAAAGCGTAATGATGACGCCTTCTGTGCAGGTATCACAGAGAAAGAAAAGACCGCCAAACGTAAGACGGATATCCGTTCTCTCTTCTCCGGCAAGAAGAGGAGTCGTTGTTGCAATCGCATTCCAGCCATAAGGATAAGAAAATCCTGGATGCGAAGCGCTGGGAGCGACAGTGCTTATTTCTTGTGCGGGCGCTGCAGGCTCAGGGCAGTCTGCCGGCTGAAGTGCGGCAGCAAAACGCTCTCCGCAGAGAGCGGCAATCTCTTCTGCCTGAGGGGTACGAAGAGCGCCATTGACAATGAGAGCTACCGCTGCCAAAGAAAGCGCGAGTGTACAGAGAATAAACGGAATAAATGCGCGAGAGGTGATCATAGAGAGGGAGAGATAGAGAGGATAGCCTCGCTGCATTCGCGTGCAAGATCGGCAGAAGAAAGAGGGGTCTGGGTCATTTTGAGGAGATAAAAAATGGCAATGCTTAAAAGAGCGATATTCCACACGAGAAGCATGATGATCCAAGTGGAGAGCTTAGCAGGAAGTGCTTGAGAAGATTTCGCCATAGAATTAAGGACAGACGCTTTCGAAAGGATCGATCGCTTGTTCTTCAGCGAGAGGAGTCTGAAGAGTGAGAGAAAGACAAGAGTCTGCGTTCAGAACAAGAGTAGCGTTTCCTACAGTAAGTTGATCCCTCCAATCGGCTGAGATTTCTCCTTCGGCAACAAGTGCTCCGTCTTCAAGAGCGTAGAGAAAAAGAGTGTTCCCATCCCTGACGCCTACCAGGGTTTCATCTGCTGAGACGAGGTATTCATCAGCAGGTACGCTGAGCGTTGCAGCCTTTAAGGTGCCACTTTCTACATCGAGAGGATAGACTTTGAGATTGGGGAGATTTCCATCAACGATGGGACGAACGTAGATAAATCCCTGATATCCGGTTTGAGGAACGGCAAAGAGGGTAAAATCAGCAATCTCATCGGAAAGATCAGAAGCGTAGAGGGTGCGAAGTGGGTTTCCAACCCCATCAATTTCCATAAGAAGAAGCTCTGAGCCGATGACGCGAGCTTCTACGCGAGGGGGAGTAAGAGAGGAAGAGGAAGACGGGGGAGTGGATCGGCTTCGCGCGATAGCATTCTCCGAGAGTGAATGAAGCTCAAGAGCAAAAAACGAAAAGATAATAACCAAAATACCCAGAGCACTTAACAACAAAAGCCCCTCCATGACTTTGTGACTCTGTGGTCGATTGCTTACGACCGCGAGGTCACGTGAATTCGCATGCGCATTGCCTTGCTTGGCCATGCACGTAGTATACCAGCCTTCGCGCCGACATGCTGGATGACACCCTCTGCATTGAGCGTACCCACTTGCAATGCGGTGGCAGTATCAAGTCCATGAAGATACGCGGCAAAAAAACCGGATCCAAACGCATCGCCGGCGCCCGTGCGAGAAATGGATTTTACTTTTGAAGTTCGCGCGAACCATAAATGGTGTGCGTCGTGTGCGTAGCTTCCTTGAGTTCCATCGGTAAGAACGACAAGCGGGCAATGACGATGCAAGGTTGCTGCAAGGGTGGGAACATCTGCTTTTGCCTTTGCGGTGAGAAGTTGAGCTTCTTCTTTATTGAGAATGAGAACAGAAACGCCCGAAAGAAGACGCAAAAGCGCAGATCCTTGCTTGAGTTCTGCAGATCCAGGATTAAGGGCA
The DNA here is from genome assembly GCA_044350705.1 of Kapaibacterium sp. (SeqCode). Classification (GTDB taxonomy): domain Bacteria; phylum Patescibacteriota; class Patescibacteriia; order UBA9934; family UBA9934; genus JAGORL01. Next base: position 281,055 of record JBILHA010000002.1, on the reverse strand, counting down.
ACGCGAAGCTTCTTTTTTTGTGCACGATCAAGAATTTTTGCTAAAGCCTCCATGTTCCCGCCCAAAGAGGTAATATAAAGCGCTTGAAGAGAATCGGGAAGTTGAGGAATATCGCTTGCCTTCCATTCCGCGCTGACGCCGCGAAACACGAGGACGGTGCGCTCGCCATCGATGGTGGTAAGAAGCGTGCTGTAGCCCGTTCTTCCTTTTCGTTCCTTTTTGACGAAAGAAGATGAGACGCCATGCGCATGAAGATCGCGAAGAATAGCTTGCCCAGGTTCATCATCGCCAATTTTTGCAAGAACGCTGGAGGAAAATCCAAGATGCGCGAAGGTCGCTGCAGCATTCGTGGCTCCCCCTCCCGTAGCAAAGACACAATCTTCGATATCAATTTTTGCACCGAGAGTTACACATTCTGCATACCCCGTAGAAAACTGAGGAGAGCGAAGGACACGAAATTCAGGAGAGGTAAGAAATACATCTCGCACTGCCGCACCTACGGTAAGAATGCCGCCAGAACTCATACGGATTTCCAAAGACGAATCATGGAATGAAAATTCTCTGCAATGGCATGAACTGCATCTTTTCGCTTCATTTTCCCTGCTACAAGTTTACGAAGTTCATCGGCAAAAAGCGTACGCCCAATAGCGAATCCATCAACAAGATTCTTTCCTTGTTCTTTGCATCGTACGGCGGTCTTTACCGCCTCTTCCACGTGTGCCCGATCTTCACCTCTTCCCAAAAGAAGAATACCGGATGAATCATGGCAGACGCTTTTTACCTTTTTCCAAGCTTGTTCGGTAGGAAGGCTTTCTACTTTCCAAAATTCAGGGATAATGCCCATTTCGGTTGCAATACGTATCGTATGAACAAGGAAGTCCTCTCTTTCATCTTCGCTTCCGGTAGAAAGAAGCTCAATGAGAAGACGTTGCCCGGCTTTGGTGAGCTGTGCATGGATGGCCTGAAGAACCTGCAGCTGACGATCATGCTTTTCGGGAAGTCCCGGAAAGCGAAGAAGCACTTTTCCCATCGACGCGCCAATCATGCGAATGCGCTGAGAGGATTGGTCTCCATACTGAAGGCGGAAGGTAGGTTCGCCACTCGCTTCAAGAGTAAGGATGTTAAAAATACCGTGATGATGAGCGTCATGAAGAATCTGAGATCCCGTTTCTTCGTCGATAAGAATCCCAAGTACATCATTTCCGTCATACGCATGGCGCACTTCGAGAAATGCATCATAAATAACGCGTTTTAGTTCCTGCGCTCGCTGACGATCTGCGGGAGAAAAAGGATAGGTCGTCTCCATGATTTCTTTTGCAAGACCTGAGCGATGATCAAAAGGAAGGATGAACGTTGCCATAGAAGTTAAAGAGATTGTACCCGGTAACCCTCTTCTTGTCGTAAACGCTTGGTGATTTCTTTCGCATGAAGAAGGCCAGCAGTGGGTCCGATGTACGCAATGACTGAAGTTGCATTGACGGAGCCCCATGCAAGCGCTTCAGAAAGAGGCTTCTTTGCTAACAGGGCTCCAAGAACGCCCGCAGAGAAAGCGTCACCCGCACCGGTCGCTTCCTTTCGTTCTCCGGGAAAAAGAGGCGCAAAAAAGCGCTGTTGTGTATTTGCCGCGTACGCACCTTGCATGCCATCGGTCATGATGACCGTGTGAGGCCCGAGTGCAAGAAGTGCTGAGAGAAGCTTTTTGGGAGATGCGGAGGAGGGGAGCTTCGTGAGAAGTGTGGCTTCTTTTCTGTTTACAAAAAGGATGCTGCTCGCTTGAATGAGTGCAAGAAGCTCTCGCGATCGATCACGAATTTGGATAGCACCCGGATTGATGCTCAACGGTGTTTTTGTTTTTTTATGGTATGCAAGAATGTCTCGAAAGATTTTTTTGTACCCTTTTCCAATCTCAGAAATATGGAGAAGATCAGCGGCGGGAAGCTTGTGAGGAAAAACATGAAGAGTATTATTTTCTGCAACAAGCTGGGTGGATTCTCCTTTAAAATTGAGCACAACCGCATGCGTCATGTGCGAAGTATGAATTTGGGAAATATATGAAGTATCAATGCCTGCATGTGCTAAAAAGGTGAGCGCATCTTGTGCATCCTGATCAGTACCAATGCTGCTAATAACTCCCGCTGCAAAGTTCAGTTTCTTCAATCCAATCGCAACATTCGGAGCGGTGCCGGCAATTTGAGAAAAAAATGCGCCTACAGGTATCTTTTCTCCGTAAGAAAAACAAAGTGAGCAAGAAGGATCTTGCTTTTTACAAAACAGACTTGCATCAGGCAAGGCGACAAACGTATCGCGCTTAATATCCCCCAATGTAAAAACGCGCATGATCCTAGTATAACAGGGGAAGTGCGGCTTACGTACGGAATTGAGAACCAGAGTAAATATGAAGGGGAAGGCACCCGGGGTTTTGAAGAGTTCGGTCGGGAGGGAAGCCGGTGGGAGCCCAGGCTTCAAAAAGAATGAGCGCATCCTTTTTAGCTCGGTGAAGAATCGTCTTTGCAATACGCGTATGCGGTTCAGGCATCATGAATACAAAAATGAGATCAGCAGAAGAAACGTCAACCGAGTAAAGATTTTTCCAATGTAAATGAATATTTTTGTAGCGCTTTGGTGAGAAATATTTTCGTATCCAGGCAAAGAGCAGAGGTGCAAGTGAGACTTCGTAGCCATGCAGAATAAGATCTGATCTCCTTTGTGCCAATGCAAAAAGAAGGGAGCCTGTTCCACACCCAAGATCAATTGCGGTACGGAAGGATCTTCCTTCAACGAAAGCGAGTGCCTGAGAAATATCTGCTGAACGCGTAGGTACCCAAGGCGCTCCTTTGTATCCTGCGTAGGCTGCGGTAAAAAGAAAGAGAAAAAGAAGCAGGTACAAAAAAGCCATAAGAAAATTATCGTGTCGCATGAAGAAGCTCTCGCTCTTCTTCGGGGGTCAGGTGTCTCCAGTGACCAACAGGAATATCATGCAAATAAATATGCATGATTCGTTCACGGCGGAGCTGGAGAACGTTATAGCCTTCCGCTTCACACATGCGACGGATTTGGCGATTACGGCCTTCGATAAGCGTGATAAAGAACGTACGATCATCCACCTGCTCTACATCTGCGGGAAGCGTTTTACGATCATCGCCTTCAATGTACATGCCTGAACGCATGCGTTGGAGTGCATCATGAGAAAGGCGTTTATCAACCATGACCCGATATTCTTTTTCGTGTTTCGTCTCTGCGCGAAGAATGCGATTTACGATATCGCCGTCATTAGTAAGAAGAATGAGCCCAGATGAGGCGACGTCAAGACGGCCAATGTGAAAAAGGCGCTCAGGGTATCCAATGGCATCAATGATATTATCCGTGGCATTCGGATCGCTGGTGCAAATAATGCCCACAGGTTTGTGATACGCGATATACACTTTTTTGGTGATAGGCTTTACCTCTTTTCCATCAATTTCAATGCGCTCACTTCCCTCAACTTTGATGCCTACGGTTGCAGGAGCACCATTTACAAAAATACGACCTTCTGCCATGAGACGGTCAGCTTCGCGGCGCGAACAAGCGCCAATATCTACGAGGTGTTTATTGAGGCGTACGGACATAGAAAAGCATATGTTACTCGGTCTGAATGGGGGAGACAAGCGCTGCGGCGCCAAAGTTACGAGAAAATCGTTTGCACCAAATACTGATGACCATGCGAGCTGGAAGCTCACCTTCAGGGAGAAGATAGTTTTGATTCCCCAAATTTCCCTTGAGTTGGCCTAAATTAATAAAATTTCCTTCACGAACCGCATCTTTAACCGACGTATTATCCGCAGAAGAAGTGTCAACAAGATACACGAAAAGATCAGGACCATTGGTCACTGAAAAATTCTCGAAAGAAAGTGTGCGCGTTTCGCTTTCTTGAGTGAGGAAGGCGCTTCCCGAAATAGTGTATGTGCTATCGCCTTGCACGAAGCCTCCTGAGGCAAGAAGGGTTGGAGAAGAAGTGTCAGAAAGGGCGCTTCCGGAAGAAGGAATCTCGGGAAGTTCTTCCTGTACAGCGGTGTTTATAAAAAGAGCTTGTACGCCAAAGAAGCCAAAGAGAAGCCAGAAAAGAATGCCGATTGCAGCGAATAAAGAAAGAAAAAAGAGAGGTCGCTGCATAGAAAGATTATTTCTTCATTTTAAGTGCACGAAGTGCTGCTTTGACGATGTGGGGAGCGGTAAGGCGATAATGTTCAAGAAGTTCTGTGGGTTTGCCCGATTGTCCAAAGACGTCCTCAAGTCCTACGCGCTCAACGGGAATAGGGAGGTGCCTGCAGAGAAGTTCGGCGACCGCTCCACCCAGGCCTCCTGCAGCCTGCGCTTCCTCAACGGTTACCATTGCGCCACAGGTGTGGGCGGCATCAAGAAGCGCGTGCTCATCGAGTGGCTTAATGCTCGCAGCATTGATGACACGAGCCTCAATGCCTTTCTCTGCGAGCATTTTAGCTGCAAGAAGCGCCTCGTAGACCAGAGGTCCGCACGCCACAAGAGCAATGTCGTCACCATGGCGGAAGATCTCCGCTTTTCCGATGGTAAACGGAGTCTTTTCGCTCGTAAAAACCGGGCTTGCTTCACGGGTAAAGCGAATATACACGGGTCCAGGGTGCGCAAGTGCAGCGATTGTTGCCTTACGTGTTTCAAGGGCATCACAAGGTGCAAGAACCGTCATATTCGGCAGTACCCGCATGATGGCAATATCTTCAGTCATTTGATGCGTTCCTCCGTCTGGTCCCACGGATACCCCGGCATGCGCTCCTGCAATTTTTACGGGCATCTCCTGCAGGCATGCGGTGGTACGGATTTGCTCCCAGTTCCGACCAGGAGAAAACGCGGCGTAACTTGCAATGACCGGAATTTTTCCGGCAAGCGCAAATCCTGCAGCAATAGCCGCGAGAGATTGCTCTGACACGCCAAATTGAACAAAGCGTTCGGGAAACCTCTTTTTAAAAGCATCAACGCGCGTAGATTCGGTAAGATCTGCGCATAATACGACAATGCGCTCATCGTGTTCCCCGGCAATCACCAAGCCTTCCCCAAAACCATTTCGCGTCGGAATGGATGGGATTTTCTCGCTAAAGAGATGAGGGGAAAGGGTAGGATATTGTTTTGAGAGAGCCATAGGAGAAAGAGAGGATGAAAGCTAGTGCATTGCTATTCGGCCTCAGATTTAATTTTTCCTTCTAAGGTGCGGATTTCTCGAAGTGCTTTTTTTAATTCTTCGGGCTTGGGTGGAATGCCGTGCCACCGATAATCATTTTCCATAAAATCAACGCCTTTTCCGGGGATCGTGTGTGCAATGATGACCGTAGGCTGATCGTGGGTAGCTTGAGCGTGGTCGCATGCGGTAATAAATTCACGGATGTTGTGGCCGTCGATTTCCAAAACATTCCAATTGAAGGAAGAGAATTTTTCATGAAGCGGATCAAGCGGCATGATCTCCTCGGTTGTTCCATCGATCTGAATATTATTACGGTCAATAATCCACGTGAGATTATCAAGGCGATATTTTCCTGCAAAAAGTGCAGCCTCCCAGGTAATCCCTGCAGCAAGCTCACCATCACTCATGACGCAATACACTCGCCAAGATGCTTTATCCATTTTTCCTGCGTACGCGGTGCCTGCAGCCTGAGATGAGCCATCACCCAGGGGACCAGAAGTGTGTTCAATGCCAGGAAGAAAGCGATATTCAGGATGTCCCTGAAGGCGGGATCCAAACTGTCGGAGAGTACCGAGTTCATCTTTTGAAAAATAGCCTGCATGGGCCATTGCAGTGTATCGAATAGGAACGATGTGGCCATTGGAAAGGAAGAGACGATCGCGCTCTTCCCAGTGAGGCTTTTTTGGCTGATGGGAAAGGATGTGAAAATACAATGCAGAAAAAATATCCGCCATACCAAGAGGACCTGCGCTATGACCGCTCCCCGCCTTGGTGAGCATGGCCAGCGTATCCTTGCGAAGTTCCATTGCGCGCAACTCTAAATCTCGAAGCTTGCGTTCGGAGAGCAGGGCAATGGATTGGCGAGACATAGTAAGAGAAAGTATAGCAAAACATAAAGACGGCCCGGTGGGCCGTCTTTTGAGAACAGGAAGGAGCGTGTGACTACTCGCAGTCTTCAACGAAGATTGCTCCCGTGTTGGTGCTGTCGTAGCCATCGTAGAAGGTAATGGTTCCCTCCTCGTTAAACTTGCGGATAAAGGTATCACCTACTTGGAGAGTACCCGATCCCCAGGTGAGATCATCGGAAGTTGCAGTGTGCTTCGTGGTGCCACTGTTCGTGAAGCGAACATTTTGACCGATACAGATGGTGACATCCAGAGGATTGTATCCGCTATCAGTAATGCTGATATCTTCAGGGGTAAGGAGTGATTTGTCTTCGTTGATGGTATCTGCGAAGTCAGAGTCGATGAGGCTGGTTTCACTTTCGCTGACATCGTTGGTACTCAAGGTATAGCTACCAAAGAAAGCATCCGGAACATCATCAATTTTCTTATTCCAATCGGTTCCGTACATTGCCTTTGCGGCTGCTTCACTAGCGACAGGGCGAAGAACGCCACCGTCGGTTACAAAATATACCTTTGCATCAGAGTTGATCTTTACCATGCGAACACCCGGCTTATAGGTAACGTTTCCGCCAAGCTGGATATCAGCAAGCTCAGCATCGGAAATCATGACGACATCAGAGAAGTCTGAGTTGCCGCTTGCGTCCATGTACCAAGTCTTATACGTTTTTTCATTAGGAAAAACGTAGCGCATACCGTCAATACCCATGTAATACACGGCAGAGAACGTGGTACCGCGGATAAGATCGCCGGATGAAATAGTAACCGCCTGCGCAGGAGAAACAAACGCGCCGAAATTTCCGACGAGAAATGCTGCCATGACAGCGGAGCCAAAGAAAGATTTGATCATAAAAGAAGTGTTCAACAGATATTATAGCACGATTCGGGCAGCTTCTTCCAAGGCAAGGTGTGCATCAATAGGGGAAGCGGCCTTCCAAAGTGCGGATGAAGCAATAGCTCGAGTAACGCCGTGTTTTGCGAGCGCGCTCAGATTCTTTTCATGCACCCCTCCATCAAGGGCGATGTCCACGACAGGAAAGAGTGCTCGAGTGCGCTGGATCTTTGCGAAAATCTCTTCGCCAAGAAATTTCTGCCCCGAAGATCCGGGATGAACGCCCATAATGAGAATTTCGTCCGTAGCGCCAATGAAAGGTGTGCAGATATCCGGAATAGCATCAGGATTGAGCGTAAGCGTAAGGTCAAGTTTGAGTGCCTGCACCTGCGCAATGACCTTATCCAGCCGATGTGTATCTGCATTGACGAGAACTCTCCGCAAGAACGGAACAGCGCGATACCAGGAAAGAATATGAAGCGAAGGATTTTGCACCATGAGATGGATTTCAAGTTCAGGTAAATCCGGCATATCACCAATGATCGCCTCATCGTGCCAGCAGGTACGATCGTGCATGGTTCCATCCAAAATATCAATATGCCAGCGTCCTGAGGGGAGCTGATGGGCGTATTGCATGTAATGCCGAAAGTCCTGCTCGTCTTTCGCGAGAATCGCGGGAGTGATGATCATAGGAGACGTGGAAGGGGGTGAGACTAAGAAGTATGAAGTTGGAAGTGAGAAAGGAGATGAAGGGGGTGGTGTTGTGTCATCCCGACGGTAGGTATTGCCCTGACGATAGGAAGGGAGGGATCTCCTTGGCGAGATTTTCGAAGATTTCTCGTCATGAGACACATCTATACTCAATTCTCCTCCTCAATCTTATCGATCTTCCCAACTCTCCTCACATGACGTTCTGCACCTGAAAACGGCGTCTCAAGAAACATTTTCACAATTTCTACACGATCGTCAACGAGCTCAATACGTGTTGGCACACAAATAATATTCGCGTCATCATCCTGACGCATCATTCGCGCAGCCTCTTTAGAAAACCCAATACCCGCGCGAATATCATCAAACTTGTTCGCTGCAATACACATGCCTTCAGCGCTTCCACACAAGAGCACGCCCTTACTCCTTGGATGCGTCATGACCGCATGGGCCACGCGCGCCGCATACTCCGGATAGTCATCATCAGGTACGAGTTCATACGCGCCCAAATCCTCAATGGTGTATCCCGCCAAATGCAGGGCATCTTTCAAAGTATTCTTTAACAGAAATCCCGCATGGTCCGCTCCCAAAAAAACCGTCGACATATACAAAAAGTATAACGCAACAGAAGGTGAACGCCGACTTCAATGGGCTGAGAGATATTTCTGCACCCTTCCCACGCACTCCACCCTCTGCTAATCTTCTCCCATATGCCTGATATGCATAAAACGCAAAGCGAACGAGAAAAAGAGGTCCTGGAATACTGGGAGAAACACGATATTTTTGGCCGCTCCGTACGAGAACGTCCGGAAAATAAGCCGTATACCTTTTACGATGGTCCGCCATTTGCAACCGGACTGCCGCATTACGGTCATATCGTGGCAAGTGTGATGAAGGACGTCATCCCTCGTTTTTGGACGATGCGTGGCTATCGGGTGGATCGCGTGTGGGGATGGGATTGCCATGGACTGCCTATCGAAAACATCGTTGAGAAAGAATTTGATCTCAAGAGTCGAAAGGACATCGAAGCCTATGGCGTCGGTGCATTTAACGATCGCTGTGAAGGAAAAGTGATGGAGTACGCTGCAGAATGGAAGAAGGTCATTCGCCGCCTTGGTCGCTGGGTCGACATGGAAAATGCCTATCGCACCATGGACCTTCCCTTCATGGAGTCAATCTGGTGGGTATTCCAGACGCTTTGGAAAAAGGGCTACATCTACGAAGGCTACAAGTCCATGCACCTCTGCCCTCGTTGCGAAACCACGCTTTCAAACTTTGAAGTTGCGCAAGGCTATTTGGATGTGGCCGACATCTCCGCAACCGCAGCATTCGAACTCACGAGCGGTCCTCGCAAGGGTGCGCACATTCTTGCCTGGACGACGACGCCGTGGACCCTCCCCGGAAACGTACTTCTCGCGGTAGGTGCGGACATGGAATACGCAGAAGTAACAAGTGAAGACAAGAAATATATCCTCGCAACTTCCTGTATTGAACGAGTCTTCAAAGGCAAGGAATACACGATAGGTGAGAAATTCTCAGGTTCGACGCTGGCGCAATCAACGTACGATCCACTCTTTCCGTATTTCCGCACGCATGCAAATGCTTTCCGTGTGGTTTCTGCAGATTTCGTTTCCGATACCGACGGAACCGGAATCGTGCACATTGCTCCTGGCTACGGCGCTGATGACATGGCGCTTGGAGAAGCGGAGAACGTGAAGCCGCTCATGCATGTAAAAACAAACGGCGAATTTGTCGATGAAGTGGCAAAGCCCATGAGCGAAGAAGGTTATGCCGTTGCAGGTGTTCCCATGAAAACAAAGGGGGAGTACAGCGCGGTTGATATTCAAATTATCAAATGGCTTGCGCATCATGGAAAGCTTTTTTCCAAGGAAAAACTTTCTCACAGTTACCCCCACTGCTGGCGTTGTGATACGCCACTCCTCAACTACGCAACCACGTCGTGGTTTGTGCGCGTATCCTCAATGACCGACCGACTCCTCAAGAACAATCAGGAGATTCGTTGGGTACCTGAAAACATGAAAGAAGGCCGCTTTGGAAAGTGGCTCGAAGGCGCACGTGATTGGGCAATCTCACGCTCACGCTACTGGGGTACCCCGCTTCCGGTATGGAAAGCAGAAGATGGGGAAGTGTTGGTGCTTGGAAGTGTGGCTGAGTTAGAGCAATACGTGGGGCACGATGTAAAGAACCTGCACAAACATGTGGTGGATTCTTTGGAAATTGTAAAAAACGGAAAAACCTTCCGACGCATTCCTGAAGTGCTCGACTGCTGGTTTGAAAGCGGTTCCATGCCGTACGCGCAGCTTCACTATCCGTTCGAGAACGCGCAAAGCTTTACGCAAAAATTCCCTGCAGACTTTATCGCAGAAGGGCAAGATCAAACGCGGGGGTGGTTCTATACCCTCCATGTTCTTGCAGATGCTTTGTTTGAAAAACCTGCATTCAAGAACGTGATCGTAAACGGCATCGTGCTTGCGGAAGATGGAAAGAAAATGAGCAAGAAGCTCAAAAACTATCCTGATCCCATGGAGGTGATGGAAAAGTATGGCGCAGATGCGGTGCGCTACTACCTCATGTCTACTCCGGTAGTCGCCGCAGAAAATCTTCGTTTTGCGGAAAAGGAAGTAGATGAAGTATCCAAGAAATTCATTACTATTTTGCGCAACGTTGTCGCATTCTATTCGCTGTATCGCGAACATGACGATGGTCGCAGCGCAAAAGGAGCACACGTCCTTGATGCATGGATCTTCGCGCGCCTTAACGAGACCTTGAAGGAAGAGACTGCTGCGATGGAGTCATACGAGCTTGACCGGGCCGCACGAACCTTACAGTCATTTGTAACCGACCTCTCGACCTGGTATGTCCGTCGTTCACGCGACCGTATGTCGGGAAAAGAAGGGGAAGAGGTGCAAAAGGATGCGCTCGCAACCTTGCGCACAGTTCTCGATACCTTCGCTAAGATGCTCGCGCCATTCATGCCATTTTTAGCAGAGATGGTATATCAAGAACTCGACGGCAAATTCTTAGGAGAAAAACGCTCATCCGTGCATTTGGAAATGTGGCCAAAACCCAACACCCAACACCCAACACCCAACGTCCTCGAGCAAATGTCCGACGTCCGCGCACTTGTTTCTCGTGCGCTTGAAGTACGCGAACAGGTGGGTATTCCGGTAAAACAAGCATTAGGCGAAGCAATGGTGACTCTTCCATCGGGAGAACTTCCTGAGCAATACGCACAGGTCTTTGCAGATGAAGTAAACGTAAAGAAGGTAACCGTCACCAAGGGGGAGCGTGCGGTAGCCTTAAATGCAGAGCTCACTCCCGAGCTTATCCGCGAAGGAATGGCACGTGAAGTCACGCGCAAAGTAAACGCGATGCGAAAAGAAGCAGGGCTAACGATTCAAGATCGCATCACGCTCTTTGTGAGCTCAGAACATGAAGATGTGTCAAAGATGCTCGATGAGCACGGAGAGTCATTAAAGTTGGATACGCAAGCAGCTTTCCTGATGTTTGGAAAAGGAAGTGACGTAGTGCAAGAACAGCCGCTTCGTGTACATGAGCGAGATATGGTCATTGGGTTTAAGGTAGAAGAGAAAACTTGAAGATCTCTCGTCGTCCGATCTGGAGACGTCGGATCCCTCGAAATGACACGTTACGCAAAGTCGCTCAGTTCCTTTCGTTCTCAACGGCAAACTGTTCACCCCTCTCATGTTCTCTTATGCGTGATATCACCGGCTGGGTTCTCCTTTGCACGACGAATGATCCGGAATCCCTAACCATTGTACGTATAGCACAATCATTAGGGATTCCGCTTCTTCAATCGGGCCAGATGCACGGCGCCACGCTCTCACGTGAGCCCAGTCTTTTTGAACGAGTAAAAGAGATGGGGGAAATGAAGGATCTCGCTATTGTGGAAATTCCCGGGCCCCATGAAGAGCAAAAATTGCAGGAGCAGGGGATAAGAATCCATATTATCGATCACCATACCTACCCGGAGCTTGACCGCATGCAGGAAGAAGCGTCGTTGACGCAATTTTTACGGCTCTTCGAGATAACGGATGACGACCTCAAGAGTGCATCGTTTGATCCAGAAATTATCCGAGGAGTTGCTTTGATCGATCAGGGATTTTTATGGGAACTGGCCGCAAGCAACCTTCCCGAGGAAAAGAAACGAGCTGCGCGGGCATACTATCTTTCGCGAAAACGCGAAATCAATCCGCGGTATGAAGAGATGGAAGAGGAGGCTCGACGGGCATGGGCTACCGCGCAGATGCATGATGGCATCCTCGTCATTCGCTCACAAAGTAAGCACCATTTGCGAGAAGCGCTTTCATTTTTCATTGCAGATGCCTACCAAGTAGACCCTCCGGTAAATATTATCGTTGAAGGAGACGGACGAGTATCCGTGCAGGAAACGCTGCAAGCAGAAAAGCTCTTTAAAAAATTTGGAGGATTTCTTTTTGGGAAAAAGATGTGCTGGGGCATGCTCGCAAAAGATCGTCCACCTACTGTAGACGAAATTATCGCCAACCTTTGCGAATAGGGTAAGATGTGTCGCAAGTATGCCGACAGATCCTCGTTTGACGCTCACGCGTCTTGGGTTAACTGAATGTGAAGCAACAATGTATCTTACGCTGCTTGCATATGGAGCGCAGCCAGTGCAAGTACTTGCGCGTGAATCAAAGATTTCCAGGACAGCCGCATATGAAGTACTCGAATCGCTTGAAAAGCGAGGACTTGTTGTGAAGAAGACAGAAGGAGCAAAGTGGAATTTTCTGGCAGAAGATCCAGAGAAGTTGGAAGCATATTTTGCTCAGCGACTTTCCCTTTTTACCACTGAGCTTGAGACGTTGAAGCGTATGACTCCCGAGCTTCGCGTACAGCAGGGAGGACAGGATACTCGACCTCGTGTACGTTTTTTAAGCGGATATGAAGGATTGGCCTCGCTCTTTGAAGATGTGGAACGCGTAGCCTCTGCAGAGATTCTCGAGTTCATGGATACTGAACAGATGCAGATGGCTGTAGATAAAGAAAAAGTGCATCAAGCGAGAAAAGTAGTGAACTACGAGCGTACAAAAGTAAAATTTCTCTATCGTGGGGAGTCATTTGTACCGAAATTTCACCACGTAACGCATAGAAAGATGATGGGAGGAGAATCGTTCAGAGGCAATTTTTGGATTTATGCGAATCGAGTGGTATTTTTAAATTATCAGCAAAATATTGAAATTGTGGTCATTGATCATCATGTTTTTGCAGAGACCATGAGAGTACTCTTTCTCCTTGCCTGGGAGGGTGCAACTCCCGTGGAAATTCCTGCATAAATGTATGGAAGAGCATTTTTCTCTCTGGCAAGAACGCTGTCTGGCGCATAAGGAAGCGCAAGAAAAGGCACGAAGTATCGTGCATGAATTCGCAAAAGTAAATGCGGATTTTTTAGCAATGTGCCAAACGAAGCAAAGCGCACCTCATCACGCGGAGGGTCCTGAGGTGCGAGATCATATTCTGCGCGCACTCACGTTTCTTTTTGCGCTTCAATACGAAGAGTGTTCCTTGGGAAAGGTAGATGAGTGGCATTCGGCAAAGCATCTGGGAGGATTTTTCGAGCGCCTCCAAGAAACATGCGTACAAGAAAAAAAATTTCTGCTCGCGTATATTCTCGCGCACGATATAGGAAAAAAAGATACGGCGCACTCCGATGAAACGGGCTGGCACTACCCCATGCACGCGCATCAGGGCGCAGATATGAAGTACGCGGATTTTAGAGAGAAGGTATTAAATTTTTCACATTGTTCACCCTCAGAAGGGAAGCTGTTACGGGAGCTCGTGCGCATACACATGCAAATAATTACCGAAATGTCGCACAAGAAAGAATCAAGGGTACTTTCTTCTGCTGCGGCGATCGCAGACCGCCAAGGGATAAACACCAATCGGATGCTCGCGCTTCTTCCTGCTGCATTTTTGCTCGATGCCATAGGGGGGAGCCTGGATGAACGGGTGACAGGATTCGAGAAAGCGCAGTTCCTCATCAGATACGCAGAGCGCGAGTATGAAGCTTTTCCGCAGAGAAAAGAGGAAGATGAATTAAGAGCTCAGCGGAAGAAAAAAGAGGCATATAAAACTCTGCGAGAGAAATGGGGACTGGGGCCAGAAGAATGGTTCGTGCGACTGAATACGCCTCATGGAAAAGAACGAGGAAAGGTAGTAAAAATACTCGATCGATTCATAAAAGGGATCGAAGACGGGGAAGACGTGCGGTATGTAGGGGAGGAGCACGCACATGAGCTTCGCATGCGGAGTGCAGGCTTGAGAGAAAAAGAAGAAACGAAATCGTGAGAACATATGCTCGCATATTTGACGGGGACAGTGGCGATAAAAACAGGAGACGCGATCGTGCTCGATGTGCATGGAGTGGGGTACCGAGTAGGAATCTCGGAAGATGTAGGAGAAATAGGGAAAGCGGTTACGCTCCATCTTTCAGAAGTCATTCGTGAAGATCGACATGACTTATACGGCTTTATTTCGCCAGATGCCCTGGTGCTTTTTGAGGCGCTCATTGGCGTGCAAGGAGTGGGACCAAAGGTAGGCATGAAGATTATGTCCGCCGGTTCGCCCGATACAATCCGCCGCACCATTCTCAATGGAGATGTTGCATTTCTTACAGGTATTTCAGGAGTAGGAAAAAAGACGGCACAAAAAATCATCTTAGATTTGAAAGGAATTTTGGTTGAGGTGGGAGGGCCTGCACTGCAAGATGACGCGGCAGATGCGCTTGCAGGACTTGGATATTCAAAAGAAGATATTGCGGCAGTGTTACCTCACGTACAGGGAGAGTCATCAGAAGAACGCATCAAAGCAGCTCTCCGTATGCTCGGAAAGAAATAAATATGTCTCCCCAAGATTGGAACAAAGAAGTAGAAAAATACGCTCCTCCTTTCGGAGCTTTTTTGCAGATGTGGGAATGGGGAGAAGTGCAAATGTCATTAGGTGCTCCCATAAAACGGATATATGAAAAGACGCCGGAAGGCGTGGTGCTTGCGCAGGGCATTTGGCAGCCCCTTCCCCTGAAGGCTTCGTATTGGCTCTTTCCGAAAGCGCCTTTAGGGAATGCGCCCTTGAAGACCCGCCTTGAGGTGCTCAAAAAGGCGTGCGAAGGAAGTGCTTTTGTCAAAATTGAACCTGATCAAGTGTCGGAAGAAAGCATCTTTGCGACCGAGCGCCACCCTGCGCACACCATGATTGTTAATCTTCCCAAGGATATTGAAGAGATGTACGCACGAATGAAGCCGAAAACGCGGTACAATATTCGTTTGGCTCAGAAAAAGGGAGTGCAAGTTGAATATGCAGGCGTCGAAGGACTTTCTCGATTCATGGCACTGATGCGGCAAACTGCAGAGCGAGATGGGTTTCATGCACACGCTCCAGATCGATATCGAGCGATTGTAGAAAGGTTTCAAGGACCAACCTGCTCCGCTTTTTTCGCATTTGCAACCTATGATGGGAAAGATCTCGCGGCAAATATCATGATTGATGCGGAAAAAAACCGCACGTATTTGCATGGGGCATCGGCAAATACCGACAGGGAAGTCATGGCGCCGTATGCGCTTCATGCCACACTGATGGAAGAAGCGATAAAGAAAGGAATGGAGCAATATGACTTTTGGGGCGTGGCTCCAGAGGGGGCTGATGCAACTCACGCATGGGCAGGAATCACGCGCTTTAAAGCAGGATTCGGAGGAGAGCGTGTGCACATGCCGGGAACCTTTGATATTCCTATCCGTCCGCTTGCATATAAGATGTACCGCTTAGCAAGAAAAGTGCGAGGACGGTCTTAGGTATGACGCGGGGGAGTCTCTATCGAAATTTCATACTTCCTGATCACCTCATTTCCTACGAAACGATGCGGTCAGGAGGAAAAGGAGGGCAGGGAGTAAATACCACAGACTCAGCAGTACGTGCGCGGGTAAATATTTGGCGTTTAACGATGTTGACCTACGAAGAGCGTCGGAGATTGGGGGAGAAATTACGCCATCAACTGACGCAAGAGGGAGAGCTTACCGCAAAGAGCCAAACGACACGTTCACAACTCGAGAATAAACACCTCGCAAAAGCCAGACTTGAAGAACTTATTCGAGACGCACTCCATGTCCCTGAAGTTCGCATTCCTACAAGACCGACGAGAAGTTCTCGAGAGCGTCGTATCACACAAAAAAAGAAACTCGGACAAAAGAAGGCAACAAGACGATCGAGTGGGGAGGAGTAGTGTGCACATTTTTTGTACACGGCATGATAAAATACCTGCATGAGGTTGGGTATTGATGCCCGCATGTTTGGACCACGCGTTGGCGGTGGCGGTATTGGCCGCTACATCGCTGAGTTAGTGATGCATCTGCAGGAGATCGATAAAGAAACAGAATATGTGGTTTTTCTCAAAAAAGAGAACTTCCATGATTTTGTCATCAAACGAAAAAATTTTTCAAAACGCTTAGTAGATATTCCCTGGTATTCAGCGAAGGAACAGTTCGCATTTCCAAAGGAAATTTTGTTATCCAAGGTACAGGCAATGCATTACCCGCATTGGAATGTTCCTCTTTGGTCCCGCGTACCTTTTATCGTGACGCTGCATGACCTGATCCCTCTTGAGGACAGGCAGGCCGCACATGCAACAACAAGAAATGCGATTGTGCATGGAGTGAAATACGCGGCATTTCGACACGTACTTGAGCATGCCGTGCATGCATCGCGTCATATTGTAGCGGTCTCTGGCTACACGAAGAGGAGTATCCTTTCGCATTTTCGAGTGAAACCTCAAAAAATCTCTGTAGTATATCAGGGGGTAAAGCCACCCGCGTACGATAAACAAGCAAGTATCGAGGGAATGGGGGTGAACAAGCCCTATGTATTAGCGTTGGGGAATATGTACCCTCATAAAAATCAAGGGGTACTTCTTGAAGCGCTGAAGGAATGCGAAGATATACCGCAGTTGCAGCTTGTATTCGCAGGGAGATATGACGCCTTTGGAGAAAAAGTAAAAAAGACCGCTGAGCGTCTCGGGGTAAGTGAACGGGTGCGCTTTATCCATGCCCCCACCGATGGTGAAATACATGAACTAATTACGCACGCATCACTCGTCGCCCATCCCGCTCGTATTGAAGGGTTTGGCATCCCTCCCCTTGAGGCTGCGCTCCTCAAGACGCCTATCGCCGTAAGTGATATTCCAATCTTCCACGAAACCCTCAAGGAGAGTGCGCAGTTTGTTCCCGCAGAAGATCCCTCAGCATGGGCGGCCGTTATGAAGCATGCGGTTGAATCTCCAGAAACATGGAAAACCTTGATTGCTTCCGCGGCGCGTCAAGCGAAGAGGTATAATTGGGAAGAGTGCGCGAAAGAAATGAAAGAAGTGTACTTAACACATGCATTCCCTCGTCTGTGAGCGATGAACAAAAGAAGCCACTGCAGCCCTTTGATGATGCGCTCCCCGAGCGCCTGATTCGTCATGGAGAATCAGGTGAAGAGGGGAGGGGCATAAAAATGCATAAAGGAACTCCGGAAATGCTCTCGCCCTATATCGTGAAGCTTTCTCACAAAAAAGGAGAACCTCTTGGAGAAAGTTTTATCATTGAGGATGCGGATATTTTTCCCGATGAGGCCCCGCTTGTTGAATACCATGAAGGAAAGCTGCACTTTGCAGAAGATCATGCAATCGCACAGATCATAGAAGAAAACGGAAAAGATGAGTTGCCAATAATTGCTCCATATCCTGCGGAACGCGGATATGATCTCGCAGTCCCTGCGATAGAGGTTCTCAGAGGAGAGCCACGAGACATCTTTGCTGATCTTCTTGCCGATGAGCAGGAAGAAAAGAAACAAGAGGTGGTGCTTGAGGAAGTGCTAGATCAGTTAGTGCTTCCAGAGAAAGAGCATACGCAAGAAGAAGAAAAAGAGGAGAAAATATCGGAAGAGGAAAGGGAAGCGTATGTGATCTCCTATGCAAACGGACAGGAGGAGAGGGTGGTAGGAGAAGAAGCGAAAGGTTTACAGGTGATGACGCTTCCAAAAAAACAGTGGAAGGTTCACGCAAAGGCATCGCTTGCATTTGCAACGTTGGCGGCAATAGTACTTCTTCCTCTGCAGGCGTCATTCGTATTCGCTGATGCGCTTTCGACAAAGCATGCAGTAGAGGCCCAGGGCTCAGCAGGACTGAGTCAGTTTTTACGAGGGGCAGATGCATTGCAAGAACAAAACTTTTCAGCGGCAAGTGCATTATTTGGAAATGCATCAGGAGCTTTCGCCTCCGCCTCCGCTTCTCTTGAGGAGGTGCACGGTGTAGTTGCTGCTGCGGTTTCGCTTATTCCTTCTACGGAAAAAACTGCCTCTACAGCCGAGGCGCTCTTAGATATTGGCGAGAGTGTTTCGCGAGCCTCGGCCCTACTTGCGCGAGGCATAGAAGAGGTATCAGCTGCTCAAGCACTAAGCGTGACTGATCGCTTGGCGGTCATGGTGGCATATACCGAAGAGGCACTTCCAGAAATGAAGCGTGCAGCATCTGCTGCAGAGCACGTGGACCTTGAAGTCATTCCTGAAGAAACAAGGGAAAAAGTGGCGCGTATGGTTAGGCTTGTTCCCGTGCTTGCGCAAAGCTTTGAAGAGGTAATCGTCCATGCAGATGCTTTGGGAGCAATTTTAGGAGGACAGGACAAGCGGCGTTATATGGTGGTATTTCAAAATAACACCGAACTCCGTCCAACGGGAGGATTTATGGGGTCTTTTGCGGAGGTAGCGTTTGAAGACGGTGCAATTGAAGAAATGATCATTCCCGGAGGAGGGACGTATGACGTTCAAGGACAATTAAGGGCATTTGTGGCGGCACCCGGACCGCTCCAATTATTGCGTCCTCGCTGGGAATTCCAGGATGCAAATTGGTTCCCCGATTTCCCGACCTCGGCAAGAAAAATGTTATGGTTTTACCAGTCGGCAGGAGGACCTTCGGTAGATGGCGTGCTCGCGATCAATGCATCGGTGTTAGAAAAAATGCTGACGGTAGTGGGTCCGTTGACGCTTGCAGATGGCACGGAGCTCAATGCGGAAAATGTACTTTTTGAGCTCCAAAAAGAGGTAGAAATTGACTATGACAAGGCGCAGAATGCACCAAAAGCAGCGGTGGGAGAGCTGACGGAACTTATTTTCAAGAAGTTAGAAACCGCTGATGCGCAAACACTCATGAAGGTAGCGAGTGCGTTTGTCGATGCACTGAATACAAAGGATATGCAGGTGTATTTTTCAGATAACACCATGCAGGCAACCATGAAAGAATTAGGGTGGACCGGAGAGGTGCGTGCAACTGCAGATGATTACCTCATGGTAGTAAATACGAATGTAGGGGGAGGAAAGACGGATGCGGTAATTGCGCGCGACGTAACGGTGGACGCGTATATCGCTGAAGATGGAACGATTGAAAACACTGTAACGATTACGCAAACACACCGCGGCATGGTGAATGCGCTGTTTACGGGAATAAATAATGTCAATTATTTACGCATCTATGTTCCCCAAGGAAGCACGTATATTACGGGAACAGGATTTGAAGTTCCCCCCGGAGAGTTATTCCAGACCGCAGAGTATCCATTGGTGATAGATGAGGATCTTGAGCTTGCAATGCAAAATATTGATAAAGATCCAATTACGCAAACAGATATTTGGAACGAGCAAGGAAAGACAGTATTTGGAAATTGGATACAAACTGCACCAGGGGAAACGCAGATAGTAACGTTTACCTATCGTTTGCCTTGGCGTGCAATGCGAACCCCAGAAGAGGGTGCATGGGAGGTGGCGAAGCAAGTATTTGGAGCTCGAGAAGCGTTGTCATACGCAATGGTCGTGCAAAAGCAATCAGGAGTAGCGCAAAACGTACTTGTGCGAGTTCATGCCCCCGCATCGTTTTCTCAGCTATGGTCCTCGGATCAAGATGAAGATCGGGAAGTATTTATAGAATCCCAGCAAAATGACCTTTTTGCGGGGTGGATTTTTGAGCGCTAAATATGCGACCAAAAAAGGAGGGGCATGCAAAAAAGAAGAAAGACTTCACGCATGTGCACATGCGTGAAGAAGGCATGATTGCGGATGAGGCGGTCGAAAAGCAAGTTGCGCACAATGCAGATGATATCGAAAAGGGACTCCGTGCGATCTACAAAGGCGATGACACGGATTTAAGCGTGGTGACAAAGGCGCCCGGAGGACTGACGAGAATCCTCGGGAGGATCGTGCTAGCCCTCATTCTTTTGCTGTTCGGAGGAGGAAGTGCGTTTGTAGGTTGGACGTGGTGGAAGAGCGCAGATGGAACAGAGGATGCGGTAAGTATTGCTATTCATACCCCCCAGACAATTAAAAGTGGAGAAGAGGTGACGATCGAGATTGTGTACGCAAACCCACGGAGCGTTGCCCTGGCACAGCTGGCACTCGATATAAATATCCCTCAAGGATTTGAACCGACATCATTTCAACCCGCTCCTACGAATAGGGAGCAGCTAGTATGGAATGTGGGGACACTTGGCCAACATTCAGATGGAAAGATTGCCCTGACCGGACGATGGTATGCGGATGTTCCTCAAGATGATCGCATCCAGGTAGTAACGACATATCGTCCCGCCAACTTCAACGCGGACTTCTCCCATATCACTACCGCAGACGTTGCCCTCCATGAGAGCATGCTGAGTGCAACCTTGTCTGGACCTGAGAAGGCAACGGCAGGAGAGCAGGTAACCTATACCGCAACATTTACAAACACCGGAAGCTTCCCCGTAGAAGGAGAGGGAGAATTTGTCTTTCCTGAAGGTTTTGTTGCACAGACCTGGGCTCCAGAAATTCCAGGCGGGCAGGGAACCGTATGGTCGCTTGGCACGTTGCAGCCGGGCGCCTCAGTAACGCAAAGTGTTCAAGGTTCATTTGCGAGCGAGGTAGATGATCTGCAAGAGATAAAACTGATCAGTTTTCTGAAAAATCAAAAAGGAGATGCATATAAGCAAACAGAGGCAACATGGTTTACGGATGTCCAGGGTGGATCGCTGAGCATTGTTTTAGCCGGAAATGGAGCAACTTCACAAGCTTCCGTTGCTCCGGGAGATCAAATTCGTTTAAGCGTACAGTTAGCGAACATTTCAGAGGCAGCCGTAAGTGATGCGCAAATCCTCCTCGATTTCCAGCCCGAAACAGGAGTGCCAATCGTATGGAGTCAGGCAACGATAGGAAAAGCAAAGATTACCGCACAGGGGGTAGTGCTGGCGTCCGGAGATGTAGGAACCTTAGCGCCCAACGAACGGAAAACGTATTCGTTCATCTTTCCGCTCAAAGAGGAGATAGCCGCAGGACAGCAGTCATCATTCACGGTAACGGCATATGTTACCAGCGGAGGAGTACGCGTGCAGAGTTTGCCGCTCACCGTAGAGATGAATGCGAATGCTTCTATTTCCTCGGAGGCTCGGTATTACAATGAAAGCGGGGCTCCCTTGGGCTCAGGTGCATTTCCTCCTAAGGTGGGCCAAGAGACGATGTTTCTCCTTTCATGGTCATTTGCAAGAACGCTCCATGCGCTGCAGGACGTAACCGTTACCGCAACACTCCCTCCTGACGTCCGTTTTCAGGCAGTGAGAAATACAACGCTAGGAGGAGTTTCCTACGAGAGTAGTTCACGGGTGCTGACGTGGAGCATTGCAGAAGTCGCAGAAGACGTAGCCGCGGGCAGCGCCCAAATTGAGGTTGTATACACTCCCGGAGAAGAAGACGTAGATACGTACGGGAAGCTTCTCTCAAGTACCGTGCTCAGGGCAGTTGATGCACAAACGGGTGCAATTATTACTGCGCAAAGCGGAGAGATAACGACGGAGATGCCGAGCGATGGAGTTGCCGGAGGAAAGGGAATAGTAACGGACTAACAAAGACGTTGAAAAACATGCTCTAAAACATCGACATGCCTTTTCCATGTGAAAGGGCGTGTTTGTTCGTGCATGAGAAGCTGCTTTTCAGAATCCTTTCCGTAGCGTAAGCAGGACAGGAGGGCGCTTGCAATGTCGGCGATATTGTAAGGGTCGGCAGGAAAAACTCCGGAGGAAAAAAGAGAGCTTGGGGGGGTGGCGACGCTGGTAACAACGGGGGTTCCACAGGAGAGCGCTTCAGCAACGGGGAGGCCGAAACCTTCGTTAAATGAGGGAAAAAGAAGCGCATATGCACCTCGCAAAAGTGCGGCGCGGTGTTTGCTGGGGATATATCCGAGAATGTGTACGTGCTCAAGAAGGTGAGGGGGGAGATGTTGACGATGGACTCCGGCAAGAACAAGGGGAGGAAGAGCGTGAGGGGAAATGCGCCGAGCCTCTTGATACCCCTCAAGAATGCCAATGATATTTTTTCTCGGTTCGTGCGTTGCAAGTGATAAAAGATACGGGCGATTTAAGTCGTAGCTCGCTCGATAAGACCGATCTGACGGCTGCTCTCGAATGCCAAAAAAAGAAGGATCAACACCGAGGGGGGCAATGTGAATTTTCGCGGGGGAAAGACACCAAAGATCTTGAATATCCGCCGCGGTATGGGGAGAGACGGTGATGCAGTGGATGGCGCGTTCTGCGGCACGATGAGGCTGAGCAAGGCGAACAAGGGCACGATCAAGACGCGTATAGAAGTGGGGAGTATGAACGAAGCTTGCATCATGCACGGTGAGAGCGAAGGGCTTTTGCGTGGAGATGACCGTCCAATTTGGGAACCACCAGGCATCAAAAGGCTCACCAATGAGGTTATCCAGCGCATCGTTTTGAAAGAGCGACCAAAGAGTAACGAGTTTATTGGGGATGTTTTTTTTAATAAGGGTGACATGAGGATTTCGGGGAAGCTCAGGGAGTCGGGAAAGAGTTTCATCGCTTCCTGAGACAAAAAGAAGATATTCACGAGCAGGAGAGGCGTGCGGAAGGAGTATGCGAAGCGCTTCAAGGAGGGCAAAACCCACGCCAGTCATGTGGCGATCAACGAGCGGTCGAATATCAATAGCAATGCGCGACATGGACTAGCGGTCTCCGAGAGTATCTTGTTTATGCCGAGTGTAATGTTCTCTGACTAAGGCAAGCATCCGTTCCCGGAATGCATGTGGAGAAAATTTATCTGCAAATGCACGGATCTTTGTCGGAGAAAAAGCTTCGGGAGAAAAGTGGAGAATGGTATCCATGAGTTCCTCAGCGGACTGTTCGTAAAAGAGCGTGCCCGTGAGGCCTTCGATAACCGTTTCTGATGCGCCCCCCTTTGCATAGGCAATAACTGGGCGCCCTGAGGCCATACTTTCGACAGCCGTGATGCCAAAGTCCTCCTCTTGCGGATGAATGAAGGCAATCGCTTCAGAAAAAAGCCGAGAACGTTCCTCGTCACTCACGCGCCCAACGAACGTAATATTTTTTCCTGCGCGTCGACGAAGATCCCCCTCTGCAGGACCGGTACCGAAGATGACGAGCGGTTTTCCAAGTTTAGTAAAAGCATCAACAATAATGTCGAAGCGCTTGTAGGCAACGAGACGTCCTCCTGCAAGAAAGTATTTCTTTTCTGGAGTATCGCTTACGGAAAAGCGATCGATATCAACAGGCGGGTGAATGACGATACTTTCTTTCCCGTAGTATTTTTTAATGCGTTTGCGAACCGTTTCTGAATTTGCAATAAAAACGTCCACTCGTTCTGCGGCAATGCGATCCCAAGTGCGCAGCCAAGAAAGCATTGGAGGAAGAGTACGTTTGACAAAGCGAGGAGCATCCAGCTCTTCAATGTACTCCTGGGTTTCAGACCAGAGGTAGCGAGTAGGGGTGTGACAGTAGCAAATGTGGATGGTGTGCGGATGGGTAATGACGCCTTTTGCAAGAGCGCTCACGCTCGAAACGACGACATCGGCATTCCGCAAATCAAAGCTCTCGATGGCAGTGGGCATGAGCGGGAGAAGCCAGCGGAAGAACGTACGTCCAAGGGGAAGGCGGTCCAAAAAAGAGGTATAAATTTCACGATGACCAAAATGAGAAAATTGGACCCGATCCATTGCGAGGGTATAGAGAGGGGCCTGGGGCCAAAGGGCCGCGAAAGCTTCTAAAACGCGTTCTGCTCCTCCTTGTTGGAGTAAATGGTCATGGACAAGGGCAACGCGCATACAAGGGAATTAAGAAGCTCCTTTGCGAAGGAGAACAACAAAGGGGGTTTTAAGGAGAATAGTAATATCCAGCCAAGGCGTCCAGTTCTCAATATAGTGCATATCTAGGCGAACTTCGTCGTCAAAGTCAAGCGCGGCACGGCCGCTGATCTGCGGAAGGCCGGTAATTCCAGGCTTAATGGTAAGGACGCGTCGGTGTTCAGGGCGATATTTATCTACTTCTTCAGGAAGGTGCGGGCGGGGCCCCACAAGGCTCATGCGGCCCATAAGCACAAGCCAAAACTCGGGGAGCTCATCGAGGGAAGTCTTCCGGATAAATCTTCCTATGCGAGTGATACGGGGATCATTATTGATTTTAACCAAAGGCCCCGAACGAGTATTGTGTGCAGCAAGCTCGTTGTAGCGCTCAAAGTGACGATCGCGATACATGCTTCGGAACTTAAAGTAATGAAAGAGCTTGCCGTACTGACCGACGCGCATCGCTTTTCCTCCGCCCGGAAGACGTGAAAAGAAAATACCTCCAGGAGAATCGATCACAATCAGGAGGGCGATGAGAAGCTGAAGAGGAAGGGTCAGGATAATGAGCAGAAGCGAGCCGACGATATCGAACATTCTTTTATAAATAGCTCCCCATCCATCCAAAGGTGTCTTTGGTACTTCAATGACCGGAGAATCTCCGAAGGAGTGGGTAATAGGGCGAAGCGTGCTTCCCGCAAAAATATCCGCACTATAGAGAAAGGTGAGATGCTCATTGTCGGAAAAAGTTTTCGCCGCAAGAATTTCTTCGCGTGAGGCATTTGGATTAGCGAGAAGAATACCGTCAATGCGTCCTTCACGACGAAGAGTGCGCAATTTCTTTTCAATGTCCGAAGAAAAATGAGGAAGATTGAGCGCCACGCGATAGCCCCAACTCGGATGCGCGGCAAGGGTATGAAGAAGATTCTGACTGGTCTTTGTTTTGCCAATGACGACAAGCGAAGTGACATCAATGCCAAAAAGACGGACAGCTTTTTGAATATAACGCACGCCAATCCGGGCTGTAGAAACAAAAAGAATAGCAAAACCCCATGCAGCGAGCATGATAAAGCGAGAATCAAAAAGTTCGCGAGAGAAGAAGGCGATCGCCAGAACAACCGCCATCGCCGCTGAAGAAGAAATACCTACGCGAAGTGCCTCGGAAAGAATTCCCCCCTTTGGTCGTACGGCATACAGGCCAGAGAAAGCGAATGTGAGGAGATAGATAAGGCCAACACCCATCGCAGTGAGAATATATTCCCGATAGGTAAGCGCAAATTGAACGGGAATATACGTAGTAAGCCACGGCGCAAAACGTAAGCTGTATGCAAAAGATGCGGCGGCGAGGAGCGCGAGGTAATCAAGGGGAACGAGGAGAGCAGCAAATGCTAAATCTGCGCGGCGCATATAAAGAAAGTATAGCAGGAAAAGGAAGCCCGAAATGAAAAAATCCGTCATTCGACGGATTTTTTCATACCTGGTCAACTGATAAGCCGAATTCTGTTCCCGACGAAGCTCCGAAGGAGCGAAGTGGGAGACGATCATCTCTCTTGGCATGCTGTCGCCAGCATGCTCAGCGCGAGCTACCAAATTTGCTCTTGCACCAAGGCGGGTTTGCCACCGCTGCATGTCACCATGCAGGGAGTGGGGAAGCTTGCGCACCCCACACGTTTCACCTTTTGCCCGCTCGAACGAATCAGGGCGGGCTTGAATGTCTCTGTTGCGTCATTGCCTGCCGTTTCCAGCAGGTTCTGACCCCGCGCATTCTTTCGTTTGCACGAGACTTTCCCTACGCTTACGCGCGGTTGCTGTTAGCAACGCCTTTTCTGCGATATGCATTGCTGCATAAAGGGTGTTCGGACTTTCCTCCCCAAGAGAACGTTCTTATTTCGTCTATTTTCAGCTTGCTCCTTGCTTGTGTCGACGACGTACTATTTTGTACGTCTTGACGACCCAAGCAGCGTCGCGCGCCGAAACTAGTCCAAAATAAGAACGTTCTCCCACTCTTTCTTATGATTGAGTTCTTGGGGCAATCGTCTTGCTGGCCAGGTCGAGAAATAGTATCAAAAAAATGATGGAAAGTAAATAAAGAACTTTCTAAAAAAACAACGATCCGGGCCGACTCCTTGCGAGGAGCGGCCCGGATGTGGAAGGGCTTTATAGCCCGAGTCCTTGTTTCACGATAGCGCTCATGTTCCGCGGACCAACGATGGAGGAATTCGAGATGAGTCGCTCCCATACTCTTTTCGCAATTGCCTCGGGGACTTCAGGATCCATGCCGAGGTATTCGGGGAGGGGAACCCCCCGGGTTTCCCGGGCATTGAAAAATGGACTCAGTTGCTTGTTCCTCCGCGGCTCGTAAAAGAAAGCCTCTCGAACCAGGTCGGACACCCTCTTGTCCGGTCTCTGCCCGATGCGGAGCTTTAGGCTTCGCAGCTGTGGGTGCCACGGGGGAGGCAGTTCCTCCTCAAGAACCTCGAAGATGTCAGGAAGGGGCACGGTTCTCTCGCAGTCCGGCGTCAAGGCGCCGGAGTGGGGGGTTTGCCTCGATGAGGCGGCAAGAGTATACGCAAAATCGAGAAATTGTAAAGAGATCGGGGATAGGGAAAAGGGTGTGAAGAAGTGTCTTGAAGAGCCGGGGAGATAAACGTATTGTAAGAAGAAGTATGAAGAAAAGAAGATATCCCGACGGTGCACCCCGTATGGTCGAAGAGCACAGAGTGGTTGATAGCCTAGAGCTCCATAACTCCAATCTCTTTGATGAAGGTGAAGACCTTTACGGACAAAAAAGAGATGAAGCAACGGGAAAAGCAGTAAATCCAACAGAGGTAACTGCAGTGCAGATGGATCGCCTCACGGTGACGAGAAAGCCGTTCGCCGATCTTGATGAGCATGACGAAGCTGATCGGTGGCTGCGGGAAAATGATCCGGAATACGGCAAAAAAGAAACTGAAGAATAATCCCGTAAGGGATTTTTTTCAATAAAAACGAAATCCAGGGACATCGGCTGCGGCCGAGTCCCTGGACGGGTTCGTGAGGCGGTCGGAACGCGGTGCGCTCCGACCGCCTGTTGCGGTTCCCCCCGCGGGGGGGCTACTTGTTGGTGGCCGCCGCCGCTTGGGCCGCCCAGAAGGCCTCGGCTCGGGGATCCGCGCGGGGCTCTCGAGAACGCCGGACGATCTCTGCGATCTTTCGGTCGAGATCGTTCTCGTTCTCTTCATCGGGGTGGTCCTCCGGGCCATCCTCGATAGGCCGGTTCTTGGCGCGGACGCCCTTCTGCTCCGACGGGCGCTTGGCCCGGCGGCGACCGTCGGGCTTGGGCGCGCGGGCGTAGATCCGCCGCGCCTTGGCCATCGTACCGGTGATCTCCTCGTGGGCTCCCACCGGGGTATCCCACGGGCGCTCGGTCATCTGCGCGAGGAGATCGACGAGCCGGCGGCGCAGCGCCTGCAGATCATCGCGCTCTCGGCTGGAGAGGGTCTTGGAGAGCATGCCGCGGATGCGGCGGGCATCCGCCTCCGCCATTCGGCGGAGGCGGTTGACCGGGTCGGTATTCCCGGTCTTGCCGCGGGGGATGCGACGACGGAAGAGGGGGGTGTGATGGAGCTGCAACGTCGCTGGTCCTTTTCCTTCGGTGGTCGCTCATCAGCGCAGAGGTCGGAGTGACCCGAGCGGCTTTTGAGTGACATGACTATGCCAGAAAAAGGTGAAAAAATCAAGGATGAGCCTCGATGAGAGAGAAGCGATCGTTGAAAAAGAAAGAAAAAACAGCCACAAAGGACTGTTTTTCCAGAGAAAAGATGTGCTTTTTGACCCTATTGAAGGGCAAGCCCCATCGCTTGCTTCGCCTGCTGTACTTTGCTTGCGGTAATTTCATGCGCACGCGCATTACCTTCTGCCACAACCGATGCAAGGTACGCTCGGTCATCCATAAGTATGCGAATCTTTTCTTGAAGAGGCAAAAGCATAGCGATAATCGCTTCGGAAACATCTTCCTTCAAATCCTTCATGCCTTTGTCTGCGTAGATAAGGGTAATGCGTTCAGCATCTTGGCCCGTTGCAAGGGCAAAAAGCGTGAGCAAATTGTGAAGCCCCGGTCGTTGTTCGTCGTAGGTAATGCCCAGGGTGGAATCGGTCACTGCAGATTTAATTTTCTTGCGAATAGCATCTGCGTCATCGAGAAGTGAAATATAGTTTTTCTCACTCGGTGCACTCTTGCTCATTTTCTTCGACGGGTCGTCAAGACCAAGAATTTTGGCACCCTCTTTTTTCATGACCGGCTTGGGTACCACGAACGTTTGTCCAAAATCGCGATTGAATCGCTCTGCAAGATCGCGTGCAAGTTCAACGTGTTGCTTTTGGTCAGCTCCCACGGGAACCACGTCAGAATCATAGAGCAAAATATCAGCAGCCATGAGAATGGGGTAGGTGAGAAGCCCTACAGAAACAATTTCGCCTTTGGTAGTTTTGTCTTTGTACTGCGTCATGCGTTCAGCTTCACCCATGCGGGCAACGCACTGTAAAAGCCATGCAAGCTCTGCATGCGCAGGTACTTGCGATTGCTGAAAAAGAAGCGTCTTTTTGGGGTCGATTCCTGCAGCAAGGTAGGTGGCGGTAACAAAGGTAATGTGTTCTGAAAGCTTCTGCGGATCCTGTGGAACGGTAATCGCATGTAAATCCGCAATCATCATGGAAAGTTCGTATTCCCTCTGCATTTCTACAGCGGGAAGAAGAGCACCAAAATAATTTCCAAGGTGAAGAAGATTCGTAGGCTTAATGCCGGTGAGTGCTTTCATAGATGAGATAAGACAGATGATGGCGGATGGGGAGGATGCGGGGAAATCTTACGATCCTTCGTATGAAACAATCTTCGGTAATAAAGGGGGTGGATCCCGAAGTTAATCAGATATCCGATTTCGTAAGGAGAATTTTTAAGGTAGCTAGATATTTGCTGTTCAAACCTAGCTATAGGGTACGGTACCGCTTTAATTTCTACAATAATTTTTGAAGAAACTAAAAAATCAGGCTTATAAAAGCCAAGAATTTTTTGTGAGATCGGAGATCGTACAGGGAGACGAGGTTGCGCGAGAAAGGAAATCTGTTCTTTGCGAAGGATTTCTTCCAAAGCTCTTTGGTAGATAATTTCTTGATGAGCACTTCCGTATAAATTCTGGACCTGCATCGCGATTCCGATCAGCTTATGGCTGAGTTCTTGTTCAAGCACAAGAACATCATAGCAAAAGAGCTCTCTGAAATCTCAGAGAGCTCTTTGCATCTGTCAAATCCGCCTTCATCTGTTGCTATCTTTTCCTTATACCTCAATAATCACCGGAAGAATCATTGGGCGACGTTCCGTCTTTTGGAAGAGGAACTTGCCAAGTTCTTCGCGGATAATGCTCTTTGCCTGTTCAGGATCAAGGGGAGTTGCAGGGTTTACGTCATGAAGTGCCTTTGCGAGGTGCTGGCGCATGCTCGTCACGAATTCCTTGTTCTCCTTCATCTGGATAAAACCTCGGCTGACAATATCAGGCTCAGTAATAAGGCGACCGGTGTGTTGCTCGAACTGTGCGATAACCACGAGCATACCGTCTTCGGCCATCGCCTGACGATCGCGCAGAACGACTTGGGAAATATCTCCCACGCCAAGTCCATCAACATAGACGTGATCCGTAGGAACTTTTTCCTTGGTGATCTTTGCCTCAGGCAAAACGCCCGGTTTTGCAGAAGGATAGATTTCGATGATCTGTCCGTTGTCTGCAACGAAGACGTTTTCTTCGCTCCAGCCCATAGAATAGGCAACTTCAGCATTCTCCCGAAGAAGGAAGTGGTTTCCTTCAATAGGCATGTAATACTTGGGTTTAAAGAGCGAAAGCATGAGCTTGATATCTTCCTTCATGGCGTGTCCACCCGCGTGAACGTCCATAAGATCTTTATGAATCACGCGTGCACGCTTGCGGTAGAGAAGATCTTTGAGGCGCTGGACGGACGCTTCATTTCCTGGAATCACCGAGCTTGAGAAGATAAGGGTGTCTTCGCGATCGATTTTGATGAAGCGGTGCTCGTCGTTTGCGATACGAGAAAGGGCTGCATTTTTTTCTCCCTGTGCTCCCGTACAGATAATCGTAACCTTATCAGGAGGCAGTTCGTTTGCTTGCTCAATAGGGATAATGCTGCGTTGCGCTACTTTGATGTAGCCAAGTTCCTTCGCGATTTCCACGTTTGTTTTCATGGAATAGCCATCAAGCGCGATCTTGCGACCATGACGTTCAGAGATCTCCATGATCTGCTTCACGCGTGAAAGGAGGGAGGCAAAGGTGCCTACAATAACGCGGCCTCGTGCCTTTTGAATAATGCTCTCAAGCTCTTCTCCGATAATCTTCTCTGATTTCTGGTGTCCGGCACGATCAGCATTTGTCGAGTCGCCCATGAGAAGCGTAACTCCCTGTTCGCCAAGACGAGCCATCTTATGAAAGTCTGCAGGAGGAGCGCCTACGGGATGGAAGTCGTACTTCCAGTCGCCCGTATGACAGATGATGCCGTTGGGCGTTTCAATAACAATACCTACAGAATCAGGAATGTTGTGGTTAATGTGGAAGAAGTGCACTTTAAAGACACCGAGCTGAATGGTGGAATCTACGCCAAGTGTTTTTACATTCACTTTCGATTCTGGAAAGTCAGTCTGGCGCTTATTGATAATTCCCGCAGCAACCGGAAGTGCATACACGGTAGGGTTGCCAATTTTTGGTACAACATGAGGAATAGCACCGATGTGATCGTAGTGACCGTGGGTGATAATAACACCCCGAATGTTCTTTTCTTTTCCGCGAACATACGACATGTTTGGGATAAGAT
Organism: Kapaibacterium sp. (SeqCode); assembly: GCA_044350705.1. GTDB lineage: Bacteria > Patescibacteriota > Patescibacteriia > UBA9934 > UBA9934 > JAGORL01. The sequence continues at coordinate 250,381 of JBILHA010000002.1, read as the reverse complement.
AGTCAACGCCGGGCATCTCTTCGGTAGGGAACATGAGACCCATGTCTACCAAGATAATGTCATCTTTGTACTCAATCAGCGTACAGTTGATCCCGACTTCCTCGAGACCACCCAGAACAATGACGCGTACTTTATCATCAGTAGGAGTCGCAAAAAGAGGAGCCGATTGCCCGACTTCTGCAGGGGTAAGGGGAGCCGCAGGTCCTCGGCGCATATCTTTACGGAAGCCGCCTCGCTTAAAAGGGGGACGTCCACCACTGCTGCGTCCAGTGGGTTTTCCTCCACCCTGCGGTGCGCGAGGAGAAGGTGAGAATGGTTTAAAATTTCCCATAATAAAAGTAATCATTAAGTTTTAGTACTTTTGTGAGTCGAGTTTTCAAGAAACTACACTTACAAAAACACTAAACCCATTCCCACCGCCTCACTCACCGTGCTTCCATACATACTCCCTACGTTTCCAGGCGTAATCCCCGTACTCCCATATGAAATCCCTTTTTACATTTGGTGCGGATGGAGGGACTTGAACCCTCAACCTCGTGAAAGGACAGGCTTCTGAGACCTGCGCGTATGCCAATTCCGCCACATCCGCCCGTTGGGAGAACGGCTTTATCTCGGTCATTTTTTGTCTTCATCGGTTCGGTTGCCTCGCCGTACGCATGAGTACCTCTCGGCAATCCTCCCTCTTCGGAACAAAAACTGCCTCGAAATAAAGCCGTTCTCCAGAAGTGAGCTTATTATCAGTGAAAAAATACGTTCTTTATTGAGGAAAAAATTTCCTTTCAGGTGAAATCCTTTCCTCCCTCAATTCATCCGTTTTTCAAGAGAAATACCCATGTCCTCAAGCGTAATCCCTACGCACCCATGCGAAATCCCTTTTCGCTAAACGCCGGCGTAAGAGCGCGGCAAAATCACGAGAAAGCGTATCATGAAAAGAGAGGAAGGTCAAAACTTCCAAGAAAGGCCCGTCCGGCGATACCATGAAGATTCCAGGAGCCAGCGCGCAGAAGTATGGGGGATGGCATCAGGAGTTATCCCCATGATATCCACGGTATGGACAAGCGGAAGGGCGTTTTGGAAAAGGAAAACGACCGGCATGTGCTCAAGAAGTTCTTGATTGAGCGTATTGAACGCTTCTTGACGCTTCTCAGTATTTGCAGAAGTTCGAAGAGTACTGACCGCCGTATCCGCTGCTGAAGTCGAGAAGAGGCTCATATTGAGACCGCCGGCATTCTTTCCTGTGGAGTGCCAGAATGGATAAGGATCGGCAATAATGCCATATTGCTCCGCGGCAAGAAGAACATCGTAGGTCTTTTCTTGAAGAGCGGTGGCAATGCCAGCGTAGGAGAGGGGGGAGACCGTGACGGTAATGCCTAAAGATCTCCAGTTTTCCGCTACCTTTTCCGCGGCGCGCAGAAGCTCGGGGCGTTCTGCGGTGGTGATAGTAAGGGTGAGCTCATTGTTTCCTTGAGTACGCTTGCCGTTCTCGTTGAGAGACCACCCAGCTTCTTCTAAGATGAGGCTGGCAGTTTGAGTATCCTGAACGCTCGCGGCGGTAGCAGGAAAGCCTGGCAGGGCGAATCCCGTGGGCTGCCCCAGATTTCCTGTTGCATCTGCGGTGATGGCGGGAATATCAAGTGAGAGGGTGAGGGCCTTGCGGATTTCAAGTGACTTAAGCGGATCCTTTTGTGTATTGAAGAATGCCCCTACGTATTGAGAGAGCGGGAGGGGGGTGATGCGAAGTGCGTTGTCATCCTGTAAGGTGAGGGCTTCGGTAAGAGAAAGAGTAGCGGTGGCATCGATGCGCTTTGTCTGGAGCGCCTGCATGATGTCCGTGGTGTTTGAGAAGAACTTAACGATAATCTCATCGAGGTAAGGGCGGATGCCGAGATACTCATCGAAAGTTTGAAGAGTGATGCTGCGAATAATACCCCGAGAATCTTTGCTTGTTTTTTCGAGAAGATAAGGACCAGTGCCAACCGGCTTGAGGTTGAGCGCAACGAGACGAGCATTTGCAGGCGCTATTTCTTCCCAGAGGTGGGCGGGAAGGATGCCTACCGTGAGAAGTTCGGGAAATGCTGCGTAAGGCTCGGCAAGCGTAAAGGTAAGCGTACGATCATCTACCTGGGAAATAATAATATTTTGATAAGCATCAAAGAGTGGACTGCCGTATGCGGCATTTTGGAGCGCAGAATAAGTGAAAATGACATCGTATGCGCTAAAAGGTTCTCCGTCATGCCAAGTAACGTCTTGTCGGAGAGTAAAAGTGTACATTTTCTCATCTTCGCTTAAAGACCAGGATTCCGCTAAATGAGGCTCAAGAGCATCGGAGGTGGGATTGTAAATAAGAAGGCCACTATAAATAAGCGAGGTCAGCTCACGATCAACGGTATTCGCATCGGCATAGAGGGGATTGATGAGCTGGGGATATCCGAGCATGCCTTCCGTAAGCGTGCCTCCGCGCTGAGGGACGGTAACAAAAAAATGAGAAAAACCTCCAATGAGGAGAAAGACGGATCCTAATATGAAAAGCGCGAGCCCAGCGGTGAAAAGGCGCTTCTCAAGGGAAGAAAGAATGCGAGGGAACTGTTGAATTTGAGAAAAACGAGGAAGGTACCTACCGCCTTTCATGGCGCTGACCTGCCGAAGAGACAAATGTTCGCCCGATTGAGATCCGGCGTTTTTTCGAGAAACCAGGCGTGAAAAAAGAGAGCGAAGCAGAGAACGTGCGTTTACCAAGTAAACAACATGTTCAAGAGCGCGGTAACAAAGAAGAGTACCGCAAGGACAATGGTGCCTACATGGAGAGATTTCTCAATGCCGCGGCGAGTGCGATACATGCTGCCATCTCCGCCAAATGCGAGCCCTGCGTCGGTACCGCGAGCTTGAAGAAGGATAGCGCCACAAAGAAGTACGCTGAGAATAAGAAGGATAACATCCAAAATCATATCGAAGAGAGTGTACCAAATCTGAGAGGGGGCGTAAAGATGAACGAATTTTAGGGGATGGTATACTTTTTCTATATGGAAGGAGGGCCCAGGCATGCATTTTCTTATGTAAAAGCACTTGTAACCTTCGTATTTGTATTGGTGTTTGTGGGGGTGGGGGGGTTTGCCTGGAAAATTTTTGCCTATTATCGGGATTTCCGCTCGGGAGAGTTATTGCCCATGGAAAAATACGATGCGACCCAGGCTACGGCAACTCGTCTTGCGGCGTTGGCAAGACAAAGCGAGGGGAGTGGAGAGCTCGCAACCGAGGACGATCCGGTGCTTGGCCCCGCGGATGCTCCCATCACGATCGTTGCCTTCTCGGACTTCGGCTGCCCCTATTCCCAAGAAGAAAGTTACGCGCTAGAAGCGATCGCACGTAATATGGGCGATAAAGTAAGGGTGATCATGCGAGATTTTCCCCTCACCGACCTCCATCCAGGGGCAGATAAGGCAGCAATGGCAGCGGAATGCGCGTCTGAGCAGGGAAAGTATGAGGAAATGTATAGGCTCCTCAATAAAAGCTCGGGGGAATTTACGGAAGAAAATCTGTTGCAGTATGCCCTCTCGGCAGGTTTGGAGAAACGGACATATATCCAATGCATGGAATCAGATTTTTACGAGAATGAGGTCGCAGGTGACATCGCTGACGGTGTTGCGGCGGGAGTAACTTCCACCCCTACATTGTTCGTAAACGGAGTAAAAATTGAAGGGGCAGTCCCGTATGGCATTTTGTATGAAGCGGCACAATCGTTGGCTCAGTAAAGGAATAGCACTCGTCGTTGCGATGTTTTTTTGGGGAATATCTTTTGCTCCGCAAGCAATTGCAGCGAGCTGTGAATGCTTTTGTGGAGACGTGAAGCAAGGAGCAGGATCTATCGGAGGAAGAGAAGACGCGAGCACCTGTGCTGCGGAATGTGCAGATGGGGGTGCGACGTACGTGGGATGCTTCGCGGACGAAGCGTCATATCCAGAGAATAGCAATCTCTGCTGGACGGAAAAGGAGTGTAATGATTATCCGATAAAGATAGGGGGGGATACGTATAAAGGCACGTGGAGTGATCAGAATCCCTATTGCAGCAAGCAATCGGTAACCGGGGCGGAGATGGGATACTGCTATGGGCCACTTCTGCCAGTAACGCTCAATGTTCCTATTCTTGGGGTAACTCAGGTTTCAAACCTGGGAACGTATGTAAACCTTGTTTACACCTATGCGATCCCTGTCGCGGGGATTTTTGGTGCGCTCATGTTTACGATCGCGGGATTCCAGTACATGACCGCAGGAGGGAATAAGAACGCGGTAGCAAAGGCAAAGGGCCGCATGGCCAATACCGCCACGGCGATCATTTTGCTCATGTCGGTATATGCCATCGCGTACCTTATAGATCCTCGCCTTACTCGATTTAATGAACTCAGACCCCCATTGGTAAAAAAGGCGGTGATGGTTGATGACGCCACAACGTGTGAGGCGTTGTTTGGATATGGATTTTGCATTGACGGTACATGCCCAAGCGACGGGAAAATCAGCGGCACGTGTGGGCAGAAGGGAACGATAAGCGGAGATGATGAAATTAACCTCAACATCGCAAATCCTCCCGAAGTGGGAGATGATTGTATGTATAGCGGCTGTGACGATAAGAGCAAATCCTGCGTGATCAAAGGAGATAATAGTGGGGGGACGTGTGTTTCATGTGCAGAGGTATCAGCATTAAATTCTGCTACCGGTCTCACGGCGTCATCGTCAGTATGTTCGCAAATAGCTTCACAAGCGCAAAAGAGAGCGACGAATGACAAGCATGTATATAGTTGCTATTTTGATGATGACTTCTCTGAATTTTCTGGAGCAGACGGAGTAGGAGCAGATGAATGCGTAGCTCTCTATACGGAAGGAAGGACCTATATTGATTGCTACTTCCTCGAGGATGTCGCTTCAGACTTAGAAGATGGATGCGGAGCATATGAATATGTCGAAGCTGATTCATATGGAGTTGATTTAAGCGGCGGAATCGCGGACATTCTCAACTATGGATCTGCTGATCAAATTGAAGACTTTAAGAACGTGTTTGGTTCGATGTGTGAGCAAGACGCATGTAAATTGGCCGATAAAGGAGAGGTGAAGCAAGGAAGCTGTAGATTTGTAGACTCAAATTGGGTACAAGATGTGTTTGATAACTTTACAGGATTTGGTGCATTCGATGTATTTGATGACTATGCATGTTCAGGATCGGTAACCCTAACGCCATAAAATAAAAAACTTCCTCGGTTTCCCGAGGAAGTTTTTTATTACGCCTTTGCAACAACAATTTCCTTCAACTTACGAGCAAAGTCCTTGATGAAGGTGAGACGCGCACGACGGGTGCGGTAAGCCTTAACCAATTCGATCTTTGCAATGGAAGGCGTGGTGACCGGGAAGATTTTCTCAACCCCATATCCGTTGCTTTCCTTGCGAATCGTGAAGGTCTTGGAAAGGCCTGCGCCGCGAACAGCAAGAACAAGGCCTTCGAAAATCTGGACGCGTTCACGCTTTTCGCCTTTTGCGCCAATATCAACGATCTTTTCATGAATGCGAAGAACCTGCCCAGGAGTAATAGCGGAAGGTTCAAGTGCTGCGTAGTCTTTTACTTGTGCCATATTGAAGAGGGAATTTCCCAAAAAAGAATGCGCCAATGGTAGCCAAAAACCAAAAAACCGTCAAGCGCGCGAGGAAATATAGGTCATGATGCGGTCCGCTACCTCCTCGGGCGTCAGGGGGGTGGTATCAATGCGCAAATCGTAATGAGCAGGATCGAGAAAATCGACCCCATACCACTTTTGATATCGTTGCTGATTCTGCGTGACGCGCTGGGCAAGCGTTTCTTGAACATCGGCAATATCGCGGTATTTTCGCTCATCCTGACGATGGTCAGGGTGATCCTGCTGCTCACGAAAAAGGCGTCGAGCTCCTTCGACAGGGTCAATGTCTAAAAAGACCTTAATACTTTGCGGAATAAAATACCAAGAGAGCCAGCCGTCAAGAATAAAGTTATCCTCTCGTGCACCGAGTTCTTTTTGGAATTCATCCACAAGCGCATCGGTTTGAGGATCTTCCATGCCCAGAGCATTGAGTTCATCAATGGTCATTCCGTGCTCTTGTGCGTATGCACCGCGCATGTCACCCATGGAATAAGATTTCCATCCTAATCGGTCGGCAAGAATTTTTTTGACGGTAGATTTTCCAGCCCCAGAGAGGCCGGCAAGCGTAATGATCATACGGCAGATAAAGGCATGGGCTTGAGTCCTTCAAGAAATTGGCGCAAGTCGGGAGGAAGAGGAGAGGCGAAGATGGCCTCTTGTCCATTCGGGAGAGTGAGATGCAATTCGGCGGCATGGAGGAAAAGTCTTCCCAGATTCAGCTGCTTGAGATTGCGCTGTACATACAGCGTGTCGCCCGCGACAGGATGGCCGAGCGCAAAAAAATGAGCACGAATCTGATGCGTACGACCGGTTTCAATATGTACGCGCAGAAGAGTGGAAGAGGAGTAATGCTGCACGACATCGTAATGGGTAATGGCATCTTTGCCCTCTTGAGAAAGGGGTCGGGCAGCCATGCGTCCTCGATGAGCGGAACGAGCAATCGGGAAAGTAATGGTCCCGTGCGCATCTTTCACGCGACCAAGCACGAGAACGTCGTAAAGTTTTTTAGTGAGACGCTGCTTAAACTGCTCCTTCAAAAAAGCATGCGCCTTATCATGTTTGGCGAAAATAAGCACCCCTGAAGCCTCACGGTCCAGGCGATGAACGACTCCGGAGCGCAGCGCATCACCGCCCACCCCAGCTAAGGGAGGAAAGTGAGTCATAACTGCATCCATGAGGGTAGGCTCTTGAGCGCCTTGGGCGCCGGTAGGATGGACGAGTACGCCCGCTGCTTTTTCTGCCACCACGACATCTGCATCCTCATAGAGAATAGTAAGAGGAGGAAGGGGAAGCGGTTCCGCGGAAGGCAAAGGGGCTTCTGTAACCTCGATCGTATCAGACGAAGATACCAAAGCATGCGCCGAAGAAGCGGGAGTTCCATTGATACGGATATCGCCTTGAGCGATACGCTTTTGGGCTTGGGACCGACTCACTGCTAAGAAGGCAGCAAGCACAATGTCGAGCCGAGTAGGCTCGGGTTGAGAGGGATGAAAGGTTTTCATGGGGCAAGTATGGCAGAAAGAACGGCTTTGAGCTATAGTGGGGGAGTTTTGAGAAGTTGCTACGAAGTTTAGTCAGCTTCAAGGAAGGGCGAGGAAGGTCGTCAAGGCGTACCTCGACCCGTCTGATACAACGTGATAAGCAGATTTGGTACTAAGTTCGTTCAGTTGTAAAAAAAATGAAAAAAGCGAGACGTGTGATGAAGAAGCGATGCATTTGCCACTAAGTTTGTTCCTGGCTAGGAGTGGGTGACTGACAAGGAGACGTCCCCTATATGGACGTTGACGAAGTCAGTCGGGACCCACGACACCGCCAGGGACAAACTTGGGTGGCAAATGTATGGGCCTGTAGCTCAGTTGGTTAGAGCTCCGAGCTTATACCTCGGCGGTCCCTGGTTCGAATCCAGGCAGGCCTACCAAAGGGAAACCTTTTTATTTCGGTGCTTTTTTGCCCTCATCGGTCCGGTTGCCTCGTCGTACCGGTAAGTACGCATCGGTAATCCTCCCTCTTCGGAGTAAAAAATCCCTCGAAATAAAAAGGTTTTCAGATCACTATTCCCCCGAGATCCCCACGTTTTCACGTAAAATCCCTTCGCGCTCTTCTTGCTATACTTTCCTATATGATGTTTCTTCCAGTGATTTGTCTAGCGCTTGCGGGCTTTATTGCATGGCTCGCGCACCACGAAGAGAGCCAGGCATTGTATATGCTCTCATTTGCGCTGGTCATTGCGGCATTGGGAACGGGGCTCATGTCTTATCTGGCGTACTCCATTCTATAACCTATGGAAGGCGAACTTTCTTCGTCAGTAGTCATGCTTGCTTTGATAATGTTCTGGTTTGGTGCGTATTGGATTGGTGGTGGCGTGATATTTTCCATCATTTCGATGACACGGTTTCTCCATGTCCACAAGGCGCGATTCAGCTGCTTTTTTACCTTACTCAGTATGAGTGCAGCGTATGGGGCGGCATGGATGGGAAGCCAGATACTTGCTCAATCCTCAAGCTGTACTGAGCGAGGAGAGACGATAGGGGATGCTTTTCAGCTTATTTTTCTTTGTGGGGAAAGCGGAGTATTTTCCTCAGGAATACTTTGGTTCCTCCTGCTCATGGCCGTGGGATTGAGCATGATGCTCATTTTTCGAAGGTCAGAAGAGCGAAAGTAGCAAAAAACCGCTTCTCAAAAGGAAGCGGTTTTTTGGTGGGCGATAGAAGACTCGAACTTCTGACCTTCACAATGTCAATGTGACGCTCTAACCAACTGAGCTAATCGCCCGCGAAATAAAGGCAGGAACCGGGCAAGAGTATAGCGTTTGGAAAAGCGAACGTCAACGCAAAGGAAAGCTAGAGCTGCTGGCGAACAAGCGTACGCACGAAATGAAGGGCATCTTCTCGAGTGTGAAGATCGCCTTTGAGCTGTTCATCCCGTACGCGGTTAAGATAAGAGCGAAGATGGGGTCCCGACGAGAGGCCAAGAGGAAGAAGATCGCGTCCACGAAGAAGAGGAATAGGGCGAACGTCGCGAACGAGCTGGTCGCGAGTGAGGGCGGCGCGGGCAATATGCGTTGATTGTTCTCTGAGGGAACGGTCATGCAGTGTCGCAAGGTGTGCAAGGGCGATTGCTTCTGCTCCCTGAGGGCCCATGAGCACTTTTTCGGTACGGGAGAGCGGCCAAAGAGAAGGATTCTCCGTAAGAAGCGCTTGGGCTTTTGCGAGCGTTTGAGTAACGGTGGGTCGAGAGAAAGAGAGACGGGGATGCGAAACATGGTGATGGCTCATGTGATGAGCATGGAGGTCATAGTGTCGAGCGCGGTCGTGATGATGATTGAAAAGCGCAGCCGCGGTAAGGGTGTCAGAAAGCGGGGTAGCACCATAACGTGAGCGTACCTGGTCGTCATGGATACCGGCGACATGGGAAGATGCTTGCTCATGGTCTTCGGAATCACGAAGATGAGGGAAGGAGAAGGGGACGGCGCGAGCACGAGAAAAGAGCTCCCAACCATACAGTCCGTGCTTGAGCGCAAGAAGCCCTTCCCGCACAAGATGGTGACGAGGGGTGCGGTACGTGGCAAAGCCTTGCTCGTCGGTGGTGAGGTGATTGACTCGGGGGAGATGCTGAATGGCCGCCTTCCAGACTCTCGGACTTGGGGAAAGGCCAAGCTGAGCGCTTAAGCGGAGTGCAGCAAAAGCATCTTCAGGGGATTGCCTGAAATGCGCGGAGGGATCGGGAACGGTGGTAAGAAGACCCTGTTGCAACGAGCTCATGCCATCAAAAGGATCATGAAGGATGCCTCGCCCAATATCATAAGCAAGTGCATCGGGGGTAAAAACCTGCGAAGCAAGAAAGGCGCTTATGGGTCGAGGAGAAAAGGTGACCTGTAAAAAAGAAGGAGCAGGAGAGGTATGAAGCCATGCCTGTGCCCGAGCAGGAGAAAGGTGAGTAATAAGAAGGTGTCCAGTATGAGGAAGACGACCCATGATCGCATCGCGAACGGTGCTTCCTACAAGGGCGGCGGATGTGCGTGGAAATGCGCGCAAAAAACGAAAGACCCACGCAAATTCAGGCGTGTGTGCAATGTGATATCCCACTCGATCTACGGGAGGCAGGGGAGAAATCCACGGAGCAAGCATGGAGAAAGTATAGCAGAGTTTACGATGCTGCTTTCCGAAGCTGCTCGATAATGTGACTGCTCGAAGTCTCTTTTTCAAAAATGTGAACTGCTGATTCGCGCGTTCCTTCAGTACGGAGCGCGCCGATAAAAGTTCTCGCATCAAAAGGACGTTTTGCAACAACCCGTGCGTGAAGGATGTCGCGCTCATGATAGAAGAAGAGGACTTCGTGTGTTTTTTCACTACTCTGAAGTACCTCCTGTGCGATATCTTGAAGTGCTTCGGAAGTGGTATGCGTGCGGAGAAAATCCTCTTCGGTAATTTCCGAAGAAAGAATTCCGGGAACAATTTCTTGCAAACGAGAGCAGGCGGCACCCCAAAGCCGGAGAGTATCTACCGAGCGAGTTCGATAGAGCTCTTCAATGATCTTGAGTCGATCTGCACCTGCTGCAACGAGGTCTGCGCACATATTGAGCAGGGAAGGAGTGACAAGTTCAGAACGAAAATGCTTCGTTTTTGCAATAATTCCTGCGAGCGCACACGTCGCGACATGATCCTTTAAGCTCTCGGGGGAAAGGTCTCGAAGGAGTCCGGCAACTACTTCTGAAAGAGTCGTAGCTTGTTCGTAAACAATATTCCAACGCCCAAAAGGCTCCGTGGCAGGCTGCCAACTGAGGGTAGCAAGAGGTGTTTGAGCGAGAAGAGCATGAGCATCGCCAAAAAGAGGAGCAACTTCAGAAAGATCTTGTGCGCCAAAAACAATGAGGCGATCAAAAGGGGGGAGTGTAGTGGAGAAATGGAGTTGGGGAAGTGCCGGAGAGGGGAGGGGGTGCTCCAGATGGAGGGTGATATTTCCTCCGCCCGTAGGGAGAAGCTCATGAGTCACCTGCGAAACGACAAGTGCAGAAGGAAGGGTGCACGTATATGTCCGGATTTCTTCAAGAGAACGCTTAACGACAAGGGAGCCAATGAGAAATTCTGCATGAGTACTCATGGTTCTCGGACACAGCAAAGTAACCGTACGCCCGGTTTGCTGCAGGGCATGCCCAAGAGCGCAAGCTGCGGCAAACATGTCCGTATCAACACTTCGAGGGAGCACGAAAAGTGGACGCTCAGCGCCCCAAATGGCATCTTTCCATTGAGTCAGAATATCTTTTGCCACAGGAGGAAGATAAGGGGGAAAGGTACAAAGACGGACCCCCGGAGTCAAGCATTTCTGTGGGAAGAAGGAAGGTTGGCGAAAAAATGCCGCAGCTCTTTTTTATAAAGCGGCTCAGGTGACACAAAACACACGATTCGTTACACTCTATCCACTATGTCAGATCTGCAGTCCATGGGAAAAGCGTACGAGCCACAAGGCATCGAGGATGCCATTTACCAAGCTTGGCTCGAAAGCGGCTATTTCAATCCTGATAACCTTCCAGGTAACCGGACGGAGTCTTTCACGATTGTGCTGCCTCCACCAAACGTGACGGGAACATTGCATATGGGGCATGCAACCATGCTCGCCATTGAAGATGCGATGGTGCGTTTTGCGCGTTTGCAAGGAAAGAAAGCGCTCTGGCTTCCGGGTACTGACCATGCGGCAATCGCAACGCAGTCGAAGGTAGAAAAAATCATCAAAGAAGAGGGGGGAAAGTCTCGTCATGATCTTGGACGTGAAGCATTTTTGGATCGCGTGCGTGCCTTTGCGCAAGAAAGTCATGACACGATCGTGAACCAGGTAAAGAAAATGGGCTCCTCAGTAGACTGGAGTCGCGAAGCGTACACGCTCGACGATGCGCGCAATCTCGCGGTAAACACGGCCTTCAAGCGCATGTACGACGACGGTCTTATTTATCGAGGAAATCGTGTTATTAACTGGGACCCTGTCGGACAAACCACGATCGCTGATGATGAAATTGTTTATAAAGAGGTCGAAGCCATGCTGTATACCTTCACCTACAGCAAAGATTTTCCTATTGCCATTTCCACCACTCGTCCCGAAACAAAAGTGGGAGATACTGCGGTTGCCGTACATCCTTCAGATGAGCGTTACGCACAATACGTAGGAAGAACATTCGATATGGAATTTGCCGGAGCAAAAATTTCGGTAAAAGTCGTTGCTGATGAATCGGTTGATCCTGCATTTGGAACGGGCGCGCTTGGCGTAACGCCGGCACACAGCACCATCGACGCAGAAATTGCCCAGCGTCATGGCTTGGAAATGAAGCAGGTGATTGATGAAAACGCGCGCATGATGCCAAACGCAGGAATGCTTGCAGGCATGACCACAAAAGAAGCGCGTGAAGCGGGGGTTGAATGGCTCAAAAAAGAAGGATTGCTTCAAAATGAAGAAAAAACCATGCAGAATCTCTCCACGGCAGAGCGTACAGGGGGAGTGATCGAGCCTCTTCCCAAGCTTCAGTGGTTTGTAAACGTAAACAAAGAATTCGAGCGCGACGGAAAGATGGTGACGCTTAAGTCGCTCATGCAAGACGCGGTACGTAGTAAGAAGGTTGAAATTCTCCCCGATCGCTTTGAACGCACCTACTTCCATTGGATTGATAATCTCCGCGACTGGTGTATTAGCCGCCAGATTTGGTTTGGTCATCGTATTCCCGTTTGGTACCGCAACGAAGAAATAGTCGTAGGAGAGGCTCCCGAAGGGGAAGGATGGACCCAAGATGAAGACACGCTCGATACCTGGTTCTCTTCAGGTCTTTGGACATTCTCTACGCTCGGCTGGCCAAACGAAAACGCAGAAGATCTCAAGCTGTACCATCCAACCTCCGTGCTCGAAACCGGATACGACATTTTGTTCTTCTGGGTTGCGCGCATGATCCTCATGTCTACGTATCTCGTGAACGACATTCCGTTCAAGACGGTGTACCTGCACGGACTTGTACGCGATGAACAGGGAAGAAAGATGAGTAAGTCGCTCGGAAACATCATCGATCCGCTTACGATGATCGAAAAGTACGGTGCAGACGCAACGCGTCTCTCCCTCGTACTTGGAAGCTCTCCAGGAAATGACATGAAGCTTTCCGAGGAAAAAATTGCTGGCTTCCGCAACTTTACAAACAAGCTCTGGAATATTTCTCGCTTTGTCCTTGGAGGAGTTGCGGAAATTCGTCATGTAGAATCGGTCACGCCAAAAACCCTTGCTGATCAGTGGATTCTTTCTCGTTTTGCAACGGTTGTTGAAAAGGTGACGCGTATGCAGGAGACGTATGACCTCTCATTGGCAGGAGAAATCCTCCGTGATTTTACATGGGGAGAGTTTGCGGACTGGTATCTCGAGGTTGCAAAAGCAGAAGGAGAAAAAGAAGAGATGTTGCTCTTTATTCTTGAGCGCCTCCTCATCATGTGGCATCCATTCATGCCGTTTGTAACCGAAGAGGTATACAAGCAGTGGAATAACGGTTTGATCGTTGTTGCACAGTGGCCAGATGTTTCTGCGCTGAAATCGTTCGTAAATGAAGAAGCGGAAAAGAAATTTATCGAAGTACAAGAAATCATTACGACAATTCGCAATATTCGAGCGCAATATAAGGTAGATCAAAAAACGCAGATTGTGGCAAATGTACAGACGCTATTTATGGCGTCTCACGCAGAAAACATTATCGCCATCGAAAAAATGGCTCGCGTCACCATCGAATCCGTAGACGAAATTCCATCAGCAGGCGTTGCCAAGGCGGTAGTGGGGAATATGACCATCGCAATTCCGCTTGCAGGAATGGTGGATTTTGCTAAAGAGCGTGAACGCCTTGAAAAAGAGATCGCATCTGTAGAGAAATTTGTTACACAACTCTCCGCAAAACTCGAGAACGCGGACTTTATTGCGCGCGCTCCTGAGGCGGTCGTAACTCAAGAAAAACAAAAGCTCGCTGATGCAGAAGTGCGCCTCGAGGCTCTTCGTCGCGAACTTGCAACTGTGGCACAATAGACTGGTCATTCTGGGCTTGACCCGGAATCCAGCGTCAACAAGAAAAAATATGGATCCCAAAGCAATTGAAAAAGCCCTTACCCATAACGTCGAACGCATTTACCCCACGGCAGATGCGCTTCGCGAAGTGTTGAAATCGGGAAAAAAGCTTCGTCTCTACGTAGGGGTTGATCCAACGTCACCACATTTGCACATTGGACACGCCATGCAATTCAAAAAGTTGCGTGAGTTTCAAGATCTCGGACACGAAGTTATTTTGCTGATCGGCTCTTTCACGGCCATGATCGGCGATCCTACGGACAAGTCAGCAACGCGAAAGCAACTGACTGCAGAAGAGGTCATGGCAAATGCGAAAACCTACAAAGAACAAGCGGCAAAGATTATCCGCTTTGACGGCGAGAATCCTGCAAAGCTCATGTTCAACGACGAATGGCTCGCGAAGCTTTCATTTAAAGACGTCCTCGAACTCACGTCGCAATTCACCGTTCAGCAAATGATGGAACGTGACATGTTCGAGAAGCGCTGGAACGAAGAAAGGCCTATTGGCCTGCATGAATTCATGTACCCACTCATGCAGGGCTTCGATTCTGTAGCAATGGAGGTTGATATTGAAATCGGCGGAAACGATCAAACGTTTAACATGCTTGCCGGTCGTACCCTCATGAAAGCAGGCGTGCTTGGTCATAAACCAAAAGAAAAATTTGTTGTCGCAGTAAAGCTCCTCACGAATGAAGAAGGGAAAAAGATGAGCAAGTCAGAAGGAGGAATGATCGCAATCGATGATACTCCGGAAGATATGTTCGGAAAGATTATGGCGATGGGTGATAGCATGATCGTGCCATATTTTGCACACGTGCTCGACGCAAGCGAAGAGATACTGAGCAATAGTAAGGCGCGCCTTGAGCAAGGTGAAAATCCTCGCAATATAAAAATGGAACTCGCAGAAGAAGTGGTGCGCATGTATCACGGTCAAGATGCCGCGCAAAAAGCTCGCGAGCACTTTGTGAACGTTTTTCAAAAACATGCACTCCCAGAAGAAATGGATGAAGTAAAGGTTGAAGACGGAATGTCCATTGTAGACATTCTCGTGAACACAAAACTTGCCACATCAAAAACAAACGCACGCCAGCTTATTGAACAAGGCGGCGTAAAGCTTGGTGAAAACGTCGTTTCAGACGTTGCCGCAACGCTCGACGCATCAACGCTCCCCCTCGTTCTTCAAAAGGGAAAGCGCAGCTTTGTGAGATTAGTGAAAGAGAGCGTGTAAGGCAGTGCACCTCACTCCCCATACTCCCCTCACTCCCCCTATGTACGCACTTCAACAAGCAAAAAAAGAAGCTCTTACGAGTCTCAAGAAACACATCGGCAAAGGGTTTACCGTAACCGCCGACATGCTCGCAGAGCCTCCAAAGCCTGAGTATGGAGACTTGAGTTTTCCGTGCTTTCAGCTTGCAAAGGGCATGGGAAGAAACCCGGTAGAAATCGCGACAGAACTGGCGGCGAAAATGGGCCCTTCAGAACTTATTGCACGCATTCATGCCGTGGGACCCTATGTAAACTTTGTATTCAATGCAGATGCTTTTGGGGCGGCAACGGTGCGCGACGTGCTCTCCCAGAAGAGTCGGTACGGAAAAGGAGGAACGGGGAAGGGAAGAAAGGTCATGGTGGAATACGCAAACCTGAATACGCACAAGGAGGTCCACGTAGGGCACTTGCGGAACCTGGCATTGGGTCAGGCTACCGTAGAAATCATGCGGGCAAATGGATATGAAGTCATTCCCGTGGCCTACATTAATGATCTCGGAAATAACGTCGCACGCTGTTTGTGGGGAATGACGACGCTTTATCCCGACGTGCAGCCAGAAGGAGATTATCTGAACTTTTTAGGCCGTGTATATACTGAGGCAACTGCAGCACTTGAAGCTGACGAATCAAAGCGTGCAGAAGTTTCAGAAATACAGCGTCAGTTGGAGAATATGGAGGGCGCCCATGTGCCTCTTTGGAAGAAGACGCAGAAGTGGTCCATGGATAATCTTCGAGAGGTATATGCAGAGTTTGGATTAGAGCTCGCACACACCTATGTTGAGCACGAGCTCATTGATGAAACGCACAACATCGTGAAGAAGCTGCTGACCAGTGGTATCGCAAAGATGTCAGAAGGAGCGGCGATTGTCGACTTGGAGAAAGAGGGATTGGGGGTAAATCTTCTCAGAAAAACCGATGGCACCCTCCTCTACAACGCGAAAGATCTCGCACTCGCTTATAAAAAAGAAGAAAACTACCATGCTGACCGCCTCATTATTGTTGTAGACGTACGACAATCGTTAGCATTTAAACAACTCATTGCAACACTCAAGCGCATGGACTTCTCTCGAGAAATCGTGCACTTGCCTTATGAGTTCGTCACGCTTCCCGAGGGAGCAATGAGCTCTCGAAAGGGAAACATTGTGCGGTGGAGTGATATTCGGGATGCAATGCTCGAGAAGCTCGAAGAGGCAATCCGGAGCAGGCATGCGGACTGGAAAGAAAAGCAAGTGCAAAAAACGGCACGAGCTCTCCTTTTTGCATCGATTAAATTTGGCATGCTCAAGCAAGATCCAGACAAGGTCATCACCTTTTCCATGGATGACGCAATGGCAACAGAAGGATTCACGGGTCCCTACGTGATGTACACCATTGCGCGTATCTCAAGTATTTTGCGAAAGGCATTTGTAAAACCTGCAAAGACCATAACTCATCTCAAGCACCCTCTCGAACGTGAGCTGGTAGGAAAAATTGCGAAATATCCTGAAGTGGTTTTGCAAGCGGGGCTGCATCTGAAGCCTTCAGTGATTGCGCAATATGCCTTTGAACTGGCGCAAACCTACGCGCGGTACTATGAGTCGGTTCGGGTATTGGCTGACGATGACCATGAAGGAACCACTGAACGTCTTGCGCTTTGCGGAGCGATCCGTCAAACGCTTACCAATGCACTAGGATTACTTGGCATTGCGGCAATCGAAGAAATGTAACACACTCTATTCATTCCTATGGCAAAAAATAACTACAACGAAACAATTATTGCACAAGGGGTCCGCATTGAAGGTGAATTCATTGCAGAAGGAGATATCGTTATTGAGGGTGAAGTACGGGGAACGATTACCACGGCAGGAGATTTGCGTATTGGAGATGCGGCAAAGGTAGAGGCGGATATTCGTGCGCAGAACGCCATTGTATCTGGAGAAGTGCGAGGAACGATGCATATTCTTGGAAAGCTTGAACTCATGCCAACGTCAAAATTCACGGGAGATTTGGCGGTGGATGTGCTCTCCGTGGGTGCAGGTGCGCAAGTAAACGGTACCGTTCGCATGGGAGAAGAAGTGGCGCAACTTGCCACGGGAGGAAAGAAAGGCAAGAGAGCGGTTGAGACAGAAGAGTAAAGCGGGGAAGGAGAATGCGCTTCCCTATGTACGTCTACGTGTACGACGATTTTCTGCAGGACCGGCGGTACGAACGGGACATTAGTCTCATAGAAACGCGTCTGACCGACCTGGGAATAACCGGAAATGTCATCCGGCTTGCTTTTTTTCGTGATGCACAGCAAGTGCTTCACCAGGAAATCCGTAAAGGAGTAAAAACAATCGTAGCGGTAGGAAATGATGCGACCCTAGAGAAAGTGTTAAATGCCGTCGAAGAAACAAGGACGGTAGTTGGGTATATCCCGATCACTCCTGATAATCCCTTTGCAGAGCTTTTAGGTGTACCGCAAGGCGCTGCTGCGTGCGATATCCTCTCCGCACGCCTGGTTGAAGATCTGGATATCGGGGAAGTAAATGGAAGAAAGTTTTTGCACGAGGCGATTATGGACGGGACAGGGTGCGTCGTTTCGTGCGAAGATCGGTATACGCTTTCAGTAAAGCGAAGGACACAGTTCTGCTTCGTGAATCTCTCCGCAGAACAGCCGGATATTGGAGTGGTAAGTCCTACCGATGGAAAGATCACGCTCGTAACCCGGATCGCGCGACTGTCTTTATTTGGAAAGAAGCAGGACATAGGAAAGGTACACGTGGCAAACATGCGAGTGTACGCGCCAAAACAGGTAACGCTGCAAGCGGACGGAACGAAAATAACCGCACAAGAGTTTTCCTTCAAAACGCTTCCAGGAAGATTGCGGGTAATCACGGGAAGAGAGAGAAAATTTGTCGTATAAATAAAAACAGATGGATAACATCCATCTGTTTTTATTTATACCTGAGAGCCTTTCGGTTCCTCGGAAGAAACAGAGGGGGGCGGGGTACGTTTCAGGGTGGAAAGTGCAAACATACTCAAGAGGAAAAGGAGCGTAGAAGTAAACGCGGAAACGAGACAGTAGGTGCACCAGGCTTGGAGAAGAACGGCCATGACAAAGACAAACCATCCAGACGCAATGAGTCCAGCAAGAGAGAACAGGCAGAAGAGTCTAAAATAAATGGCCGACTGATATTCAAGAGCAAAGAGCATGCCGAAGAACATGGCGAGATAGTAAAGGACGCCAAAGAGTGCGACGGGAATGCCGAGAACGATTGAATAGACGCTCGAGGTGACCGTATCGCATCCCGAAAGAGGACCGCATGCCAAAGGGACGCCGAAGTAGTGATTGAGGGTAAGGTAAAGCGCATCGGCGAGGCCGATGAACGCGACGATGGGAATGAGCGGCGCCCATTTTGGCAAAGACATACGTCGTAATTATTCGGTAGGAGCTTCTGAGGAAGCTTGGGGTTGGTTTGCGAGAAGAGCGTCGATTTGCGTCTTAAGATACGTCAGCGGGCTTTCGGTGCGAGGGAAGGTGAGGGCAGTGCCGTTAAGATAGAGGGTAGGGGTGGCGGAAATATTTGCCGCATTTCCCGAATTTACATCAAGACGCACCCGATCTCTTGTGGCGCCGTTGGTAAGATCTGCTCGAAACTGCTCGGTGTTGAGACCAAGAAGTTCTGCATACGCAACGAAAAGATCTTGGGGATTGGGAAGGGTTTCCCAGTCTGCCTGGCGGTCAAAGAGCAGGTCATGCATTTCCCAAAACTTTCCTTGGTTTGCAGCAGCCTCGGATGCAATGGCTGCAGCTTCGGCATTTGGATGGATGGTGTAAAGAGGAAAGTGGCGGTAGACAAGGCGTACTTGATCGCCATACGTCGCGAGCACATCTTCAAGAACAGGTTGGAATGCCTTACACGCAGGACATTGAAAGTCGGAATATTCTACGAGCGTAACAGACGCTTCAGAGGTGCCTTTTACATGGTCGGCCTCTGAAACCGCAGGAATGCCGCCACTGAGGCTTGGCTTCGCAAGCGCATACATGCTTGCCGCAAGAATAAACACGGCAAGGCCGTACAAACCAAAGCGGAAACCGCGGGAAAATCCTAAAGACATAGTAAAGAAAGGGTACTGGAAAATGAGGGCAAAAACAACAACATCCCTCCACATAGGAAGGATGTTCTTGGTGCGGACGGAGAGACTCGAACTCTCAAGCCATTGCTGGCACTAGCCCCTCAAGCTAGCGCGTATACCAATTCCGCCACGTCCGCTTAAGGCGGTAGTAGGATACTAAAGGACAAAACACTTGGCAAGACCAAAAAGGTGATGTATCCTATTTCTCGTTCCTGAGATACCCACATGTGCGGACGCTTAGCTCAGCTGGTTAGAGCATCTCGTTTACACCGAGAGGGTCGCGGGTTCGAATCCCCCAGCGTCCACCAAAAATCCCCACCATAGCTCCGACGATAGGAAGAGCGAAGTGGGGTTTTTTGTATACAAAATCGTTGACGATTTCATTTGAGGCGTGTTTACTTGTGCTCACTTCAGGGCCTTTAGCTCAGCTGGTAGAGCGCTTCCATGGCATGGAAGAGGTCAGCGGTTCGAGCCCGCTAAGGTCCACCAACAGCACCCCTCTTCTTTTTCATATGAAGAGGGGTTTTGTTATATACTGCAAGTATCTATGCTCGCACGTATTCTTATCGGACTCGCAATTGGAGTGGCAGGGTTTTTCATGGTGTGGAAAACGGATTTTTTCTATGGGCTCCTCGGATCAGTGCCTTGGGCGGACCGTACCTTGGGAGGGGGAGGAACGCGGTTGTTTTATAAACTGCTCGGAACGGCAATTATCATCGTGGGCGTCATGGTCATGACAAACTCATTTGAGATTATCGTGGGAGGTTTTATTCGTTCACTTTTTGCGTTTTAAGCTATGCGTGCTGGCTCAGCGCTTCTCTCAGCGGAAACATTGCTTGATATCGCGCAGCTTGAAGAAGGGCATGCCGTGCTTGATGTGGGACCGGGAAGAACGGGACACATTCTTTTCCCTGCCGCGCAGCGCGTGGGAGGAAAGGGGAGGGTGATAGGGATAGATGTTTCTCGTGACACGCTGGAAATGCTTGAAGGATTACGTCGTCAATATCTCGTGCATCAAGTAGATTTTTTGTGGATGGATGTGGAGGGAGAGCATGACCTGCCAGTCTCTGATATTGATGCAGTGTTTGTCGTAAATACCACCTGGATGTTTAAGCGTCATGCAGGGGTGTTTTCCCGGCTGGCAAAGAGTTTAGGAAAAAAGGGGAAGATTATTGTCGTGGACTGGATGCCTGAAGGAAGGCATGCGCTTGCTCCCCGGTGGGATTTTCGGATAGACCCAAAGCGGTTAGATGTAGTACTCGCGCATATTGGACTGCGCGCAATAGAGCGGGTAGAGGTAACGCCTTGGCATTGGGTCCGTGTCTATCAGCAGTTTTGACGATTCGACCCCTATTCAGCTACCATGCAGCAATCTATGCTGAATATTTTCGACCTCTCGTTTTGGTTTGACATGACGCCGGTACGCATGGGAAGCGGTTTCACCATCGCCTTTTTTGTACTCTTCGCATCCCTCGTGATCGCTGCATCGGCGGCGAGAATTGCAAAGCGCAACGCAGAGGTAGACAAGCCTATGAAGCATTTTCTGCAGAATTTCGCAGGAAAGGCAACGACGTGGGGCGTGATCGGATTTTTCTGGCTCTTTTTCTCATTTGAGGAAATTTCTTTCTTTGGTTCTCGTTTTTGGTTTATCGTCATTGCCATCGGAATGGCGATCTCTGCTCGAAAACTCTTTATCCACTGGAAGAAGGAAATGCCTGAAGAGCGTCTCCGTCGCACGCTTTCCACAGTGCAAAATAAGTATCTCCCACGCCGTGCGCGATAGTGTGCTAGACTGAAAACATGTCCTGAAAAAACTCCCCAACAGGTGAGTTTTTTCTTTTATGCCAAGTACAAAGCAACTACAAGGAACCTGGGCGGAAGAATATGTCGTGCAGTATCTCCAGCGACTGGGATGGGAAATTCTGGCACGACAATTTAGAACGCGTATGGGGGAGATTGATGTGATCGCGAGAGACCCGGAAGGGACGTGGATATTTGTAGAAGTAAAGGCGCGGAGATCGCACAAATATGGTTTGCCGGAAGAGGCGGTAACGGCTCATAAAATAAAGAAAATAACCCGCGCGCTCCAGGTGTACATTGGAGGGCTCAGGTTGGCAAAAGTGCGCTACCGCATTGATGTAGTTGCGCTGGATATGTTCCCGCAAAAGCCCATTTTTCTTCGACACTTTCCTGCGGTAGGATAGCTTGCCTGTTTAAGGGAGATGCAGTATGCTCATAGTATCCGACCTGGCTGACCGCCGGGTCGTTCTATTGAATGGAATCTATCGTTTTATGTCATCTCCTATTGAGCAGGCCATGCGCCAAATTTGTGAAGAAAAAGGTTTGGCTTATGAGTCAGTGCTTGCCACTATTGAGTCAGCACTTGCCGCGGCGTATCGCAAAGACTTTGGTGATAAATATCACAATCTTGAAGCGGAATTCGATCCAGAAACGGGAAATGTCCGCATTTTTGATGTAAAGACGATCGTAGAAGATATTTCTCCAGAAGAATTGGAAGAGATTCGTCAAAAAGAGGCAGAAGCAACCGCGCTTCGTGAAGCGCGTCGTGTTGCGGGCGAGGTGATCGCCGAAGATCTTCCCGCAGAAAGCGGCCCCGTGTTTAACCCGAAGACCGACATCATGATTTCTGATGCTCGCGTATTAAAAATGAGTGCGCAGGTGGGAGAAACACTCCGCCGAGAACTTCCTCTTCCGGGAGAATTCGGACGCATGGCGGCAATGACGGCAAAGCAGGTGATTATGCAGAAGTTGCGCGAAGCGGAGCGGGAAATCATCTTCAATGAATACAAGGGCATTGAAGGAACCGTGATTACCGGTACGGTGCAGCGTCGCGAGGGTCGAGTCATTTTGGTAGACATTGGTCGTACCGCAGGAATTTTGCGTCCTGAAGATCAGATGCCTACGGATCGGTATCGTTCAGGAGATCGTGTACAGGTATATGTACGCGAAGTATCTCTTGGTCAGCGGGGGGCGCAAATCCTCCTTTCGCGTACGCACGAAATGTTGGTACAAAAGTTATTTGAAACGGAAATCCCAGAAATTGGAGAAGGAGCGGTGGAAATTCGCGCATTAGCGCGCGAAGCCGGATCTCGTACCAAGATCGCAGTATCTTCTCGAGATCCACGCATTGATCCTATTGGAGCCTGCATTGGTCAGCGTGGGACGCGTATTCAGACGGTCATTGCGGAACTTTCCGGAGAAAAAATCGACATCATTGAATGGAACGATAGTGCCGAGCAGTTTATTACCCAGGCGCTTGCCCCTGCGAAAATCGTCTCTCTTGGACTTGATGAAGAGGAGCATGTGGCAACGGTAAGAGTCATGGGAGATCAGCTTTCTTTGGCTATTGGACGAGGAGGGCAGAATGTCCGTCTTGCCGCGCGCCTCACCGGCTGGAAAATCAATATCCTCGAAGAAGGTGCGCCGCTTGGAGGGGGAAATGAAGAAAGAGTTGCAGAAGAGGAGCAGGGAGAAAGTGAGCCGCAAGAAGAGAGGCCGAGCGTGCAGGAGAAGGAAGAGTCCTCGGAAGGTGCAGAATAAGATATGGGAGACCTTTTTTTCGCGGTGCTCTATCAGCCGCTGTATAACCTGCTTGTCGCGGTATACGATCTCCTCCCCGCGTGGGGTGGATTAGGACTTGCGATCATCATTGTGACGATTTTGGTGAAATTGATCGTTCTCCCTGCAACCTATAAGTCACTCAAGGCGCAAAAAGAGATGCAGGAGATCCAGCCAAAAATTGCGGAGATCCGTGAGCGATTGAAAGATGATAAAGAGGCGATGGCAAAGGAGCTCATGCAGGTATACAAGACGCACAACGTCAATCCTTTTGCATCCTGTCTTCCCGCAATCGTACAGATGTTCGTATTTATTGCGCTGTATCAAGTGCTTTCAGCAGGGTTCGGCGATATTCGGCCAGAGGTGCTGTATAGCTTTGTATCAAACCCGGGTACCATGACCGCAGACTTCTTAGGAATGGATCTGCGAGAAGTTTCTCCTCTGCTTGGTATCATTGCAGGGTTGGTGCAGTACGTACAGGCAAAACAAATGGTAACTACGCGTCCTCCAAAGGCCGCTCGAGAGAGTGCAGCCTCTCTTGATGAAGATATGACCGCAGCGATGAATCGGAGCATGCTGTACATGCTTCCGCTGCTCATGTTAATCATGGGATCATTCATTATTCCTGCGGGATTAACGATGTACATCATTGTAAGTACGTTCTTGACATACGTGATGTACAAGGTATTCCTCGGAAAAAAGACTGCTTCATCCTCTTCTTCACCAGCAACCACGTAAACTATGCAAGAGCGCACACGCCATATCGCGATAGGAATTGTTGCGACAGGGATTGGTGGTGCGCTTTTTGTATTCCTCGTGCAAAAAGCAGGACCCGCACTTATCTGGGAGAGTCTCGTATCATTTGGCCTCGGATCGTTTGCGCTTTTTTTGGGAATTTCTATCCTGAATTTTGGACTGTATACGCTCCGATGGAAGATTATTCTTGAGGAAATGGAAAAGAAGAAAGGGGTATCTTTTGTGAGACTCTTCTTTCACCGCATGAGTGGATTTGCTACGGGCTACCTGACGCCAGGTGCACAAGTAGCAGGAGAACCCGTGCGGGTAGCATTGTTGGCAACAGAAGGAATCTCTGCACAAACCGCGACGAGTTCGGTGGTGCTTGATCTTGCATTTGAGATATCCGCCTTCCTCTTATATGTCGTATTCGGCATGGTGCTCGCCCTGACGACCGGAGTAGGACTCGGTACCTTCGGCATAGTGGCCTACGTTGCCCTTGCAATGCTGGTGCTGCTCATGACGCTTTTTTTCGTATCAGTGGGAAAAGGGTGGAATATATTCCATATATTTTTTAAACGACCATTCTTTAAAAGCCATAAGCGCATTCAGCGTTTTGCGGAGTGGATGTTAGGAGTTGAAAAGATAATGACGCATTTCTTTGCAGGGCGGGTAAAGGTGCTCGCCGTGGTCATTCTCCTCTCATTGGTAATGACAGGGTTCAGAGCAGTGGAAGTATGGTTTATTGCGGGAGCGTTTGGAGAATCACTAACGCTTGCTGGGTCAATTTTATTAAGTACGATTCCGGGATTGGCGCTCCTGGCGCCCGTACCTGGCGGGTTGGGGTTACTCGAAGCAAGTACTGCAGCAATGCTTGCAACGCTTGGTCTGAGAACACCGGCAATTGCATTTACGATGATTATTCGTCTGCGAGATTTTCTTTTTATTACCGTAGGCGCATTGCACGGTATCCGAGAAGGAGCGGGATGGATTGGTCGAAGAAAAACCTAAGGCTTGATAGGATAGGGATATGGCACCCAATCCTTTAGAAAAGGCTCTGTATCGAACGCTTGCGTATTTCGCATATTTTCGGTTTCCGCTGACACGCAGAGAGGCGCATGCATGGCTGCTTGCACCGGATCGTACATACGCAGCAGAAGAAGTAGAAAAGTGCATTAATGAATCGCTGTGGATGCAAAAACATACAGATCGTTACCAAGGCTATATAAGCCTGCAGGAATGCGAAGAATGGGTAAGAGAGCGAGAAAAAAAGTATATTGATGCACAGCGTAAACATCGAAAAGCAACGCGCGTTGCAGCGCTGCTCATGCGTTTACCGGGAGTGGAGGGGATAGCAGTGTGTAATTCGCTCGCTTGGCATGCAACGCATAAAGAAGGAGATATCGACTTTTTTATCGTGACAAAGCCGGGAAGAATTTGGAATACCCGTCTCTTTGCCACAATTCCTTTGCGTCTTTTTGGCATGCGTCCGGGAGAAACGATCCGTGATCCGGTGTGCCTGAGTTTTTTTGCGGATAAAGAGGTGCTGGCATTTGCAAGGCTGCGTGAAGGGGAAGAAGACTGGTATCTTGCGTATTGGGCCGCTTCTTTGCGGTGGATTGCCGGATCTCAGGCGCTTGTCGAGCAGTTTTTTGCACAAAACCCCTGGATACAACAAGTGCTCCCACATGCTCAACCAACACGAATGGTATCTACCGTAAAAGTAAAGCGTACACGAAAGGTACCGCTTGTGGTTCCGGAATCTTTTGCAAAACGGATTCAGCAAAGGCTGTTCTCGGAACGTATTAAGAAGAAGCAGAATGAAGGGACGCATGTGATCATTAATGATCATATGCTGAAATTCCATGAAGAGGATCGACGGGCATCGATATCCGCCTTTGTACGATTACACCTGCAGAAGGCAGGAATTGTATGAAGGGGAAAGAACTTTTCGAGCATGGAGGAAGGTATCTGACGATCATGACGCTTGCAGTTCTGCCCTGGCAAACGAGATATATTTTTTGGCGTCCATGGGTAGGGACCACCGAGGGTGAATTTGGAGTAATAAGCCTTTACGCGACCATGGTGCTGAGCGTCCTCGCTGCGGTACTCCTGGGGCTTGCACAGCTGGAAGAAGAAAAGAAAAAAACTTTGATGCTTCCGGTAAGCATTGCCACGGTGATTTTCCTTGGGGGACTTTTTATACTGACGTATCCCACGGAAACACATGCCTGGATACTCAATTTCGTCAGTGCATTGGGGCTCGGATACGCGGTATACCGGAGCGCGAAAAAAAATATATCCTCACTCTGTTTGGCATTCGTTGCGGGTCTTGTGCCTTCGCTCATGCTGGGAATTTGGCAGGTCGTGCAAGGAATGATGCCTGCAAGGAGCGTTCTCGGCTTAGCAGCGCGAAGCGCTGAGCAGGTGGGGGATGCAGTCATCCTCATAAAAGGTGAACGAGTGTTACGGATGTACGGGGCGTTTCCGCATCCAAACATCTTTGGCACAGCTCTCGCGTTGGTTGGGGGAATGATGATGACGTTGTTTGCTGAGCAAATGAAAAAAGTGCATGCAGCTGTAGGAATAGGGGCGATGCTTGGAGGGGCGTTTTTGATTTCTCGGAGTGCGGCCCTGGCACTGGGATGTGCGATGCTGATGGTGTATGCCATAAGGGAGCACAAAAGAAATCTCATAAAAGGAATAGTGCTCGTACCGGTGATAGTATGGCTTCTACAGTTTCTATCTCCCGGAATGTTGGCAGTCCGCGGACGGTCAGCGCTAGAGCAAAGATCGCTGACGGAGCGGGTACTGCAAGTGCAGGAGTGGGGAAGGGTGATGCAAGAACATGGCTTATTGGGAACGGGGATATATCGATACGCAGATGCTTTGGCGGAGATGCATGGTGCTTCGATGCCCGCTTGGACATATCAGCCCATCCACCACACGCTCCTGCTCATCATTGCCGAAGGGGGATTACTCATGATCGGGGGAGGGGTGGTGCTCTGCGTGGTTCTTGCAAGAAAGTACTCGTGGGAGGAAGGAAAAAAAATCGGACTCAGAGGAGCGCCCTTGCTGATCGTGCTTTGGTCGCTCGTATGGTTTGATCACGCATTGTGGACGTCGTGGAGTGGAATGGCGTACACTGCGACAGCCGCAGGCCTGTTTATTAGCAGTCTTGACAGGTGATTGCTAGTTTTGCAAAAATCGTTGTACAAAAAAAGTTAATTTCATCCCTATGATGTTAAAGCCTCTTGGAAGCCACATTATTGTGTCGGCAGCAGAAAAAGAACAGGTGACGTCATTTGGCATCATCCTTCCCGATACGGGTGATAAAGAGCGCCCGGAACGCGGGACGGTTATCGCCGTTGGTCCAGGAAAAATGCTTGAAAATGGAAGTCGTGAAATGGTCGAAGTAAAGGTAGGAGATGTCGTGATCTTCAAAAAGTACGCACCAGACGAAATTGAAGTAAAAGAAGGGGGAGAAACAAAGAAGTATTTGGTACTTTCAGCAACTGATGTAATGGCAATCGTTGAATAATTTCTATGGCAAAACAAATTACGTTTCATGACGATGCACGCCTGAAAATGAAGGCAGGTGTCGATAAGCTTGCAAACGCAGTAAAGGTAACCCTTGGTCCTACGGGACGTAACGTGATCATTGACCGCGGATTTGGTTCCCCGATGGTAACCAAAGACGGCGTTTCAGTCGCAAAGGAAATTGAGCTTCCTGATAAGCTCGAGAATCTTGGTGCAACGCTCGTAAAGGAAGTTGCTTCAAAAACAAATGACGTCGCGGGTGATGGAACGACCACTGCAACCGTGCTCGCACAGGCGATGGTCAATGATGGTCTCCGTGTTGTCATGTCCGGGGCAAATCCTCAGGCACTTCGCCGAGGTATGGAAAAGGGCGTACAGGCAATCGTGGAAGAGATCAAAAAGATTTCTACCACGGTCAGCGGTGATGCGATCAAGCAGGTCGCGACCATCTCCGCAAACGACGAAGAGCTTGGTGAAAAAATCGGTGAGCTCATGAAGGAAAACCCAGAAACCGTGATCACGGTTGAAGAGGGAACCTCGTTTGGCGTGGTAACTGACAAGGTAGAGGGAATGCAGTTTGATAAAGGTTACGTTTCTCACTACATGGTGACGAATACCGAACGTATGGAGGCTGAATACAGTGATGTATCAGTGCTCATTACGGATCAGAAGATCGGTGCAATCCAGGATCTCCTTCCTCTGCTTGAGCAGGTCGCCAAGACCGGCAAGAAGGAACTCGTCATCATCGCGGAAGACGTAGAAGGTGATGCGCTCACGACGATGGTCGTCAATAAGCTCCGTGGCATGTTCAACATTCTTGCGGTCAAAGCTCCGGGATACGGTGACCGCCGAAAAGCAATGCTCGAAGATATTGCCGCAGTCGTAGGCGCAACCGTCGTTTCTCTTGAAAAAGGCATGAAGCTTGATACTTCAGGAATGGAAGTATTGGGCCGTGCGCGCCGCGTGATTGCGACCAAAGACACGACAACGATCGTCGAAGGCGCAGGCGACGAAAAGCAGATTGCTGACCGCGTTGCGCAACTCAAGGCACAGCTCGAAACCACGGACTCTGACTTTGATAAAGAAAAGCTTCGCGAGCGCATTGCAAAGCTCTCGGGTGGCGTTGCAGTCATGCGCGTGGGTGCCGCGAGCGAGGTAGAGATGAAAGAAAAGAAGCACCGCATTGAAGATGCTGTAGCAGCAACAAAAGCTGCGGTTGAAGAGGGGATTGTTGCCGGAGGAGGCGTTGCGCTTGTTCGCGCAAAGAACGCCCTCAAGGGCATGAAGCTCATGGGCGATGAACAGCTCGGTCTCGATATTCTCGATCGTGCCCTCGAAGCTCCTCTCCGCCAAATCGCAGAAAACGCAGGCCGCGAAGGGGGAGTGATCGTTGAAGAGGTTAAGAAGCAGTCCGGCAATATGGGCTGGAATGCCGTGACAGGCGAAATGGTTGATATGGTATCAGCAGGGATCGTCGATCCTGCAAAGGTGACGCGTTCTGCACTCCAGAATGCCGCATCTATTGCCATCATGGTTCTTACCACCGAAGCTGCAATTACGGAACTTCCAAAGGAAGATAAGGCTCCTGCAGCTCCTGCAATGCCTGACATGTACTAAAGAAAAGAACGTCCGTACACGGGCGTTCCTTTCTTTTAAAAGCATAAACGCCGCACCCCACGGATGGGATACGGCGTGACGAGAGTTCCGGCACCACCCGAAGAATCGAGCGATGCGGACTCTGATGCCCGGAGTCATGCTTACTCCGGGCTGACGGCCTGCGGGGCGGGGATGATGAGCTTCCCGCCCTTGAACACGACGTCCGGGCAGGCTCCGGGCTGAAGCTTGGCGTTCTCGAGGCACTGAGCGCGCCAGGCCTCGAGCGTGACCGCGTTGCGCTCGCGCAGGGCGCTGAGCGCGACCTCGTGCTTCTCCGCGATGTCGCTCAGGG
The DNA here is from genome assembly GCA_044350705.1 of Kapaibacterium sp. (SeqCode). GTDB lineage: Bacteria > Patescibacteriota > Patescibacteriia > UBA9934 > UBA9934 > JAGORL01. Next base: position 221,485 of record JBILHA010000002.1, on the reverse strand, counting down.
TGTCGTTGCGCTTCACCGTGTACTTCTGCTCGCCGGGGGCGATCAGGGAAGGGTCGGCGGCGGGGGCAATGCTGACCTCGACCGGCAGTGGCGAGATCGGTTCGGTCTCCTTGTATTCCGCAAGGCTCGAGAGCCCGCGGACGACGAGAAGATCGACGATGAGCAGGGTGCCGACCGCGGAGCCGATGCTGCTGAAGACCGCGGCCCACACATGCCGTTGCGCCCAATCGGCCACGCCGGGCCAGTGCGGGCGCAGACGCTCAGCAGCGTCGTGGACCGTACTGGCCACAAGGCCGGTCGGGCGCTCCACCGGGACCGCGGGGAGCTGGTGGGGGCCGTGAGGCCCCGAGATTTCGTCCATGAGGACCTCCGAATGCACGGAACTGTGCGGCAAGAATTTAGCAGAAAATAGCAAAAAAATCAAGAAAATGTTGGCGCGCAAAAGCTGATCTGGTACCCTTTATCCATATGAACACCACTCCAGAAAACACGGTCATCCCTGGTGCGCCTGATGAACAGTCACGCCTTTTTGCAGCCGTTGGCTATCTTCCGCCGTTGTTTTTTGTACCCCTGTACTTAGGAAAGAAAGATGAATATTCCGTATGGCATGGCAAACAGGGACTTATCGTGACCATCCTTTCCGTAATTGGAGGAATTCTCAGTCCCATCGTTGCAATGCTCATTCCGATTATTGGAGGACTGGTAGTCATGGCGTATAACCTGTTTGTATTTGTGCTTATTGTGGGAGGAGCATGGCATGCGTATAAGGGAGAAAAGTGGGAGCTTCCTTTAGTAGGAAAATTTGCAAAAGAGATTAAGCTGTAAGCATGTCGCATCTTGCAGATCGAATTCAGGAGTTAGAAAAACGTATTCAGGCCGCTTGGGAAACCTTGCGGCTTGATGCCGTTTTAGCGCGTGTTCAAGAATTGGAAAACGAGATGAATGATCCTGCATTTTGGAATAATCCTGAAAAAGCGAGAGTAATTTCTCAAGAAGCGGCAGATCTTAAGAAAGAAGCGGAATCATGGAAGGCGCTAAAAAAAGAAGTCGAAGATCAAAGGGATCTCTTGGATCTTATTGAGGAAGGGGAAGAACAAGGGATGAAAGAGCAGGTAGAAAAAGGGATAGAAGACCTGGAAACGCGTTTCGCAGGCATGGAATTTCAGATGCTGTTTTCAGGAGAGTTCGATGCGCGCAATGCCATGTTATCTCTGCACGCTGGAGCAGGAGGAACGGATGCGAACGACTGGGTAGCCATGCTGCTGCGCATGTATACGCGCTTTGCAGAAAAGCAGGGATGGTCGGTGGAGATATTGGAAGAATCTCCCGCAGAAGTTGCGGGATACAAGAGTATTACACTCGTCGTGCGTGGCCGCCATGCATACGGGTATCTCAAGAGTGAGCATGGGGTACACCGGCTCGTACGCATCTCTCCATTCGATGCAGAGCAAATGCGCCATACAACCTTTGCGCTCTGTGAAGTAGTCCCTGAATTTGCGGAAGTTGATGCAGCTTCTATTGAGCTTGATCCTGATGACCTGCGCATTGATACGTTTATGTCCTCGGGAAAGGGTGGACAGTCAGTAAACACCACGTATTCCGCGGTGCGTATTACGCATATCCCGACGGGAATCGCGGTAGCCTGCCAAAATGAGCGTTCACAGTCACAGAACAAAGATATCGCGATGCGTCTCTTGAAGGCGAAACTATACCGTATTATGGTGGAAGCTCGAGCGGAGAAGATTGCAGACGTAAAGGGTGAACACAAGACTGCGGCATGGGGAAACCAGATTCGCAGCTATGTTCTGCATCCGTATAAAATGGTGAAAGATCATCGAACAGATGAGGAAACGACCGACACCGAGGCGGTGTTAGGAGGAGAGATTCTTCCTTTTATCGAAGCATACCTCCGAGAAGAAAAGAGGCAAGAAAGCGCTCAAGAACGTCTATAAATATGGCATCAATCATCGTCACAGGAGGAGCGGGGTTCATCGGGTCGCACATCGTTGACGCGCTTATTGCGCGAGGCGATGAAGTAACCGTGATAGATATTGCGCCGCCACACCCTCTTTGGGGAAATACCGCAGCGACATATATACAAAGAGATATTCGAGATGAGCATCTCGCTGATGTATGTATCGATGTGCACCCTGAGGCGGTGATACACCTTGCCGCACACGTAGATGATCGTGCATCGGTGATTGAGCCAGTCGAAAATGCGGATCATAATATTATCGGAACAATTAATGTACTCGATGCCGCACGTGTTGCAGGGGCAAGGCGCGTAGTCTTCGCCTCCACGGGAGTAACCTACGGAGAACAAGAAAATCTCCCGATTTCCGAAGACGCAATCTGTCGTCCGCTAACTCCCTATGCGGTAAGCAAGCTCACGGGCGAGCGGTACCTTCGGTATTTTTCTCTTCAGTTAGGTTTATCCGGTTGCGCGTTACGTCTCGCGAATGTGTATGGACCTCGCCAAGACGGCAGCAAGGAGTGTGGGGCGATCGCGATTTTTACAAAAAAACTTCTCCAAGGCGAGCAACCATTTATCAATGGCACGGGAGAAACGACGAGAGATTATGTGCATGTTGCCGATGTGACTCGTGCCTTCCTGCTTGCGCTGGAAAATACGGAAGAAACGGTCATGAATGTGGGTACAGGAAAAGAAACAACAACCAAGGAAATATTCGATCGCGTGGCGCAGGCCGTAGGAGGAAATGCTTCCGCTCTTTCGCGTCCTGAAGTGACGGATGCGGTTGCGCGAATTGCGCTCTCTGCCAAAAAAGCGGAGCAGGTGTTAGGTTGGAGGCCGGAAAGAGGCATCGAGCAGGGGATAGAAGAAACCGTGCAGTGGTATAAGGCGCAAGGCAGAGCATAACTATGGCAACTATACTCATTACCGGAGGTGCGGGATTTCTCGGCTCACACCTTGCAGACTATTATGCAGAAAAAGGCGATCGAGTGATCATCGTCGATCATCATCGGCGAGAAAAAGTCCGCTTTCTTCCAAAGAGCGCAGAGGTACATGCGCTTGATTTTACGGACCCGCATGTGCGGGAAGTGATTATGGAAGTAAGGCCAGATGTCGTTTTCCACCTTGCGGCGCAAATCAGTGTGACGAAATCAGTCATTTTTCCTATTGAAGATGCAAAGCGGAATGTCCTTGCATCAATTCGATTGCTGGAGTGGTGCAAAGATGCAGGAATAGGGAAATTTGTATTCGCCTCATCGGGAGGGGCAATTTACGGCGACAATCCCATGCTCCCCACGCCGCTCATAGAAGATGCGCAGCCGCTCTCGCCCTACGGCATTGGAAAACAGGCATTTGAATACTACCTTGCAAGTGCAAAGAGAACCCATGATCTTCCTTGGGTATCGGTGCGTTTTGCAAATTTATACGGTTCGCGTCAGCAGGTAGCAAAGCCGATCGGGGAAGGAAATGTCATCTCGCTCTTCTTAGAAAAGCTTTTAGTAACCGGGGAACCATTCACGGTATTTGGTGATGGATCAGCAAGTCGTGACTATCTGCACGTCAGCGACGCAGTGGCAATCCTCGTAAAAGCGGCAGCATCGCCATTTTCAGGCATCGTAAATGCAGGTACAGGAAGTGAAATAACCATACAAGAGTTGATCGATGCGCTCCTGAAAATTCATGGCACGGATCATCCCTTCCTTTTTGCTCCAGAAAGAAGAGGGGAGGTGCGCAGAAGTAGTATTGATCCCGCATCTGCCAAGGCCGTACTCGCTTGGGAAGCACGCGTAACCTTTGAAGATGGCCTCAAAGAAACCTATGCATGGTATAAAACAACCTTTGGGCGCTAAAAAACGTTTTGGACAGCATTTTTTGCGTGATGCATCGGTAATAAAAAAAATACTTGCCGCAGTGCCATGGGAAAAAGCAGAGAAGATTGTAGAGGTAGGGCCAGGACATGGCGCGCTCACCGGTCCTCTCTATGAAAAGCTCCAACAAATGGGAAAAACAACAGATCTCATGCTTGTTGAGCTTGATCGCGACTTGCTTCCAGAGCTTGAAGAGCGCTTTCCTGATGCGCATATCGTAAACGCCGACGCAACGCATGCGGACTGGAAGAAACATACCCAAGGAAAACCATGGGTATTGGTAGGAAATTTGCCGTATAACGCAGGAACCGCAATCGTAAACGAAGCATTTTGGGGAGAACATCCTCCGCTTGCGGCGGTGATCATGCTGCAGAAAGAGGTGGGAGAACGTATGCTCGCAACGCCGCCAGATATGAGCTTATTATCGGTAGCAATACAAGTAAAGACAGAGGGAAGGCGGGTGTGCACCGTAAAGCCGGGCGCATTTGTTCCTCCGCCAAAGGTGGATTCGATCGTAATCCTGCTGACGCACCGCGAGATGTATGCAAGCGAGAAAGCAAAACGCGTAGTTGCTCTCGCAAAAAAAGGATTCGCGCATGCACGAAAGCAACTGAGACAAACGCTCGCGCAAGAAGGGGTAGGGGAGAAGGAACGTCTGGGTGAGGTGCTTGAATCGTATGGCTTGAGCGCACTTGCTCGACCTGAAGAACTTCCTTTGGCCGCTTGGGCGACGATCGATGAACACCGAAAATAGAAGCTATGCACACATGGCGCATTACAAGTGAATACTTGGGTGCGTCATTTGTTATACTTTGACGTGCATATGAGGGAAGTGCCCGAAGAAAACGGAGCACGCTTACTGCTTGAGCGGTCAAAAAAATCATTATCACGCGAAGAACGCGTGGCTTTTGGTTTTATTGCTGCGTGTGGAGTAGGGGCAGTAATTTTTGGAGGCTTACATTTCTTCAGTAATGTAAAAAAGCCTTTCCTCATTTCATATACCGGTCCTCGGTACGTAACATCCGCAGAGAAAGAAAGTGAACAAGTAGCCATGCAGCGTCTTTCAGACACGGATAACGATGGGATTTCTGACTACGATGAATTGCGCATCTTTGCAACGAGTCCCTATATCGCGGACAGCGATTCCGATGGGAGAACGGATGGTGCGGAAATTGCAGCAGGAGGAGATCCGAACTGTGCAATGGGAAAAACCTGTGTGACCTCGGAAACCATTCAGGCAGGAGCAACCGCCGCCTTCTTAGAGGCGCAGGCTCCCGAAGCGCCAAGCGCTGAAGTGCCCACCGTAGAAGATGCGGTAGGAGTACTACAGCAGCTTTCCGTAGAGGAGGTGCGCGCACTCCTGGCAGACTCAGGCCTTGAACAGGACGTACTGGCAAGTCTCTCAGATGAGCAGGTCATGCAGCTGTATCAAGAGGCATTAGGACAGGCGGTAACAGAGCTTGACCAAGAAGAAGGAGAGGAGGTGGAAGCAGGAGGAGAAGAAAATACAACGGTGACCACACCCTAATGATCCTGTATAGGTATGAATTTCAACGGTTTTGCGAAAAAGCTTTTTGCGGCATGGATGGTGATATTTTTTATTGCAACGCCGATAGCAGGGGCTCGTATCGCGTACGCACAAAACTCCACGGTAGCGGACGCCCCTCGTGTCTTAGAGTGGATTAAAAATGCAGTGACGGATTTCATAACGAACACCATGCAGGCCGCAATTGTGACCGCATTGGTGAATGCCGTTTCATTTGCAGCTGACCGCTTGGCCTACGATGCGGCGGTTCGCATTGTAACCGGAGGCTCGGCAGAAGAGCCGCTCTTTGACGGCACCCCTGATGGCGAGTATCTGAAGGAGCTTGCAATGGGCGCTGCTGGTGAAGCGATCGGATCTCTATCTGAAACGATAGAAGGCGCAGGGGGGCTTCTCTCGAATTTTGATCTTTGTGCGCCTTCAACCCCGTACATTTTGCTGCAGTTCAAGTTGGGTATTAAGGGGGTCTTCGATCGTCCAGAGCCAAAATGTGACTTTAACAAAATGTTTGGTCCAGAAGGAACTTGGCAGGCATTTATTGCAGATTTAGAGGGATACAAAGCGCCTTTTAAAAACCAGCTCGTCCTTGCGGAACTTGCCAACATGTACGATCCCCAAAAGGCAGAGTTTGGCGCGGGACTTGGGGTGTATACCGATGTCTTTGGAGAAACGACTTTTCTTCCCCTGATCGGTGTACAGAAAAAGCTCAATGATGGAGGATTTAAGGATATTGTAGATTTTATTACGGGAAATGTAGAAACTCCGGCTGATATCCTTTCAACGCAGGTAAAAGATGCGCAGAAAAACAGTGGAGATGTACGTCAGCAGGCAACATTCGCCATGCTGGGAAATAAAGACCTGATTAGACAGGTGGGAATACATGCAGCAAGTGTATTTACGAATACCCTGCTTTCAAAGCTCCAGGAGCGCATTTGGATGGGGCTCTTTGATTTTGACGTGACGCAGGTTGATCCGTTTGATCCTGAGAGTTTTGCGCTCGGAACGCAGCAGGCAGCGGCAGATCGGTATCGCTCATTGCTCACTGCAGCGCCGTTGCAGATTACGAACTACAGTATTCTGTCGGAGTTTATTACCTGCCCAGGTTCATCAACGCGCGGACTATATAACTGTGTAGCGGATTCAAATTTTGTATCAGCAATTGCACGAGCAGAGTCTGGGGCGCCCCTAACCATTGAAGAAGCGATCGATGACGGTCTTATGAATGGGGATTGGCCGCTCATTCCTTCCTCTGACGCGGCTCGCAACCAGGATGCTTTCTGTTACACGTATGGATTCTGTTATGGAAACTTGGTAAAGCTTCGAAAAGCACGCGTAATTTCTATCGGATGGGAACTTGCGGCAAATTCCTCAGCAAATTCTGCAGAAAGCCCGGTTACCCTTCAGGAGGTAATCAACGGATTTAACTCCTGCGGTCCAGATGGCCTTCCGGATGATAACCATCCCTGGTGCAAAATGATCGATCCGGATTGGGTGCTGAAGTACCCGGATACCCAGTGCCGCATGCAGGCGTATGGAGAACTTTTGCTGACCAAGGAGGCAGATGAACGCGCACAGGTGTGTGTGGATATGCCAAGCTGTATCGCAGAGGATGAAAATGGAAACTGTATTGGAGGATACGGCTACTGTGTGGCAGAAGAAAATACGTGGCAATTCCGCGGAGAGAGCTGTCCAGAATACGCGGCTTCTTGTTTGGTGTTTGAAGATTCAGCGGGGGATGATATCGCGCTGTTAAAGAATACCGTTGATCCCGGACCTTGTACTTCGGACACCGTAGGATGTCGCTGGTATAACACGGTAAAAGAGCAACAAGATGACGGAACATTTGCTTTTGCGGCAATTGATGATATTGCAGGCGCGGATGCAGACAGCGAAACATACGCATCTCGTATCTACTTCAATAGTCAGATCGAAGATTGCGATGAAGAAGAAGGAGGATGTTCCACGCTGATCGAACGCGACACCGATCTTCGCCTCAATGTCGTATTGAACCCAAGTTTTGAAGAGGATGACGACAGCGATGACCGTCCAGACGGCTGGTTTGATTATCACCTTGCAGGAACCTCATGGCCTTCAACCGTTTCTTTGGATGGCAGTGTTGCAAGAGAGGGAGAGGTGGCGATTTCTCCAGGATCCGGTGGGCGTGGAGCGCTCTATCAGCCTGGTATTGAATTAACGCAAGCAAGTACCTACACGCTTTCATTTTATGCGCGCCAAGCAACCGATGCAGGTACCGATACGGTAAGCGTAGGATTAGCATTGAAAGATGAAGAAGGAGCGGGCATTGATATTGAAGGACTGGCAATTATTGGAGATTGTGACGATAGCTACGTAGATATTTTTGGCGCAACAAGAACCGACGGGGTAGGAATTGAAAACATGCAGCCGGAAGGAACGTCGTATGAGCGTTTTAGCTGTACCTTTACCGTTCCGCCTCTGCCAGAGCCGTCATTGCGCGTATTCGGTGATTTATACGTTCTCGCATTCGATGGCTATGTTGATAGCATGCAGCTCGAACAAGGGGAAGATACGTCTACTCCAGTAAATGGATATAGCGACACCGACTACACGACCGTAGTCGCAAAGGTTGCGCCTGCATATCTTGGATGTACTGGAAGCGAAGATGATCCTGCGGAATGTGCAAACTACGCACAGGTGTGCTCCGAGCAAGACATGGGATGTACGATGTACACCCCAACAAACGGCGATCCTGCGCTTTCAGGTATTGCAACGGAGTTAGATAGCTGTCCTTCGGAGTGTGCGGGATACGACACCTATCGCCAAGAGGCAACGCTCTATGAACCTGATGGAATAGATGCGGTGTACTTCATTCCTGATACCGCAACTGAGTGTTCCGCTGAAGAAGTGGGATGTGACGAATTTACCAACCTCGCAACAGAAGAGCAGGAGTACTACAGCTTCTTGCGTGCATGTGTCACTGAAACACAAGCTGCAGGAACAGAAGCGACATATTACACCTGGGAGGGATCAGATGAAGACGGATATCAGCTGCAAACCTGGACGCTCTTGGAGTCAGATCTCGGTTCTTCAAGCTATACGCACACAGGAACCGATGGGGTAACCGATACCGCTCCTAACTTGGCGCCTTGTAGTAACTGGACCGCGACCGATGACGGCATTACTTGTAATGACTCCGCTGATGATGATGGAGACGGCTATTACGATTGGGATACGGAAGACTGTAACTCCCGTGCAGATATCTTTACGAACGCAGATTGTCGAGAATTCTACGACGAAAGCGGAAACATTCATTACCGAGAATGGACAAAAACCGTGACGATTCATAATTCCTGTCAGGCATACCGAAAGACGGAAGTCGCAGGGGAGACAGCGGCAGCGCAACAGATCACTTGTGAAGATTCAGGAGGATACTACGTGGGAGACTCGGGAGAGTGTCGCTATTACGGCTACCCAGAAGAAAGTACCTCGTGTGATGCCTCGGCAAACGGTTGTCGTGCATACGCAGGAGGTCGAAGCAGAAATAGTCGTTTAGTGCTCGAAGAAATCTTTGAAAGCGGAACGCTCAATCAATGGGATGCGGCATCAGCTTCATATGCGACCTACAGTAACGAATCACTTGCTTCTGATGGGCACTCCATGCTCATGACCGGACCGGTCACTTCCTTTATCGCAGATAACGGGGGAACCTGTACGACCGAAGGAGGATGTGCGGGTACGGCGCTCAGTTTTGGTGGAGAATGTACGATAGCGGAGAATGATGGCTATTGCGGAACGCTGCATAACGAACTCTTTGCCGGAAAAACCTACACGGTAAGTGTGGTCGCAAAGGGAACGGGTACGCTTGAGGTAGGCTTTGACTTTGAGGCAGATCCTTCATCTCCTTCTATTGATCTCGCATTTGATAGCGCAGTAGAGCTTGAAGACGGATGGCAGCAAATTACTCTCGGACCGCTCGTCATGGATGCGGAGGATTACCCACGTTTTGGTGAGGGTACGTCGCTTGTGCTCGTGCCTACGGGTTCGGCATATGTCGACAATATCGTTCTCCGAGAGGGTGAGGAGAATATCACGGTGATCCGAGATTCTTGGGTAACCCCTGCGTCGTGCGATCAATCGGTCACGGGAGATGCAAGCCCGCAGTATTACTTGGGTTGTCAGGAATACACGACGCAAGACGATGAGACTGAGTATCTCAAGAGCTTTAGCTCACTCTGTGATGAAGACAAAGTAGGATGCGACGCCTTCTTCAAGACCCAGGAAAGCGCAAGTCACACGGCAAAAACTGTGAACGCAACCTGTAACAATATCGACGACGATGGAGACAGTGAGCCGGATACTGCAACATCGGCAACCGCGTGTTATTACTTCTATGAATCCTCGGCAGATTTCGACGAGGCTTCGCCATACCTTTGTACGATTGCGGTAGGTGAATCTTCCTGTCTCTTCTCAATGGATGGCTTCACGCCTGCTTGGGGACTTGGCGAAACTGCCGTTTCGTATGGACCGGAAACAACCATCGTGCCTGCAGACCAGGCAATGTTCTTGGTGGTGACCGACGAGGTAACGTGCTCTGCTTCCGCTGCAGGATGTACAGAATTCGGTGATCCAGACTGGAATCAAGATCGTAATAGTACGGACGGTGCAGAAAGTGTGTACTTCTTAAATCTTCCAGATGAATACGACAGCACGCTCTGCGCCCATGAAGAGCTTTTCTGTGATGCGTTCACAACCAACCAGGCGGCAACGTATTACTTTAAGCACCCGCTTGATCAAAAGTGTGAATACCGCACGGATGTCACGATAGACGGGGTGGGATACACCGGATGGTTCCGCGAAGGAACGCAGGACTTCTGTTACGGAACGTGTGAAGATTCCGGGGGAAATGAAGGAGATGCATGTGGAAGTAGCGCGGATTGTGGATCGGGGGAGACTTGTAATGCGCAGAATCCTTCGTATGTCATTGGAGGGGATGAGTCTGGTATTTGGAAGAACGGAGATGCTGGATTTGGCGGCTGGGCAGGAACATGTGACGCAACCTATGACACCTGTAGCGAATTCCAGGACACCCTCGCGCAAGATGATGGGGAGATTTACGGCATGAGCGACGGAACATCTTATTTCTATCTCAACAACGACACCCTAAGTGAATACGGCCTTTCGGATAGTCAAAAGTGTGATGGACAAGTGTCGCTCAAGAACGGGTGTGCCATGTTCTATGACACGTCCAGCACCTCACTTACGGCAAATGCTTCTGCAACGGAAGTATCGAGTCGTCATGCTGATGAATTGTTTGGTACCGAGCCATACGGGTTGGTCGATCCTATCGATTGTGAGAATGGGGGAGATACAACGATTACCACGTCGGATGGTCTTGAAATTGACCTCTGTGCTACGCGCTGTATTTATGACTACGGGGAGGTATACGATTTAACCGATGGAGATACCTATCGAGCAAAGCTCGCAAGCGAACTCTCGTTTGGGGGGGATTACGATCGAGATGACCTCTTCGTATTCGGTGGCTCCTGTGTAGATTCTACGGACTGTGCATTGGTTGAAAGTGAATCTGGACGAAGTGTTGAAGCGGTAACGTGTGGAACCCAGGTACGTGTTGATCCAGGACTTTTTGGATCGCTTGGATTTAGCGCATGGATGGAAGATGAACTCAATGCAAACTTCGATTGGGTGCCTCGCCAAGAAAATGATGTAAACACGGTATTGAAAGTAAATCGCGACCGTGCATGTTCAGAATGGCTTGCCTGTGCAAGCGATAACCCACGTTGGGACGAAGATACCGCAAGCTTCATCAACACGTGTACCGATATCGAGCTCTGTACCGACTACGATGCAACAACCGGAACTTCCTCCTGCGCAGAGTGGGACATGGAAGAGCCAGATGTGCTCTTTGATAAGGAGTGGTATGCCTCACGCGATACCTCTTGGTATGGAAATGAATACTCGGGCATGGCGATTCCTGATTTATTCCCCGTGCAGTCGCTGAGTCAAGCTGATGTAAGCCCGATTGCATATTGTGTATATGGTGCGAGTACAGCTTCCCCCTCGCTTGCCAGCGACTCCTCGTGTGAAGCCGTGGGAGAGGCATGTATGGCGGGTTCGGGTATTTGTATGTCTCCAGAGGCGACGGAAGCCGCAGGACTCATTGATGAGGTTGACTACGCGCTCGTTCTTGATGCCGGAAGCTGTTCGGAAGATTATGGCAATGCGTGTGCAGTGGGGTACTGCTCGTCAAACGGTGCCGCATGTGCTTCAAGCGACCAATGCGGCGATGGTGACTGTATTGTTGGCGCATGTTACGACCTCGACGAAGATGCCAGTGGAAATCCGGTACTCTGTCAGACCGCAGCTGATTGTTCAGAAGGTCAAACGTGTTACAGCGGTACGTGTGCAGAAGTAGGTAATGACGTGGCGATCGAAGACTACGATAGTGAAACCGCAGAAGCGAGCACCTGTAGCTCTGCAGAAACCTTCATTCCCGCTGCCGAACTCAAACTCGGATCATGTATCAATAGCAAGTGTTTGCTGACGCCTGATGGTGAAACGTACGCAAACGGCGTTACTGAAGGAAAGATTTGTCGCGCATACCCAGAGGGAACGAGTCCATTCCCAAATGAAGTTGTTGAAGCGTGGTATGACCCTTCGGATCAAGGAACGATTGACACCGATCCTACGTATGATGCATTGCCCTACGATCTTCTCTCGGGATTTGAGAACGTTGAAGCGTGTGCATATGGGGAAGTATGTGACTGTTCGTACACCAAGGTGAGCTTCGGAGAAGGGATGGAAACGAGATACTACAACCAAGATTGGGATCCAGAATTCTCGATTTGTGGAGGTGATCTTGATGGAGATGGTGAGGAAGAGGCGGATACGGATGCAGGGGAAATATGTACTGATGGAAGCACATGCGAATCCGGATCCTGTATTGCGGTAGCTGATCAATTGGGTGTATGTCAGGGTGGAGAGCGTTCAGGAGGATACTGCACGGAAGACGAGCAGTGTGGAGATGGATCGACCTGTGCAAAGTCCACCCGAGAAGACGTAATCTACGGCTTGAATGGCTTCTGTCTCGAGAAAGATACGTCGCTCAATATCCTTGGCGACCGTACAAAGCAGGCGTGTATCTCTTGGTTGCCGGTTGACCGCCTACAGGGAGATACAGACTTGCAGGCAAAGTACGCAAGCGCGGGATTCTTCGAAGATATTTACATGTGTGCAGACGTACAGGCATTCTCAACGATCACCCCTTCGCCAAGCAGCGTAATTCAAGATGGATATACGGAGGGTGTTGCATGTGCGGAGAGTGATGATAGTAGTGTGGGTAACGATGAGGATGCGTGGAGCACGAGTGATGCGGCCTGTGATCAGGCGGTGCATTGCCCGGAGGGATTCTTTGCGATCATGGGAGCACGTGCCCGTGGTGCGGGAGTGAGTAATAACTACTCAGCTGATACGTGTAGGGATGGCGTGGGAGATAATGACTGTCCGTATATATGCGTTCCTGAGAACTCTGCGAAATATGTAGAAAGCGATGGGGAAGTGGAGTACGACTATGAGTCTTGTGACCCAAGCGAAGATAGTCGAATATCCAATGAAGGTACGAGTAATGACGGAACGCGTGTCTGGTATGCATCGCTCAATCCAAAAGAAGGAGGAGGAGATACGAGCAGCGGAAGTAGCGATTCAGAGGAGAGAACCTACGGTCATTTCGACACGGTTGCAGATGATTATCAGGACTGTAAAGTACGCGGTATTTACATGCGTGGAGGAGAATACGCAGAGGCGGATATTTTCTATGACGTGCTAGATATTACGGACTATCCACAAAGCGACGGTGCAGACGATACGGAGTCCTCATCGGGAGGAACCGGATACCGAAATCTTTGGATGAACGCTCCTGAAATCTATGCAGACAGATTCCATGATGCTATGGATGAAAATATTGCATGTTCTGTAGTAGTGCAGGTTTCATCTGATGACGAAGGATCGTATGCATGGACGGATCGTGTTTACAATGGACATACGCTGCAGTCAGACCTGTCTTCCAATGTTGAATACAATCAAGAAACAACCCCAGGCATATTTGGCGCTATCAATCTCGATAAGCCGGTTCAGGAATACGAAGCGCCATTCTATGTAGCGCAGTGCTCAGATAACTATCACGGAGGAGACGACATTACGATTGCGACGGGAGTTACATTTGATTCGTGCCCAAGCGGATATCCTGACGTAGGAACCTTAGGTGATCCTGCATCTGAGCTGTTACAAGCACGCTCATATATTCCATTCACCTTTACAGGAAGCTGGGACGGTGTGGGATATGGATGGGATGGACATCCGTACGCATACGTATCAGATACATCCTCATACTACTTCTATACGGCGACTTCAGAGCCACTGCAGTACTCGCTTGAATCAATTACGCAAGTATTCGCTTCGGTAGCAGATGCTGCCCTATGGATCTGGAAGGGTGACTTTACAGGTGAACGAGAATATATAGATGGTGATTGGGAAGATGTAGGAGATTATTTCTCCGTTCTTCCTACGGAGACGAGTCTATGGGCAGACTATGATGCAGATGATGAAGCGTACGACGTCCGTCCGGCAGAAGGAGTTCCGCCAACGGTATGGGCGGTCGATGTCGGTTCGTGTTCAAGTGACGGCCTTATGTGTGAAGAAGGAACGCAGAGTGCGATTACCCTCAACGGTCAAGAAACAGGTGATCAATCCGGAATTCAGTTCTTCAATGCGACGATTAAGTTCTACGCGGCCGCAGACAAGAACCAGCTTCCTATCCGTCAGGTCATGATTGACTGGGGAGACGGAATGCAAACCGGATCAGATGACGACGAGAACTACTTCAAGAACGCTCGTGGTTTGCAGGACGGCCAGCAAGAATCAAAATGTGACCTTGATTCTGAATGGGGTCTTACCGATGAAAGCTGCGATCCGTACTACTTCAACTACAACCACGTCTATACCTGTACATCAGAAGTACTTCGTGGCGACCGCTGTGATGATACCGATGGCGACGGCGAATACGACGAGTTCCCTTGTGCGATCGACGAAACCGGTGACGATGCCGCAGATTCCTGCGTCTTCCGTCCCCGCGTCCACGTCCGCGACAACTGGGGCTGGTGTACGGGAACATGTACGGATGGAAACGCAATCGAATCAAGCACTTCAAGCTATGGAACGACAAGTCCAGGCGGATGCTTTGTGGGAATGTACAACGATGCCAATGCGTCCAGTACAATGGATTACAGCGAGTGTTCATACGGAATTTACCCAGAACAAAACTCCTCGATAAATCCTTGGGTGGAGTACGATGGAGTCATCACGGTAACTCCGTAAATCAAAAACAGCTCAGATGAGCTGTTTTTGATTTAGAGATAGGTGTTCCGATTGGAGCTCTGTCATTCCGGACTTGCATTGCCCCGAGGTCTCCGAGGGGACCCGGAATCCAACGTTCCCACACGAAATAGTATAAAAAGTTCACCCTTCCTTTCACTCCTTACTTCCCCAAAAAAAGATGCGACCCCCGGCCCCGCTGCTGCGGAACCGGGGGTACGCGACCCCCACCCACGCCTAGTCCAGCTCGCACCGGACGTCGGACACATGTCCCAACTCGGTGTTGACCACCGTGAGGGAGAAGTTGTCAACGCCGATGTCGGACTCGGCGATGTAGTAGGGGATTTCCTCACCAGCCACCACGAGGACGAGACCGTCGTCGACCGTCTGCAGGTGGCTTTGGGGTCCACCGACGACATCGAGGGTTTCGTTGTTGCCCTCGATCTCGACGATGCCGTCCTGGCCGACCTCGATGAACTGCTCGTCCACCGGATGGTCCTCCATCCACTGCTCGCCCTTGAGATCTCCGGCGGACTCATCCAGCTCGTACTTGTCGTACTCGCAGTCGTAGTAGCCGGGCTCGAAGACGTTGAAGGTGATGAACTGATCCAGGATTTCGTCCTGGGGCTCGAGGTCGAGCGTGAGCGGGGTTGCCGCCCAGTACTCGCCATCTTCGCCCAGGTGGACGGGGTACCCGAAGATGTCGGTGTAGTCCAGGAGACCCGCAGAGATCACGCACGAGGCGGGGACATCGACTTCGACGATTTCTCCGGAGGAGACCGTCAGCAGGTCGATGTCTTCGCACTCGATGTTGATCTTGCAGGGCTCGACCTTGCCCATCACCGAGACGGTGTAGGACAGGGTGGCCTTGCCGGTCTTGTCATCCGGGTTGGTGTCGTTGCCGTCGTTGCCGACCTCGCCGTTGGCGAGGTCGGGGGAGGATCCCCCGCAGCCGCCCAGCAGGGCGGCCAGAATCAAGATGCGCATGGCGCTCTCCTTACTCATGGACTGCCCACGACACCTTTCCCGGCACTTACCGGGTGGGTGGGGTGGTGTTGTTTAAGGTACGTGTTTTGGCTTCTCACCTCGGCTTGCGCCGCAGGAGATGCCTAGACAGCGCTAATATAACAGAAAATTTTGAAAAAAAGCAAGTTTTGGGAAAAAGAGTGGATAAATGAGGGGGGTCAAGGTGGGGTGGGGAAAAGAGGCAAGTGAAGGGAATTTTGCGAGGATACGCAGGGATTTCTCATGGAAACGCGGGGATTTCTGGTGGGAATAAAGGGAAACGCAGAGGCTTATATGAGAGTCCGGGCCCCCTCCCAAGCCCTCCCCCGGAGGGGGGTTCTTGGAAGTGCGCTTGGAAACTTGTATGGAAGCTCCTTTGGAAACTCTTAGAAGCGCGTTGCGATAGGATGGAAGCCTATGAAAAGACTCATCAATCCCGCGAGGAGTAAAGAGCGACGGAGAGAATTGAGAAAGCGGATGACTCAGGCGGAAAGGGTGATTTGGTGTCATCTTTCGCACGATGCGCTCGGAGTAAGGTGCCGTAGGCAGCACGGCATAGGTCCTTTTATTGTTGATTTTTGTTTCTGGCCGCTCCGTTTGGTAATAGAAATCGATGGAAAAATTCATGAAAAACTTGGACATCGAATTTATGACATGCAGCGTGAGGCCTATCTCATAGGAGCGGGATTTCACGTGATGAGAATAAAGAATGAGGAAGTATTTCAAGATGTGGAAAGTGTAGTGGGGCGTATTCACGAAGAAGTAAAGCGTTTGCAGGGAAAGTAATGAAAGCGTCTCGGGTGAGTCAGGGGAGTTTCCACCGAGATCCTCCCCATCGGGGAGGCCAGGAGGGGCGTATACGCGAGCTTCAAGAGAGAGGAAACACGCCCATTGCAAGGGGCGTGTTTTTTGTAGGTTATCCACAGTTTTTGCACTCCTGACAGCTTTTCCCACGGTGTTTTTGGAGAGGGGACAACGCATCGCTTCAAAGAGATGTTTTGCGAAAAAGCTGTTCATTGTTTTCTGACAATGAAAAGAAAAAAAGATACCAGAAACGAAAACGCGCAAAAAAGAGAAGAGTTTTTAAAGGTTTTTACTTGAAGACTTCTTTTTTTATGGTGATATGGAAGCAGAACGACCGACGAGTTCGGGCACGACCTTGAAGGAACGTTCGTGAGTGTCTGCAGGAATGACAAACGCGCGCCTGATCGCCCTGAAAGCGGGTACCAAAAAACGCGCTTTCAAAACGACAGCCGGGCAAACAGCATTCCATACTTAATAAATAAAGGGGTAAGGAGGGGAGTCCTTACCCCAGGGCATATGCTGCGCTCCGGTTTCCCTTGCAGTTCCTTTGGGACTCCCTCTGCAAGGGGAAAAGAAACGAATCATCGTTTCATCTCCGGAGACGTCGGCCCATGACCTTCATTATTTGTGCGCTCCTCGTACTTTTTTTCTGTAGCTGTTCGCCGCTGCCGCCGCTGAGCATTCCTGAAGACACCGGAATCGGCGGGGGAGGGCGTGACGCGGTGACGGTTCATCTGCCCTTCGCCGAAGGGGAGAGCTACCGCTGCAGCCAGGGGACCGGAGGGAGCTACTCCCACCGGGGAACCGCAACGCGCTACGACGTGGACTTCGACACCCCCAACGACGCCGACGATCTGGTGTACGCGCCGGTCGCGGGCGTGGCGTACGTGCACGACCGCAATTCGACGACGAACTTCGGTCTGCACATCAACATCGATCTCGGTGACGGTACCTATATCATCCTCGCGCACCTGTCCGACATCTTTGTGGAGGATGGGAGCGAAGTGGTGGCGGGCCAGATCATCGCAATCGAAGGGACGACGGGGAACTCCACGGGAGACCATCTGCATATCGGCCGTCACTGGGGAGATGCAGCGGACGACGGCGTCCAGGGAATCTCGCAGGAGGGGCTCGAGTTCTTCGCGCGCAATGCCACGCGGGGAACGCCGGCACAGGCAACGCCGGTAACGAGCATGATCTGCGATCTCACGTCCGGTCATCGGTACGAGTCGTCCCTTCCTGTGCCGCGCTGGCACCCGAACGGCACGCTCGTGAAGACGCCCTTCGAGAGCGCGGTGTACCTCATCGAAGAAGGGAAGAGGCGCGTGTTCGTGACCGAGAGCGCCTTCACCTCCCGCAATTACGACTTCGCGCATGTTGCGCTCGTCTCCCCCGAGGAGCTTTCCTGCTTCGAAGAAGGCGAGAGCCTGAGAGATGCGTCCGCAGTGCGCGCGGTGTACGACGACGAAGGCGGAACCGGCGTGTGGCTTCTCATGGGAACGCGCGGCGATGAGTATCGTGCGAGACAGAAGATCGGTACGCTCGGCTGGCAGGGGGTTGTGAAGTCGTGGGGCATGAGCGCCGCGACGTACGATGACCTGCTCCAGGCGTCCGATCTCTCCGACGATCTTGGCGACTATCCGGTGCACAGCGGCAACGCGCGCTACCGCGATGGAAGCCTCATCTCTCCGGCCGATGCAAGCGACGTGTACCTCATGAGCGATGGTGTTGCGATGCCCATCGAGACGTGGAGCGTCTATCTGCTCATGGGGTTCTGGGAAAGAACGGTGCTCGAAGTGGAGCGGAGCGAGTTCGAGAGCATCGTGACCGTGCGCGGGAGCTGTGCGACGGGCATCTCCTGCCTCACCGAGTCTCTGATCACCACCTGCGGCGGTGCTGCGGTTGGGGGAGGAGCCTACGAGAGCGCGGGTGATCCGCCTGAGGAAGAAGAAACGCGGGAAGAGGAAGAAGAAGCACCGGCGGAGACCGACATCGAGGAAGAGAGGGAGCTCGTGCTCACCTGGACAACGCCAGATGCGGCGACGGCAAGCCGCATCACCCTCTCGGGGGAGTTCACCCCCGCGGGTGGTGATCCGCGGAGCTGGGTGGGGGTGCTTGCGGAGGGGTCAGATACCTCCCACCTCACCTACCGTCGCGTCATGGAACCGGGCGACGCACTCCGCTTTTCGGTGGAGTACGTCATCTCTGGTACGACAAGCTGGTCCTGCCTGGGGCCGTTTCCGCCCGGAACCATCCAGGGAACGGTAGCTGCAACCTGGAACGGACATGCGCAGTCGGTGGTCGCCGCCGATGATCCCACGTCAAGTGGCTGCGGACTGCGGGTCGTGATCGAGGAATAATTCTTCTTGTCCGAAAGAGAAGAATCGTGCGCCTGGGAGAGCGTTCTGCTCTCCCAGGCGTCTTGCGTATCTCACAGGGAGAAGTGACGACGTTGGGTCTTGTACAAAAAAAGTGGAAGAGAGAACCGGTGTCATTGTTGGATCTTATACAAAAGTCCGAAAGAGATCCGGTGTCATCCCGACGGTAGGAGCGATCTCCTTCAGATCCATTCATAAAAAATTCCCTACTTTGAATCAACCGCAAATGTACACGCTGCCATTGCTCGAGAAAAAGAATTAAAGAAATGGAGAAGACAAAAGAAATATGCGCTTATTGCGTTGAAGAACCCTTACTTTCAAACATGGGAAGTGTAAATGAATGAAAGGGAAGAGATTCCTCCTGTCGTCGGAATGACACAAAGGATTTGTGCTACACTATTCCCATATGTTTGGAGGGATGCGTCGGTTGTTCCGTAAAGTAGGGACCACGGCACTTGTGCTTGGTCTTTTTGTTGGCATGGGCATGCTTATGCATGCGGTGGTACCAGATATCGCGCATGCCGCATATGAAACTCCCGAGGAATCCACCTGGGCGAACAGCTTGGTCATGTGGATTGGAAACGTCCTCGCGCAGATTATCAACTTCATCGGTGATGCGATTGGTTCGCTCACGCTCGTGATCATTGAGGTGATCGTCGTCAATGTCCTCAGTTACAACAATTTCTCAAGCTCAAGCATCGTCACACTCGGATGGACGCTCACGCGCGACATGGTAAACATGTTTGCGGTCATTGTGCTCTTGATTTTGGCGGTAAAAACGATGGTTGGGCAGGGAAGTAGCGCCTGGCAGCAACACCTTCCTCGATTCTTCTTAGGTATCGTTTTTGCAAACTTTAGTAGAACCATCTGCGGTCTTGCTGTAGACGCAAGTCAAATCGTCATGATGACGTTCGTAAACGCGCTCATGAGTATTGCGGCCGGAAACTTTGCGCAGCTCATGGTCATGCCGCAAGCAACCACGTACTCTTCGGCGACTTTTCAAGGAGCGTCTGAGGCGGGAATTACGCTGGTGACATTGGCATCGAACATTGCAAACGCCTACGTAAAACTCATGGTGCAGGTAGCGGTGATGATCGTCATCTTGCTGCTTGCCGTAGCGTTCATCTGGCGCATCATCATGCTCTGGATTGCATTTATCATGGCGCCTTTCGCAGGATTCTCCTGGGGGTCCATGGATATCATCAAGTGGTTGGGTCGCGTGTGGAATGAATGGGTGCAGGGATTTGTCCCCCCGCTCATCCTTGGCCCGATGCTCGCATTTTTCTTGTATTTGGCGCTTGCCGCATCTTCAAACGGTCACCTCGCAAAGGCAGAGGCATTCCCAGAGCCAGAAGAACGTACAACCTACGGACAAATCACGCTCGAAATTTTCGAATCCACCAACTTCACCGGTCTCCTTATTGCGATCGTCTTCTTACTCATGGGTATCCGTGAGTCGGCGAAAATCGCGTCAAAAATGGGAGGCCTCGCCGCAATGGCGCTCAATGAAAAGACCGGTCGCCGCGCGCTTTCTCTGGGAAGGAAAATATCTGGAGGAGCCCTTGCTTTACCTGTTACGGGGGCAAGAGTTGGCAGTCAATTGGCGGGAAAAGCGGGAGGAATGTTGGGAAGGTCCAATATGTTCGCAGGGAGCAGCCCTCGGCTGAACGCTTTCTTACAACGCACGGGCAACTTAACGCAGAAAGCAGCTGGGGTCGCTACGCGTGGACTGCAGGTGGCAGAAAGCCCTCTCGAATCTTCGCTCATTGGAGGTAAGAAAATTGCGAAACGCGCAGGAAATATTGTGAGTGCCGCAGGAGCTGCGACGGGTTCAGATCTTCTCTTGTCGGCGGGCTCTTCGATTGATGCACGTTTGCATGGTTTTGATGAAAAGGAGAAAAAAGCAGCAAAGGATCGCGTTTCACACATGACCGATGCGCAAAGGGTATCTCGATTGATGAAGTCCGCGACAGGAACGGGCGCTATTTCAAATGACATTTTAGCCGATGCGAAGGTGCTTCGGGGAGAATTATTTACGAATAAGGATTTTGCAAAAGCCTTAGAAAAGGAGGTGGGCAAAGAGAAGTTTGATGAAATCGTACAGAGCACCTTGAGTGACTTTGATAAACATGAGCATGACCGACCAATAGATAAAGAAGCATGGAATAAGGCACGATCACAATATGCGGATCTCTATGCAAAGGTAGATAAGAGTAAGGCAGAAAAATTCATCGATTCAGAAGATTTCAACGGACGCCTTTTGCGTTCACAGGCTGCTGCTGATGAAACTGTTCTAAACGCAATGGGTCGAGCGACATCAAAGTATGAAAGTGGAAAGAAGGTCAGTAAACTCGATGAATTGAATCGAGGAACATATGGTCGATCAAAGACCACAGAGGCGTCTGCGCATTTAACGACGACTGATGTAGGCAAGGCAAGCGTTATTCAGGCAATTATTGAAGGAAAAACAGATGTAAGTAATCTTGCAAAAGAACAAATCGATGCTGAAGCAAAGGCTGCGGCAAAGGCAGGACGACCTCCGGGGGTTACTGCTGCTTCGGTGCAGCAGCAGTTTGTGACGAATGTCATGCAGACGCAGAGTGTAGAGAATATCGGCAGAGCGTTTGAGAATGGCCAAGTCAGCGAAGGACAGCTGAATGACGCCATGTTCGATTCATCAAGAAATGCAAACGCTGATAAAGCAATTCAGGCGCTCGCACAATCGAAGGCAGACTTCTCAAAAATGAATGCGGCAACGCAAAGCCAAATCCAAGCACAGCTCGCGGCAATGGAGGCTGCAGGAGGAAGAATTAGTATTGATGATGCAAATGCAATTCGTCAGAAGCTTCTGGGGGCAGGGAAAACCATTCCCGATATTATTCCAGGCGTTGACACAAATCCTGCAACAAACCCATCCATGAATATTGGACGAGATGAGCGCATGAAGGTGCAGCAACTTATGAAAGCGGACCCTTCTTCTGTGGCGCACATGCAGGATGCGATTCGCGATGCGGTAGTGAAAGGTGCGAGAAACGACTTCTCAAAGACGATTGTGGACGGTCTTTCAAAGGAAGATTTCAACAAGCTGGCGGAGATGATGAGAAAAGAAACGGATGCAGGAAAAAAAGCAGCGATAAAAGATGCGATGAGTACCATCGGCGCTGCACTTCGCGTGCATGAAACGACGGCAAGTTCTGCGGACGAGATAAAGCGCCTTCGTGGACTCCGTAGTTCGTACAATGCCGCTGAAAGATACATGACTTAGACAAACGTATGTCGCTCGCGACGCTACTTAATATCGATGCGACAAGGAACTTTCTTCAAGATGGCGACATTTATGATGCGCTTATTGATGTTGGACAGAAGTATCAAATTCCAGAGGAAAGGGTGGGAGAATTGCTTGATCTAACGGACGCTGTCCTTGATGAGCAGATTCCTCTTGCAGAGGTGCCCGGGCTCCTCAAGGAGGCATTTGATCTTTCCGATGCAAGATCTCAGGAACTTGCCGTGGAAGTATCAGCCCTGAGACTTCTCCCTCTGGAAGATTTTTTCCCAGGAATAGAGGAACAGCTTCGTATTTGGGGGGCTGATGTGTCGCTTTACGAAAAGGGGATGCGCATTGAAAAGGAGATGATTGATGCAGAGAGCTTTGCAAGAAGAGTGGTATCCCAAGCCGGACTTACATTTTCAGATCTCTTGTTGAAGCGTCTCGCGTTTCTCCTCGAGCAGCGAATGAGCGGACAAAAAACAGGAGAAAGTTTAAAGATTTTTTTTGGAAGGCCGCTGACCATTGGAGGATTAGGGCTTGCAAAAGAGCAAATTGACACACTTTTGCAGGTAATAGAAGAGGGGCTTGGGAGCGTTCGGCTTGTATCTGAAGAGGAATTCCGTGCAAAGCAAAAAATGAAAGAGCAAGTTGTCGCGGATGCTCAAGAAAAAGAGAGTGGGGCGCTGGTCAAGGAGCAATTGCCTCTTGAGGAATCTTCAAAAAATGAGGAGAAAGTCTTCACGACCGCACTCGAAATCCCTCCTTCTCATGAAATGGCGGCAGAAGTGCCGGTGATTTCCTCGCCTATTCAGGAGGAGCAACGACAGCAAGGACAAAAAGCAGAGCGTGCATCGATCGCGCTGCCGCTGCAAAAGGACAGGGTGTCAGAGCCGGCACTTCTTGAAGAGAAGCCTGAAGCGATTGCAAAAAAAAGAGCTGAAAAAGCGAAGAAAAATCAAGATGAAGCCATAAAAGTCGCCTTCTCAGAGGCGATTGATATTGCGCTCGAAAAAAGTAAGGCTATTCTGGATGAGGGAAAGATTCCTACCGCAGCATTCGCAGATATCGTTGGAAAAATGCTCCGCGGTATTCGCGATCAGTATCAAACACGCGATATTCTTGAACGCGACTATAAAGTGAAAGGCGAGCAGCTTTCTCTCCTCATGCAGGCGCTCTTGCAGGCACAAGATGCGTACCGTGTGGCGGGAGATGCGCTGAAGCGTGTAGAGGATGTGCGCGTTGAGATTACTGACGAAGACGCGCAGGCCTGGGAAGAGCAGGAGGCAAAGAAAACCGAGGAAAAATTTGCATCCCTCACGAAGCAATCTCAAAAGCCTGCACCAGCAGTCGTCGAGTTAACGGTAGGAAGCGTCGCTCCTGTACAGGAGAATGGCGTACCCAAAAAGGTGACGGATATCGTCTCAGGAAACAAGCTCATGGGTCCTGTTGAACAGTTAGGAACCATGACGCTCGCGGACTTCCGACGACTTTCTACAAATCCAGATGAAGCCGTGAGAAAAATGGAAGCACTGCTCTTGTCATTACAAAAAACGAGTTACGAAGATCGGGTACGGGGTGTGCTCGCATGGCGCAAGAGTCCACTTGCAACCCTGTACGTAACACTCATGGGAGAGTCGCTGAATACGGGTGTCGCGGTTGCAGAAATTGCCGCACGGCGAAGATCGCAGGGACAGGAAAGTCTGGGCCCTGCAGAGATGCAAGCATTAGCACGTTGGAATGAAAAAACGCGGTTCTAATCTGCTATACTTCCTGCATGTCGCGATCCCAGTTTGTCGTTCCGCAATTTCTTGATGTAGAGCCAAAAATCATTGGCCCGATTACGCTTCGCCAATTTCTCATCATGGTAGGGGTAATCGTGGCAGAGTTTTTAGTCTACCGCATTTTCTTGAGCCTGCTTCCCATGCTCGCGGTTGGTATCCCGATCGCCGCACTCGGAGGAGCGTTTGCTTTTGGAAAAGTAAATGGCCAGCCACTGCACTATATCGTGCTCAACCTCCTGCAGTATATTAAAAAGCCCGCAAAAAGAGTGTGGGATAAAACGCTCTCTGATACGGATCTTCGCGTGTATTTAAAAAAGGTGGAGGAAGAAAAGCCGCCTGAAAAACTAAGAAAAGCACCCCTTGAATCCTCCCGTCTTTCGGAGCTCACGCTCATCGTAAATACCGGCGGTGTCTACAAGGGCGACGATGAACTTCCCCCTCAGGTATAAAGTATGGCAGACCAAAGAAATGCACTCGCAAGGCCAAAGGCTGGACCTCCTACCCAGCGTTATTTGGACATCGCTGAAATCCGAGAAAACGTGGTAGTGATGAAAGATGGAACCATGCGCATGGTGCTCATGGTATCGAGCATTAACTTTGCGCTCAAAAGCGAAGACGAGCAGCAAGCAGTCATCCAGGGCTACATGCAATTTTTAAACAGCCTCGACCATCCTCTGCAGGTATGCATCCAATCGAGGAAAATGAATATCGATGGATATCTCGCGCGTCTAAAGGCACAAGAGGAAGGGATAAGTAACGAACTCCTCAAAACGCAAATTCGAGACTATACCTCCTTTATCAAAGAGCTTGTAGATTTAGGAGAAATCATGCAGAAGCGTTTTTTTGTGGTCGTACCGTATGATGCCAGTGAAGGCAACGAAAAGGGAAAAGGCTTCTTTGTAAAGCTGCAAAATGCTATTTATCCCGCATCTATCGTGAAACTCAACGCGAAGCAATTCGAGGATAGGAGGTATGCCATCACGCAACGAACGCAGCTCATTGCAGGAGGATTAGAGAGCATGGGGTTATCTGTGGCGCAATTGGATACGCAGGGACTCATTGAGCTCTACTACAACTCGTATAATCCTGAGGTGGGAGAAACGCAGCCGCTTGAGGCAATTGGAAAGCTCCACGTAGAAACCAAGCTGACGTAAAGATATGGCATTTAATATTGAAGACCTCAAAAGGCAGCAGGCACAGAAGATTGCAGTTGCTCCAAAGAAACTGTCCCCTCAAGAGCAGAAGTTAGCTGAAGAGCGCGCAACGCTTGAAGAAGAGCGTGTCTATCGCCGGGGAACCGTATCCATCCGTGACCTGATTGCGCCGGCAGCGTTTGAAGTGCAGCCAAACTTCCTCCGTCTTGGAGATCAGTATTTGCGTACGCTTTTTGTGACCACCTATCCTCGCTACGTAGGAATAGGATGGGGAGCGCCGATTATCAATTACAAAGGGACGATCGATATTGGCATGTATTTTTATCCGATCCGACCAGAAATCATTTTAAAACAGTTGCGTGACAAAGTGGGTATTACCGAAGCGCAAATTGTTGCGGATCATGAAAGTGGAAAGCCTCGTGATCCTATCCAGGAAACCGCACTGCGCGATATTGAGCAACTTCGTGATGATCTGACACAAGGAATCGAGCACTTTTTCCAGTTTGCTTTCTACGTTACCGTATACGGAAAAAATCAGGAGGATTTAGATAAACGCACTGAAGAAATCGAAGCAATTTTCGGCACGAAACTCATTTACACGAAGCGAGGATTCTACCAATCAGAACAAGGGTTTAATTCCACGCTTCCCGAATGCAATGACGAGCTCATGATTACGTTTAACATGAACACGTCACCGATTGCATCTTCATTTCCCTTTATTTCCTCAGATGTATCGAGCGATAACGGCATCCTGTACGGAATTAATCGGCACAACAACTCGCTCATTTTATTCGATCGTTTTTCTCTGCAGAATGCAAACTCGGTCGTCTTTGCAACATCAGGTGCGGGAAAAAGCTATACGGTAAAGCTCGAAATTCTCCGTTCGCTCATGATGGGAACGGACGTTATTGTTATTGACCCCGAAATGGAATATCGCCAGCTATCCGATGCCGTAGGCGGAACATTCGTAAACGTTTCCTTGGCGTCTGAAGCAAAAATCAATCCTTTTGATCTTCCTCGCCCTAAGGGGGAAGAGAGTTCGGTAGACGATATCTTGCGTAGCGCGGTGATTACGCTCAAGGGACTGCTTCGCATCATGATCGGGAAGCCCATGGGAGAAAAGGGAACGCTTGGCTTTACCCCTGAAGAAGATAGCGTACTCGATCGCGCACTTTTGGAGGCGTATGCAAAGAAAGATATTACTCCTGACCTTCCTTCGCTTGCAGGAGTGGCAGCGTATCCTATTCTTGATGACCTCATGCAAATCCTTGAGGGAATGCAGGGGGCGGAGAATCTTGTTGCGCGTATTCAGAAATACGTGTCAGGAACATTCTCGGGATTGCTGAACTCTCCCACAACCGTACAAATGCGCAATCAGCTCGTCGTATTCTCCGTACGCGACCTCGAAGATGAATTGCGTCCCATGGCGATTTATACCATCGTAAACTACATCTGGAACGTCGTACGTTCGGAGCGTAAAAAGCGTTTGTTGGTGATTGATGAAGCGTGGTGGCTCATGCAAAACGAAGATTCGGCAAAGTTCATTTTTGCCCTCGTAAAACGCGCGCGAAAATACTACCTGGGTGTGACGACGATCACGCAAGATGTAAACGACTTCCTTACTTCGCAATACGGCCAAGCAATTGTGACCAACTCTTCTCTCCAGATGTTGTTGAAACAATCTCCTGCGGCCGTGGATCTGGTTGCGCGAACGTTTAACCTCACGCAAAGTGAGAAGTATCTTCTGCTCGAAGCAGCAGTAGGGGAGGGGATCTTTTTCGCCGGACAGAAGCATGCGGCGATTAAAGTGGTAGCGTCATATACGGAAGATCAAATTGTGACGACAAATCCAGAGCAAATCCTGCAGCAGGAACGTGCGCGAGAAGAATATCAGCGCGCACTCGCGGAGCAGCAAAAACAAGCATAATCATTTCTTATGGAAAGAAAACGCATGATCGAAATCGGTGTAGCGGTCGTCATTCTCCTCGCGTTGCTTGGAGTTATTTTCTGGATGACCCGGGAAAATACCGCGCAACAGATTGAAGAAGAGAAGAATACGACGCTTCCTGCGGCAAATACCACGCCTGCTCCAAAACCAACATATGATCCAGAGGATGTGCCAAAAGCGCAAGAAGTCTCTGCCGGAACGGTCGCAAGAACCTTTGTTGAGCGCGTGGGAAGTTATTCTTCTGAATCTGACTTCCAAAATATTGATGATGTACTCGGCCTTGTGACCACGCGACTCAGTGCCCAACTGGAGCGAGAGGCAAAGCAAGCCCGCACGCAAGAGCCGGGAGGAGAAGGCGGGTATTATGGAGTGTCGACCTCATGCCTCGGGGCGAAAGCCACGCAAGAAACAGAAACATCCATGACATTGATGGTTCAAACGCAGCGTGAGGAGGCATTTGGATCCCCAGGAAATGAAGAAATTCGTTATCAGGCGATTGAAGTTGTGCTCGTACAAGAAGGTGGGGTTTGGAAGGTAGATGCCTATACATGGCAAGACTAAAAGCCATCTATCACCTCCTCATGGACGCCCTTTTTCCAAGGGCGTGTGTGGTTTGTAAGAAAGAAGGAGAGATTCTCTGTCAAAGGTGCGCAAAGAATGTGACGCTCCCTCCTTGGCATCGTGAGAAGGTATGCGAAGGGGTAGAAATATTCTCACGAGTTTCTTATCAAGAGCCGGCGGTACAAAAAATGCTCCATGCGTGGAAATATCGCGGCGATGAAGAGGCGGGAAAATGGTGGCAAAAGTGGATGCAAGAGGGAGAGATGTTTTTTCTTGATAAAGAAACAGTCCTGATCCCCGTTCCCCTGGCAAGAGAAGCGTATGCAGAGCGTGGATTTAATCAGGCAGAGATGCTCGCCCAAAGCATCGCGACAAAAGGAGGATGGAGTGTCGTGGAGGGATTAAAACGAGTACCAAAAAAGGCGCAGGCAAAAACAAAAAAAGAGGATCGGGGAGAGGTGCGTGAGAAGAATCCCTACATGAGTGTGTTAAGGCCGCAAGACAAGGTGCCAAAGAGCGTCTGTCTCGTAGATGATGTTGCAACGACCGGAAGTACGCTCGTAGCGTGTGCGGACGTTCTCAGACAAGCGGGGGTTTCCCGGGTATACGCATGCACCCTTGCATATGGAAACGATGCATGATATTTTTGCAAAAAATATGCAAAAATGGATGTATGGAATAGGGGGCCTGCTACTTGTGAGCGCACTGCTTGCAGGAGGATGGTATTTGGGAAGGGGTGAAAGAGGGAATACCCCAAAGAACCAGATCGAAGTAGTGGCAACGTTTTTCCCTTTGGCGGACTTTGCTCAAGAAATAGGCGAAGAATATGTATCGGTACGACAAATAACGCCTGATGGAGTTGAGGTGCATGAATATGAGCCATCTCCCCAGGATATCGCACATTTTTTAAGTGCTGACGTGGTGCTCCTCAATGGCGGAGGTTTAGACGCGTGGGCAGAAAATCTCCTTCCCGATGCAGAAGCTGCGGGAATAAAAGTGGTGCGCATGAGCGACGTTGTACCCTTTCTGGCAGGAGAAGAGGAGGGACATGAAGAAGAGGGGCATGAAGAGGAGGAAGAAGAGCACGGGCACGGGCATGAAGGCGCGCAAGATCCCCACGCCTGGCTTGATAGTGCGCGAGCACAAGAAATGGTGCGCGCGATCGCCGAAGCGCTCATCGAGAAAGATCCTGCACATGCCGAGCGGTATGCGCATGAAATGCAAAAGCTGCGAGAGGAGCTCGCGGCATTAGATGCGGATTTTTCTGAAACATTGCGTACGTGCGAACAAAGCAATGTTTTGGTGGCGCATGACGCATTCCGGTATTGGGAACTTCGGTACAACATCGCGATACATGCCGTGGCAGGAATTTCTCCCGAGGCGGAACCATCGGTCAAAAATATGGCAAAACTCATTGAAGAAGCAAAGGAATTAGGAGTGACGACGGTATTCTTCGAGTCTCCCGCAAGTACGGCGCTGGCAGAAACAATCGCCCAGGAAATTGGCGCATCGGTAGATGTGTTGTACACCCTTGAAGGCCGTACGGAAGAGCAAATTGCCGCAGGAGAAGGGTATACTTCCATTATGCGAAAGAATCTTCACGCACTTGCGCAAGCACTCTCATGTCAACCGTAGCGAAGCGGTCACACGAATTACTCACGGTTTCCCACGTGCAATTTACGCGGGGTGATTTCGTCGTTCTTGAAGATGTTTCTTTTTCGATCAAAGAAGGAGAGTATGTAGGAATTATTGGTCCAAATGGGGGAGGAAAGACGACGCTCTTGAATATCCTCCTCGGTCTTGAGCGCCAAACGGCGGGAAAGATTGAGTGGGAAGGGAGAGAATTGCGCCATCAAGTGGGATATGTCCCTCAGCATGCGGCGTCTTTTGATCCACTTTTTCCCGCAACCGTGGAGGAAATGGTTGCAAGTGGACGGGTGGCATTGAGAAAGTGGTATCAAGGCCCACGAGCGCATGATGTGGTGCGTATTGAAAAGGCGATGGAAACGTGCGGTATATCCCACCTTGCGAAAAGAAGAATCGGAGAGATTTCCGGAGGAGAACGCCAGCGAGCTTTTCTCGCACGAGCATTAGCGGGAGAGCCACGTATACTCGTTCTTGATGAACCGATGTCCGCAGTAGATGAGTACCAACAGCAGACGCTCTACGATGTACTGCGTGAATTGCACCGGCGTACGCATATGACTATTCTTATGGTCTCTCATGACCTTCACGCAGTTGAGCGCGAAGCAACGCGTGTGCTCTGTCTTAATAAGAGAATCGTAAGTCATGGCTCCTATGCGGATCATCCTCACATGCATTAAGAAGGCACATTGGTATTTCGGTGTTTTTCTGTTCTCATCGGTCCGGTTGCTTCTCCGCCCACTGCTTGTTTCGCTGATACTTTGCGTCTTATCTTTTTCAGGGATACAAGTCGTTTTTGCGCAAGAGGCGGAACTTGTGCCTGCAGAAGACGGCGAGATGATGGTGAGCCATCCGGTAGGAGAATATATTCCAAACAAGTATGTGCTCGGAGAGGTGATAAGTATTGTTGAGGAAGGAAAAAATAACCTCGGCGGTCTCGAGGAAAGCTATCAGCTCGTCTTAGTAAAGATTGCCTCAGGAGAAGAAGCGGGAGAGGTAGAGACGATCGAGTATCGTTCCTCAACGATCGGATTTGCACAGGTGCGTCTCGAAAAAGGAGATCCGGTCGTGCTCGTGCAAACCACCGATGCTCGTGGGACGGCGTACTATATTCTCGATCAATTCCGGCTTCCTGTGGTCATTGCGTTGGCATTGGTCTTTGGAGGACTCGCCGTAGTACTTGGCAAGTGGAGAGGAGTAATGTCACTGGTGGGCCTTGGAGTATCGCTTATTGTACTTGTAGCATTTATCGCGCCCCGTATCATGGCAGGGGACAATCCCATCGTGATTAGCGCGCTGGGGGCTATTGCAATCGCGACGACATCATTGTTTTTGGCACACGGATTAAAAAAGAGAACACTCCTCGCATTTTCTGCCACCATGTTTGTGCTGCTCCTCGCGTTTGGATTGGCATATGCAACGGTTTTTTGGGCGATGCTTTCGGGAGCAAGTACGGAAGAGGCGCTCTTCTTGCAGATGGGGTATTTACAATCGCTTGATCTACGCGGACTCCTCCTCGGAGGCTTGGTGATTGGTGCGCTGGGTGTTTTGGACGACGTTACGACCGCACAAGTTGCAGCAGTAGAACAGATCTATCGCGCAAATCACTCACTCGACGTAAAGGAGTTGTATGTACGAGGGCTGGTAGTTGGACGAGAGCATATTGCAGCTCTCGTAAACACGCTCGCACTCGCATATGTAGGAGCGTCATTTCCTCTTTTCCTGCTCTTCTCGCTCCCGGATAACCCGCCACTGTGGGTTTTACTCAACGGGGAGTCGCTGACCGAAGAAATGCTCCGTGCACTCATTGGTGGATCTGCGCTTATGCTCGCAGTGCCAGTGGCGACCGCACTTGCCGCATGGGCATACGGCAAAGGAATTATCCGGGTAGAAGAAGAAGGACATGCCCATCATCACTAGTATGCTTATTGAACTCTTTGGATACGCCTTTTTTCAGCGAGCATTGCTTGCGGGAATTATGATGGGAATACTCGCACCTCTCATTGGGATATTTTTTGTCGCACGTCGCCAAGCATTTTTCTCAGATACGTTAGCGCACGCCTCGCTTGCGGGGGTGGCGCTCGGAGTGGTGCTGGGCATCCAAAGCGTTTGGGCGGCGATGGCGGCAACACTAGGAGCCGCGATAGGAATGGAATGGCTCAGAAGACATGCGAAACTCTCAGGAGATGCTGCGCTTGCATTGGTCCTTTCAGGAAGCTTAGCATTTGCCGTGGTGCTATTAAGCGTAACCGGTTCCTGGAATGCCCAGGTACTCTCCTATTTGTTTGGAAGCATCACGACCGTAACGTGGGGCGATGTGTGCTCAATCGGGGCAGTGCTTGGAGTGGTGGGAAGCGTACTGTATGTCGGGAGAGGGATATTCTTTCTTGCAACCGCTGACGCACGTTTAGCGAAAGTGCAAGGGCTCCCTATTGAGCGATACGAGGCGCTGTTTATCATGCTCTCTGCGCTGGTTGTTGCAGTGGGCATGCGAGTCGTAGGAGCGCTCTTGGTGAGCGCGTTGCTGGTAATACCGGTACTCGCGGCAAATATGTGGAGAAAGGGGTTCTGGCACACCATGGGGATAGGGGTAGGGTATGGAGTGACCGCGGTGATCGGAGGGCTCTTTGCATCGGCGCTTGTGGATACTCCCACGGGAGCGACCATCGTGCTCGTATCTCTTCTCCTGTTTGGAGTGACGGCGCTCATAAGAAAAAGATAAACAAAAAATCTGCCGGTAAGGCAGATTTTTTGATGGTGCGCTCGGCACGACTCGAACGTGCGACCCTCAGCTCCGCAAGCTGATGCTCTATCCAACTGAGCTACGAGCGCAAAATTGTTTATTTGGGCTTATTTTGGCATGCTCCTCGAAATTTTCGACGGCGTACCAGGAGGTACGCCTTGACGAAAATTTCATCGTCGCGAGCCAAAATCGCCGCAAATAAAGCAATTTTGTTTGTCGCGTTCTGAGGTAAACTCGTCAAAACAACGCTACAATTTATACACGCGACGAAGGGTATCCGTCAAGGTTTCTCCATCCCGTGCCAGGTTTTCATAGACAAACGGCAAAAGAGCGGCGCGAACCAGGTTGGGATTCGCATCCTCAAGGGGAATGGAAAGCATGGGCTGCAAGGAAGAGTTGAATGTGAGGTAAAGATTTTTTACCTCAGGAGGATCGTATGTAATAGAAAAATCCCGAATCTCTTTAAAGGAATAGAGGCGATCACCAAAAACTACGCCTTCTGTGGTGATGTACGTTTGGAAACGGGCCGGTTTTTTTATGTCTCGCATCATGATAATGATGGCGAACATGACCACAATAACCGCAAAAATGTAATTCGCGGTAAACATGGCATAAATGAGACAGAAGAGTCCAAGGCTTGTTGCGACGGCGTACCACTTTCCTGAACGTTCAATAGGGGGATACTCCCAACTCTCCCATGCAAGCAAAATATCTCCTGCATCGATTGCTTCAGAAGATTGATCGGCGGCAGTGGGTGATTGTTGCAGCTCAGTATCCTCCATAGATATACACAGTATAGCATTCCTGAACAAAGAGCATTAAAGACCCGGGAAATAATCGGTAGTAATACGTGAAAGAGAAATACCATGTTTTCTGAGAAGCTTTTTATACGCAGTGACCATGCCGCCGGGTCCAGAGATATAGAAATGACGGACGGTAGAGTCGGGAACTTCTTTTTGCAGCATTTCGATCGTGAGATATCCCCGTTGTCCTTGCCATCCTACGGGTGCTTCTTTCGCAAGAAGGACAAGCCGTACTCCGCATGATTGAGCGCGCATAAATACATCAAGGTAGGCGAAGTCTTCCGGGGTGTTGCAGGCATAGATAAGAACGATGTCTCGAGAAGACTGTGTATCAATGAGCCATTGCACCATGCTCCTAAAGGGAGTAATGCCAATTCCTCCTGCGATAAAAACGAGTTTCTCCGAAGAATCCCGAGGAAGGACAAAATCTCCAGAAAGCTGAGAGACGGTAATTTCTTCCCCTTCCTGAAGAGTAAAGAGCTTCTGTTTAAAAGTACTCATCTTTCCTCCCATTTTTACCCCGAGTCCTAGAGAGGGTTCGGTAGGCGAAGAAGCGATAGTAAAGTAACGACGGGTTCCCCGGTTGTCCGATTTATTATGAAAAAGTGTCCATTCGAGATATTGGCCTGGGATAAAAGTAAGAGGGCGGGGAAGAGAAAAGGTAAGATGGTAGGTATCCTTTGCGACAAGTGTTCTCTGGAGAAGTTTCGCTTTTACGCGAGACTTTGCTTCTGCGAAGGAGGAATAAATATTTCCCAAAAGAAGCGCAAGCTCAGGAGACATGGAGAGACGTCCGAAAGAGAAAGGAAGACCAAAGAGAATGCCGGTAAGGATTCCATAGATGATCTGTCTCTTGCGGGTAGAAGGAGTGGTGGTAGGTTCCGTGAGCATGACCGACGCAAAGAAAACAAGAGGCCAGGAGGTGAAAACGAGCGTGATGAAGGAGCTGAGATCGACGAGAGTAAAGGCGATCGTTTCTTGAAGAAGATTGACGACAAGGAGGGTAACAACGGCAGCGAAAACTCCCGAAAGAAAGAGCGTCCCTCGATGAATTTTTCTCACCATGAGAAGACCGACTACGGCAACAAAGGGAAGGAAGATGCTGCTTCCTACCCACCAAATAGCCCCGTTTCCTAAAATAAATCCTGAAAAAAATGCCCCAATTGCGGCAGGATTAAACAGGTGCCGTCCGCGAATAGCAAGAAGATATTTTGATGCCATCGCAACAATGCCAGTGAGCACTAAAATGAGCGCTTCTTTCACCGATGCAACAGGCATGATGAGAAAGAAAAGAATGAGCGCAGTAATGGGGGAGGATTCGACGCTAGGCGCGGCATTAAAAAGACGAACAAAGAGTGTATTTGAAATCCAGCAGGTAATGAGAAGAAGAAAGAGGGAGAGAAGGAGATGGAATCCATCGTAAGAAATAAGTCCAAAAAATCCAAAGAGAATTGAAAGAGCTGCAAGCAGAGAAAGTCCCCAAAGCGTGAGGCGGTACATGGTAATGCCGTTGATGAAGCGATCAATAAAAGAGAGCATAGGCTAAGAAGTAAAAAATTCGGCAGGAAAGTCGGGTGAGGTATCGATGGTCATATCAGGATAAAGCATACAATGCGAGAATTCGTAGGCTTCATGAAGGCTGCTGGCCGGTGTAAGAAAGAGACAGGTGGAAAGCGCGTCAGCGAGAAGGGCGTTGTCCGCAACGACCCACGTAGCCAGAATATGGGAAGGCGATGAAAGGGTGCGTGGATCAATGGTGTGATGGAAATTCGCCCACAAGCGACGATTGCCTGCAGATCCGCAAATACTTCCTCGTTCTAGCTCGACGATTCCTAAAACTTCTTGGACATTGAGAGGATTCTCCAGTCCAACGCGTAAGCTCTGTGAAGGATGGCGGTAGAGAATATCGCCTCCCGCATTTATGCAAAATGAAGCAATCCCTTTTTTCGTTAAAAGATCGCCAATAATATCGACAAGATAGCCCTTTCCTCCAGCGCCTACATCGAGCAGAGTAGGTGTGTGAAGAGTGAGACGAGGGAAGGCGTAAGAAAGCGCCTCTTCCCACGAGGGCGGAGCAGTGAGAGCTCCCGGTTGAAGAGAATAGTTTGCATCGTACCCTGCTTCAACAAGTGTCCTTCCGATAAGAGGAGTAAATGCTCCTCCGGTCATGCGATAGAGATCGTGATACAAATCAAAAAGAGGTTTGGCGTCCGAAGGAAGGGTATAAGTGCCGCCTTCTCGTGACATACGCGTCACGAAGGAGTCCTCGCGAAAACGAGAATAATCTTTGTCGTAGATCTCGATGCGTTCATGGATAACACGAAGAGCCTCTTCTTGGAGGCTCTTCGGGTACATGTCAGGAATGTCGATCTGCCAGCGCGTCCCGATCGCATCAAAAATCCACGGCTGGGAAGCCATACGGAACTAAGAACTTGCTTGTGCTTTTATTTGGGAGATGGCATCGTTGAATCCTTTGGGCGTGAGCGATGATCCGGAAACGGCATCAAGTTGCACATCAGCAAGGGATTTTCCCACGACGAGAGGTTTGAAATTTTCTGAAAAAACCATTTGCCAACGCTTTGAAGCGGGATTGGTGGCAGGCGTTTCAATGGAGACTTCAACGATGACGCCGTTTTCAAGGGTGAGGGTAACAGGAAGTTCCTCCTTGCCTCCAGGGGAGGTATACGTACCGGTTGCAGAATAGGTTCCATCTGCATAGCCGTTCTCATCTTTGGAGGTAGGGGTAGAATCGCTGTTCGTTGCAGGGGTTCCGGTATTTTCTGATGCGTTAGCGTTGGAAGCGACATCAGCGGCTCCTTCGTTGTTGGTTTCGGTGGAGACCTCAACATTGCCAGAAGTGGTGCATCCAGCGCCTATGAAGGTGATCAGTGCCATTGAGAAAACGGCGTACCATGCGGAAGGGAGTTTATTTTTTGCATAGAAAAGATAAGAAAACGAAAGAAAGTATTTCACGAAAATGAAGAGAAAACAATAAAGAACTGGGGAAGAAATAAGTAAGAAAAATAGTAAAAAAAGAACACATAAAGTATCCTTTTGAGGAATATGATCGCTATTTCTACCGCAATTCCCATATTGTCCGCATTGCTCGCCGCAGTCGCGAGTATTCTGGCGCGCGTGCTGTTGAAAGACATCCCTGCAAAGAAAATTCTTGCAACAAATTTTCTTATCATGGCCGCAACGTTGTTAGCAATCTCGCCATTTTTTTATAAATTTATCTTTTCATGGAAGAGCATTGCGCTCGTCGGACTCATTGCACTCATCGATAGCGTTGCAAATTATTTTTACTTCAAAACTTTTGAAAAAACCGAAGCGAGTGTCGCGGTTCCGATCCTTTCCCTAGCACCTATGGCGACACTGGGATTTGCCGCTATTGTGCTTGGAGAGTATCCATCAATGCAGAGCACGCTTACAGCAATCGTAATCATCGCATCGATGATAGCTATATCGATAGACTGGAAAAATCTCGAGCAGTTTAAAAGTGCAACGCTCTACCCGGCGGTAATCTCCGCAGTATTATTTGGCGCGTCGGCAATTCCAAGTAAGTATCTCTTAAGTGGAATGGAGGCAACAAACGCGCCTACGTTATACATGCTTCGTGCGGCATTAATCGGATTATTCGCAGCATGTTTCTTTAAAAATTCACCAAAAGAGCTAGATACAAAAACATATCGCTTTATATTTTTACGCGGACTGTTCGTTATTGCACAATGGATTCTTCTTTATTATGCACTCACCCTGGGAAGTACGGGTGTTGCAATAACACTCGGAAACATCACGCCAATCTTCGTATTGCTTATAAGCGCGATCGTGCTGAAAGAGAGGGTGAATAGTAAGAAAATTCTCGCCGCACTTGCAATTCTTATTCTTTCTCTTACCATCGTATAAAAATATGGAAACACAAGAAGCAAAAAAACGAATTCTCATTCTTTTCTGCGGAGGAACAATCTCCATGACCAAAAACGCAGAAACGGGAGCGCTCGATGTTGCGCATGGCGCCGATCAGTTCTTCCGTCTCGAACCAAGAATCGTAGAAATCGCGCAGATCAACGTACGAGAGCTATCCAATATCGATAGCAGTAACGCAACTCCAGAAAACTGGAGAATCATCGGCGAAGCAATTGCGGAAGAATATGATAACTACGATGGTTTTTTGATAACACACGGAACCAATACCATGGCGTATACCGCAAGTGCGCTTTCATTTAGTTTGCAAAATCTTGGAAAGCCAGTGGTCCTTACAGGAGCACAAATTCCCGCAGAGATCATTTCTACCGATGGTCGAAACAATTTGGTAAATGCATTGCGCGTGTGCACGTTAGATTTAAGTGGGGTATACGTGGTATTTGGAAGTAAAATCATCATGGGTGCTCGTGCAAAAAAAGTGAGCGAAAGCGATCTTGATGCATTCGCAACATTTAATGATAAAGATTTCGGACGAATAAGTTTAGGTATTGAAATTAAGAAAGAAATAAAGCCACGTCATCCAGGGTCGCTCAATTTAATAAACAATTTCGAACGAAGCATTGTGTGTCTCACCTGCATCCCGGGTATTACCGCAACCGCAATGACGGCACTCATAGATGTCAACGTAAAAGGGCTTATTTTGCGAGGATACGGATCGGGAGATTTGCCGGAAGAGCTTTTTCCTGCGCTTGAATATGCGCAAGAAAAGAAAATCCCTATCGTGGTTACAACGCAGTGTCCGGGAGGCGCGACCTTACTTGGTGTTGATTCAGTAGGCCTCGAAGCAGTAAAGCGAGGAGTGATCCAAGCATTCGATATGAGCATGGAATGCATGAGTACAAAGCTTATGTGGCTCCTCGGACAAAACACGCCCTATGAAAAAATGAAAGAACGCATGCATTACAATATGCTTGGCGAAGTTGATGTCCGTAAGGCGATGATTTATCTCAACAAGGAATTACTCTAAGCATATGAAAATACTCGCACACTACCTCGCGGGACTCATTGGCGGGGGAGTGCTTGGCGGCATAGGACTTGCACTTGGAGTAGTGATAGGTGGAAATAGTGGATTTCCAGCATTTGGCGGAGTTGCCGCGGGATACGAAGCAGGGGGAGTTTTTTTCGCGCTAATCGGCATACCGTTTGGGGGAATGCTCGGAGGAGCGCTTCTGCAAAAAGCGCAAAAAGAAACGGTGAAGATGTCTGCAATGCCGGCAATAATCGCCGCGATACTTATGTCGGTACTAGGAATAGTGCTCTATAGCTATGACATGCCATCGGTTGTATTTTGGGCCATGTTTCTTGCATCTCCGGGAGTTTTCACGATGCTTGCAAAGAAAAAATAAACATAAAAACGACTCTGATGAGTCGTTTTTATGTGGCGGAGAGGAGAGGATTCGAACCTCCGGAAAGTTTTACCCTTCGCCACGTTAGCAATGTGGTGCCTTCGACCACTCGGCCACCTCTCCTTGGGGATTTGGTACCCAAGTTCGTCCATTTGCGGCGTCGATTTCTGCGTTTGGCCTCACCGTACCGATATGGTACGCCTCGGCCAAGCCTCGAAATCTCCTGGCAACTGAACGAACTTAGTACCAAATCTGCTCTTTCTCATTCCTCCCCCCTAATTCTCAATTCTTACTCTTAATCCTTAATTCTTCTCACGGCGAAAACAATCAAATTCGAAAAAGATAGTACACGAGAGAAAAAAACTTTTCAATTTTTACTCAAATCCCTGGACTTCTTGCACGTCTATGGGCTGGAGAAGCTCTTTTTGAAAGGGACTGTAGTGGACGGTGACAATGAGCTTTTTTCCGGCGAGGGCGTCGGGAATCCACAGCTTATCTGCAGGCATGAGCTCATCCAGGGGGAGTGCGGCGGGAGAAAACCAGGTAGGAGTTGCCATTTCCTCGGTTGCACGAGGCTCTCCCTGACAGTTCTTTGCGGTATAAAAATGTACTTCGCCGAAAGCCACCTCACCCGTAGACTTGTGATTATATGAGCGGAGCAAGCCGATCTTCTCGAGGTCTTCTTCTCGTACACGCAATCCGCACTCCTCTTCTAACTCTCGAATCGCCGTCTTTGTGAGCGGCTCATTCCCCTCACGGCCGCCGCCATACCCATTCCAGCATCCCGCACCAATTTTCATGGTCTTTTTCGCGAGAAGCACCTGCCCGTCTTCGCGGATGGGAAATACGACCGTTGCCTCAAAAAGCGTTTTTTCTTCCATATAGTCTCGGTGGACAAAAGTTTCTTTTTCTCTTACTCTATCTCCGCTTCCCGATGTTTCGCAAGAATAAGGAAGGACAAGTAAATTTTTACTGCTCAGTTTGCCATATACAAGGAAGGTGCCGAGCACCGACGAGGCGTACTCAAATGTACGGTGAGGAGGGGCGCAGGCATCTGACACCGTAGATGGCAAACTTGGGCGGTAAAAATGTATAAGGAGAGGTGGCCGAGTGGTTTAAGGCAACAGTCTTGAAAACTGTCGTGCTGAAAGGTACCGCGAGTTCGAATCTCGCCCTCTCCGCCACAAAAAATCGACGCACGGGTCGGTTTTTTGTTTTTATAAAATGAGTGCTAAAGTGGAGTGCGATATGCAAGAAGTGTCTCTTCAAGAAAAATGTACCGCCGTAGATGCCTACATCAATAGTCTCCTCGTGCCTTCCGATGAAGTGCTCGATGCGGCGCTTGCGGCAGGTGCAAAGGCGGGGCTGCCACCGCACAATGTTTCACCCGCCCAGGGAAAGTTTCTTCATCTCTTGGCACGCATGCAAGGAGCAAAAAATATACTCGAAATTGGCACGCTCTTTGCCTACAGCACCATCTGGCTTACACGCGCACTTCCACCGGATGGTCGGCTTGTGACGCTTGAAGCAAGCCCGTTGTGCCTAAAGACGTCTCGTGAAAACATTGTACGCGCTGGCCTGGAAGACAAGGTACGAATTATTCCTGGAAAAGCCCTTGAAACGCTTCCAACCCTCGCGGAGCAAGCGCCTTTTGATCTTATCTTTATCGATGCGGATAAGATGCATAATCCAGACTATTTTTCTTGGGCGCTCAAACTCTCGCGTGTTGGAACCATCATTATAATCGACAACGTCATTCGAAATGGGGAAGTACTGGAGGAGGAAAGTAAGAGCCCAAGCGTCCAAGGAATCCGGAGTTTAAACGACATGCTTGCCGGTGAACCTCGCGTCAGCGCAACAACCATCCAAACCGTAGGAAGCAAAGGGCATGACGGTTTTACTTTAGCGCTCGTGATCGCCTTGGAGGGGGAAGGCGCTTCTCACGCCTGATGGTTTTGAAGAAAATTCCACAAAAAAAGAGAAAATGCTACTATCAGAAAACACTCATGTTCTTGATGAAAAGGGGAATATGCTTAAAGAGAAGTGGGAATTTTTTTCTGCATTTTTAAAAAATTATCGTCAGATTGCATCCGTTATTCCTACTTCGCAGCGTGCAGCGAAGTACATTGGTGATCAAATAGATTTCACTCGCCCGGTAGTCATCGTGGAATACGGACCGGGAAGAGGGAATGTATCAGAGGAAATAGTAAGACGGATGAGTCCCACATCCCGTTTATTTTTAATAGAGACGAATGCTCATTTTGTGGAGTACCTCCAAAAAAAATTTGCACAAGACGAGCGAGTAGAAGTCATAGCGGGAAAGGCGCAAGAAGGGAAGGAGATCGTAAGAAAGAGGAAGGGGGGAGAAGTAGATGCGGTTATTGCAAGGATTCCGTTTTCTTTTCTTGAAGAAAAGGAGCGAGATGAAATTACTCGGGATACTGCTGAAATGATAAAACCAGGAGGAAGATTTCTTATTTTTAATTTCACCTCAGACATGCGGAAGTATCTGCATGCCTCTTTTGGGGCAGTGGAAGAAAGCTGGGTTTGGATGAATATTCCCCCACTGAGAATTTTGGCCGCCCAAAAGAAAGAGGACGGCGAAAAGCAGGACTAAAGAAAGCTTGCATTTTTCATCTTCGCATCATATAATCGCTCAGATGATGCATGTTTTATGGCCTTTCGATTAACCACATCTATTTCTGCGGTACTGGGAGTGGGGGGAGCGAAAGCAAAAGACTTCGCTCGCCTTGGTCTTGCAACCTTGCGTGATGCGTTATTTGATTTTCCATTCCGGTACGATGATCTATCCCATGCCCTTGCGATTGCAGACGTACAAGCGGGGCAAAAGGTAACCGTACAAGGTACGATTACGGCCATTGAAAACCGGAAGGCAAAACAAGGGAGAATGATCGTAACCGAAGCGCTGGTTGACGACGGTACCGGCGCACTCAAAGGAGTGTGGTTTCATCAGGGTTTTATTACGAAGCTTTTAAAGCCTGGACAGATCGTTTCTCTTGCGGGAAAGGTAGATGATCGCTACGGACTCTCGCTAGTAAATCCGGTATACGAAATCATTGGGAATGGAAAGGTGACGAAAGAAACCGGACGGATCATGCCGGTGTACAAGCTCACCGGAGCCCTTACGCAAAAAATGCGCCGGAAGGTTGTAGAAGCTGCGCTCTCAGCGGTAAAAGAAATTGAAGAGTGGCTCCCCGAGCGGCTGCGAGAAGAGGCGACGCTCCTGTCACTGCAGGAAGCAATTCCACTATTGCATTTCCCTCCTTCTCCTGAAGAAAAAGATCGGGCGCTCCGTCGCATGAAATTTGATGAGTTTTTCCTGTATCAACTTCTCCATGCAAAGAGTCGTCGTGAACTCCGTGAGCATAAAGCGCCACGGGTGCCGTTTGCAGAAGATCTCATTAAAAAGACCGTAGCGGAATTGCCTTTTCAATTAACTGGCGCACAAAAGAAGGCGATCTGGGCGATTATTCAAGATATGAACCGCCCAGAGCCCATGAACCGGCTCTTAGAAGGTGATGTGGGAAGCGGAAAAACGATCGTTGCAGCATTGGTTGCATTAAATGCTGCGCAAGCAAGCTGGCAAACCGCAATGCTTGCACCTACCGAAATTCTTGCAGAACAGCATGCACAAACACTACAAAAGCTCTTTGGAAAATCGCTCACCATCGCACTCTATACGAGAACAAAACGTCGCGTAGGAGAGAAGGAGGTGACAAAGGCGCAACTTCTTTCTGCGCTCAAAAATGGCGTGGTGGATGTGGTGGTAGGAACACACGCACTGCTTACACAAGAGGTGCTCTTTAACCGTCTGGGGCTTGTGGTTGTAGATGAGCAGCACCGCTTTGGCGTGCGCCAACGTCAAGCGCTGAAAGACAAACAAGGAGACGCAGATGGTATTCCGCACTTGCTTTCCATGACGGCAACACCGATCCCACGTTCGCTCGCCCTCGTGCTCTATGGCGATCTCGATCGTTCAATCCTGGATGAATATCCCGTTGGAAGAAAGCCGATCATTACTCGCCTCACCGATCTCGGTCGAGAAGAAGAAGCATACATGCAAATGCGTACAGAAATGGATGCAGGTCGTCAGGTATTTGTGGTATGTCCGCTTATTGAAGAGTCCGATGCACTGGGAGCAAATTCGGTCCATGAAGTACTGAAGGAATTCTCGGTCGGTCCTTTTAAGGGATATCGCATCCTCATGCTCCATGGTCGCATGAAGACGAAAGAAAAAGATGACGTCATGCGCGCGTTTGCGGCCGGGGAGGCGGATATGCTTATTTCTACGACGGTGGTCGAAGTGGGAGTTGACGTCCCGAACGCGACGGTAATGTATATCGAAGGCGCAGAACGCTTTGGACTCGCGCAGTTGCACCAGCTCCGCGGCCGTGTAGGACGTGGCGAGTATCAGAGTTACTGCTTCCTGCATCCTTCGGGAGTCTTGGGAGAAGTAGCTCGTGAGCGCCTGTTGGCAATTGAAGACAATCAAGATGGCTTTGACCTGGCAGAAAGAGATCTCCAACTTCGTGGATCAGGAAATGTCTTTGGTACTGAGCAATCAGGATTTCAGCAATTCAAGATGGGAACCATGGAAGATATTGATCTCATGTCCTACGCAAAAGATTTTGCGAAACAATTGCTTGATACAGGTTCGGACCTTGCAAACTTCCCAACGGTACGCGATAAACTGAAAGAGTACGTGGATGCAGTCCACCTAGAATAACCCACGAGAAGATGTATTCGGTATATACTGAATGCATCTTTTTGTTTTTAAGCATATGAAAAAAATACTCATGATAAGTCTCTTCACCCTCCTATTCTTGGGAGGTACGCCGGTATTTGCAGAAACAAGCCTTCCTCTCAGTGAACAGCAGAGCGTTTTTAGCCAGCTCAGAGCGCTCGTAGACGGGATAAATGCGGGAGATACGGATGCTATGCTTGCGGTCGTTTCGCAAGATGAAGAGGAGCTGCGTGCAGAGATTCAACAGAATTTTTTAGGGCAAGATATCGCGTATGCGCTTGACTGCACACCGCTGGCGGAAACGATGAATGATATTTCGCAGAATGAGGTAAAGGTAACGTGTGATTTTGCAGCGCAAGCTGCGAATTGGAATACGAGCGGATTCTCCACGTACTTTGTACTCGAGAAAGGGGAGGGGGGCGATTGGTACATCACGGAAACGGACTTCCACAAAAAGGCAAGTGGAGAATATATCACCACATTCCTCGGAAAGCTTTTTGGAACACTCGGGATTGTTTTTCTGATCGTGTTTGGACTTGGGGGAGTGTTCTGGGTATGGATGCTCATTGACTGCATTCGGCGTGATTTTACGGACAAAACCATGTGGATACTGCTCCTCGTATTCCTCAACATTCTCGGAGCAATTTTGTACTACTTCATGATAAAAAGAAAAGATAAAAAAGACGCCTTGCCACGTCCTACAGCGAAAAAGTAAGGATAATAGGAGAAGCGGTCACCTGGAGACGCCTGCTTTCCCATGTTCTGAAAGAATAAAAAGAGCGCTCAAAAGCGCTTCTTTTTATTGGTGCTTTTCGCCTTTTCCACAGAGATGTTCGTAATTTGTTCGGTAAAGGATACAATGAGAAAAGAGAAAAAAACTATGGCTAAAAAAGTCACCGGTTTTGCAAATCAAGCAGATGAAGAAGCGGGGGAAATGCTCACCCTTTCGCAACTGTTAACGGTAAATATGACTGCGGCTCGTCTGTATCGCATGCAGGGAAATGCCATGGAATGGATAGGGATTCATCATGGCGATATGTTGCTCGTGGAGTGTACGAATAAATGGACCACGGGCGACATCGTGATCGCAGAAATGGATGGAGAACAACTGGTGAGAACGGTAAGAAAAGATAGGGAAGGGAAGTGGTATCTCGAAGCAGCAACCGAAGGTATCAGCCCTCTGTATCCTCAGAAAGAGTTAAGAATTATCGCTGTCGTGAAGCGTTGCATTAAATGCTATGAGTAATGTCCAGCGTGCCATTTTGCATATTGATATGGATGCATTCTTTGCATCTGTAGCTCAGCAGCAAGAAGTAAAGTACAAAGGAAAGCCGGTGATTACCGGATCTGAACGCGCTGTCGCAACCTCGGTAAGCTATGAGGCGAAAGCGCTTGGCATAAAAAGATGTACGCCGATATTTGAAATCAAAAAGCATGTTCCCCAAGTAATCATTCTTCCCTCAGACTACGAAACGATCGGTCTTTTCTCGTTGCGCATTTTTGATATTGTTCGAAATTACAC
Source organism: Kapaibacterium sp. (SeqCode) (assembly GCA_044350705.1). Taxonomy (GTDB): domain Bacteria; phylum Patescibacteriota; class Patescibacteriia; order UBA9934; family UBA9934; genus JAGORL01. The sequence continues at coordinate 177,030 of JBILHA010000002.1, read as the reverse complement.
CGCAGAAGTGGAAGAATACTCAGTAGATGAATGTTTTGCAGATATTACGGGAATGGATACGGCGCTCGGAATGACGTACGAAGAAATTGCGCAAGCCCTGCAAAGAGACATTCAGGTCATGCTGGGCGCAACAGGGTCTATCGGCCTTGCGCCTACAAAAACACTCGCAAAGATTGCGTCAAAATGGAAAAAACCTCATGGATGCACGGTGCTCGAAGAAAAAGACATCACATGTTTTTTATCACAGGTTCCTTTGCGGGATGTGTGGGGAATTGGGAAGGCGCACGAGCAAAAGCTCACGGCAGCGGGAATGAAAACCGCGCTCGATTTTGTGCAGGCACCAGAAGGATGGGTAAAAGACCATCTTGCAAAACCCGGACAAGAATTGTGGCAAGAACTGCAAGGAAGAGCGGTGATTCCTATTCACAGCGAAGCACGCTCAGATCATCATTCCATTTGTCGACATAAAACATTTTGGCCAAATACCAACAATGAGCGCGAGCTTCTTGCTCACCTATGTCAAAATATCGAGAATGCATGTTTGCAGCTGAGGCGCTATGGTCTCGTATCACGTCATGCGGTTTTTGGGGTAAAGCGCGATGATTTTTCGTATCGTGCGAGAGAAATAGAAATTCCTCATGCCGCTGCAGAGCCTCAGGCGTTTATTGCGGCAGTAAAGCATTTATTTCGGAAGGTGTATAAAAAGGAGCATTTTTATCGCGCCACTTTCTTTAACCTCTACGGTCTCCGTACTCCTGCTGCGCAGTCATCTCTTTTTGAAGAAGAGAATATAGCGCTTGAAAAGCAAAAAGAGGCATTTAAGGCCATTGATGAAGTAAATCAAAAATTTGGAAAGCACACCCTACACCTTGGGGCATCATTACGAGCTTCAAAGAAACAGGCGTATATTTCTGAAAAGAATATTCCCTGGAGAAGAAAAAAAGAGAACTGGCTGCCGGGGGAAACGCAGCTCAAGAAGGTGGATATTCCGTATTGTGGCTGGGTAAAGTAAGGGGTTATGAAAAAAGCTCGCGAATATGCTTCATGGATTTTGGAGAAATCACGGAGGTAAATCCATGGCGCTCCGCTTCTTTGCTCCGACGTTCGGTAAAAGGAACAGAGCGGATTTCACCTCCGAGTCCTACTTCTCCAAAGTACACTGCAGTATCGGGAACGGTGCTATTTTTAGCTGCAGAAATAACCGCGGCGGCGACCGCAAGATCTGCGGCGTTTTCGCCAACGCGCACGCCGCCCACAATGTTTACGTACACATCCTGATCATGTAAACGAACGCCTGCACGCTTGCTGATGATGGCTAAAAGCATTTGGAGACGTCCGAGGTCGTAACCAGAGGTGCGGCGGACAGGGTTAGGGAAGTAGCTTTTCTCTACAAGCGCCTGCACCTCTAAAAGGAATGGCCGATTTCCGTCCATCACTGCACAGACGACAGATCCGGGAGAGGGAAGTCGTTCTGCGAGAAAACGAGCGCTTGGATTTTCTACGGCAACCAATCCTTTCTCAGTCATCTCAAAAAGTCCAACCTCTTCCGTACTGCCAAAACGATGCTTTGCAACGCGAAGGGTGCGATAAGGATTGTCAGGATCGCCTTCAAGGGTAAGAACGGTGTCAACCAAGTGTTCAAGGGTTTTTGGTCCTGCAACACTTCCTTCTTTAGTAACCTGTCCGATAATGAGAACAGGAGTTCCGGAGGTCTTTGCAAAGCTCACCAAAAGAGCCGTTGCAGCACGTACTGCAGTAGGGGTGCCAGGGAAAGCCTCTGCTTCCGCAACATACATGGTCTGAATGGAATCCACGATGAGTAAAGAGGGTTTCAGTTTTTCTGCAGTAGCAAGGATGCTCCCGATATCTACCGTGTTCGAGAAAGAGATCCCCTCAAGAGAAATGCCAAGACGAGTACAGCGGAGATGTACTTGACCTTCAGATTCTTCGCCCGATGCGTAATAGACGGTTTTTCCCGTAGGAGCCATACCGCCGGCAAGTTGCGCAACGAGCGTTGATTTTCCGATGCCAGGTTCACCTGCAAGAAGCGTAACGGCACCCGAAACAATGCCTCCGCCAAGAACGCGATCTACCTCGGTAATGCCAGAAGGAATGCGCTTCGTGTTGGCGCTATTGGTTTCGGAAAGAGAAAGGAGGGGGGCAGGCTTTGGAGAGGACGCCTTTTTACCTTTTGTAGGTGTGGTGGGAAAGGCGCCCACTGCTTCTTCTGCAATGGTCCCCCACGCCCCACAGGAAGAGCACCTGCCAGTCCACTTAGGATATTGAGCTCCGCACGTTGAGCAAGAAAACATATACTCCTATCTTTACCGGTTTTTTATCTTTGCGCAACGCACTTGTGGTATTTGAAGTCCCATCGTTTGCAGGTGGCTGCAGGAGGGGTATAGGTACCGGACCGAGCAGTATAAGTAACAGAGTCATTAGAGGTAAGGCAGCTCGTAGAAACTTTTTTATCGTTATATTCAAAATGCCATGCTTCAGAAGTTAAGCGGCAGAATCCATGTTCAATCATGGTTTCGATGAGACGTCCTTGGCAAGCGGGATCGTGTTGGAAATTACTTCCCCCATCGTTACACCAGAGGTCCACTGCAACTGCTGAAGTGTGAGGGCAGTTGCCATAGGAGGCGTGAGAGACAATGCTTGAGATGATCTGAGACGAGTTGGTCACGCCTGATAATTCTCCTACAAGTTCAAAGCGCTTAGAAGAATTCTTTTTGACGACCGAGGAGCTTGCAGGATTGCAGGTAGGAGGGCTGCAAACTCCGTTATTTGCAAGGCAATTTTGATAAAAGAGACGAGCTTGTTGCTCAAGATCGCGTTTCGCTGAGGCTACAACGATTTGCATCCCATAGGTATCGTAAAAATCTTCAGCAGCCTCTTGAAGGGCGGCAAGAGCGTCAGGATCAAGCTTTGCGGATTGAGACACGATAAGATAATCCCCCTCAAGGTCTGAGCTTTCTCCGGTAAGAGAATGGTTTGGGAAGACATTGTCATCTTCACCTTCGGGAGGAAAATATTCTACCGCAGCTACATTTTCGATAACGAGAGAGTTAAAGCGGGTCGTACGCGGATCAATAAGAAAAGCAATTGCATACGTAGCCATCAGGAGAATAAGTCCAAAGACCGTATTCTGCATGCGTCCTTTTGCCTTTGCGACCGCGTTCTTGTTTCCTCCTGCGGTCATATACTGAAACCCCGCAATAGTTAGCATGAGAACGCCAAAGATGGCTGCAAGAACGATGGCGTACGAAAAGACTGCATTTACGTACAGGCCAATCATGTTTGAGTACACGTAGCCTTTATTATCGACCGAAACAGAATTTTCTAAGTCGAGACCAGGAATAGGGACATTAAGAGAGGGAATTGCGGGTTCCTTCTCAGTGACCGTATCCACCCCAAGGGCATTAAGTCCGGTATCCAGCCAATCGGAAAGATCATTAGATTCCACAGGGGTACGCTCATCTCCGCAATAAAAAGCATAGGATGTCGCTCGCGCATCCTGACAGGCACTTGCGCACGAATCCCCAGTATCTTCTGAACTATTTACTGAATATCTGGCTCCTTCCGCGTCAACGCACTCACAATCAATGAATGACTCCGTGCATGCAGTGGAGGCAAAGACTCCTTGAGGAAGAAGGAAAAGGCTGAGGAGTAAAAGGAAGAGAATACGCACAGAATTATTTTTTCATTGCGGCGTTCAATACTTTTTCAATCTCGGCCTTCGAAAGGCTGCCGGTAAAGCGTTCGCCATTAATAAAGAGAGTAGGAGTAGCGGTAACTTCTAATGCAAAGCCTTCTGCGAGCGTTCGTTCAACGAGCGGACGAGTATCTTCGTTTTCAAAACACGAAGAAAACGTAGGGGTGTCGAGACCAACTTCTGAGGCGATGCTCTGATAGAGATCCTTGCCAAGACGAGATTGATTAGCAAAAAGGAGGGCATTAAATTCCCAGAATTTTCCTTGCTTACCTGCGCATCGTGCAGCAACAGCGGCAGGAAATGCTTCAGAGTGACGTGTTTCGTTCGGCATGTCTTTCCACACAATGCGAAGCTTGTCAGGATTCTTCTGGAGGATTTCCATAAGAATTTCTTCAACCGATGCACAACCCGAGCAGGCATAATCGCTGTACGTGACGACGGTGACACTCGTTTCTTCACCTCCTCCAATTTGAGGATCGACGATGGTAACCGAAGGAGTGCTGACGGCAATGCTATCCGTGTAAGTAATTTGGTTGGAGAACCGCAAGCTCAATGCCGTTGCCCCAAAAATGATTACCACAAAGAGGCCGAGTGTAATGAGGATGTGCCAAAAATATTCCCGCATATTATTTGAGGCGAATCATATTGAGCTTTCCTCTGCTATCAGTGTAGTACAGGATGCTCTCGTCCGTATTTACAGAGACGTTTTTGATCGCGGTTGAAACGGTAGGAATGGCGAGAAGTTCAGCATCGCCGGAAGGGAGAGATATTTTATAAAGATGATCAGGTCCCTTGAGGATCTCGGGATTTGATCCGCTCCCTGCAATGGTAGTGACAGGAACGCCGCAGTAGAGAGTGGTTTCGTTCCCAAAGGTACAGCGATCAACGGTGGTTTTTAGGCCCAGCCGAAGGCGAAGATCACCGTGTCGATCTCCTTTTGCGTCTACGTACCACAGGCTAGGACGGTAGTCATCGCCTGCTTCGGCGATCGAGTAGAGGATGTACTTTCCGCTGGGAGACCAGATATTCTGATAATTCGTGCCGTTGACAGTAATAACGCCTGCAGCCTCGCCGTCTTCACCAATGGTATACACCTTACGCTGTCCAAAGGTTGAAGTACCTTCTCCGGTTGCAGAAAAGCCAACGATCGAGCTTGCGGGAGACCAGCTTACGGTAACCAGATCGTCATTCGATCCAAGGGCGGCAACGACCTGTGTGGACGATCCATCCGCAGCAGAGATAACAAGGGCGCGGTTAGAAGGGTCTGCGCCAATACTCTTAGAAACAATCTCTGTACCGTCCGCAGAGAAAGAGAATGATTCCCAGTGATTCGGAAGAGTGACTTGTTTGGCGGTTTCAAAGTTATATACCACATTGCTGCCGTCGGGGAATTCAATCACTGCGGCAGACGCGGCATCATTAAAGACAACGGTCTCAGCATCGGGAAATTGGGTAAGGCTAAGTGCTTGCACATTGCCTTTGCTGTCGATGGTGTAAAAACGCCCATCCGCCGGATCGTAATAAGCTACGGTACCATCGGCGTTAACCTGGGGGCTCGTGACCGCACTGGTAGTGAGTTGCGTGGTAATCGTTTCTCCGCCTTCGGCAACCTGAGAAACAGGCAGGGTGTCAGGACCGTCATCATCATTTGCCCCAGTCCCGGTGCGTGGGCCGCCGGTGGTACTACCAGGCAAAGATCCACCGCCTGCTCCTTCTTCCGCAGGAGAGCCTTCTTCAATGAGAGAAGGGGGCTGCGCGAAGAAAAACCAATAAAGCGCAAAACCCACGAGGAGAGTGGTCCCGAGAAAGAGGGTAAGGCGGAGCGCTACTTTTGCGCGTTCTGAGAGTTCGATGGCCATAGAAAAGGTTAGAAGGTTCCAATTCCCGGCATGTACACAGGGAAAAGAGCAATATTTACAAACATGATGATTGCGGTAAGAACGAGCATGAGAATGATGACCGTCATAACAAAGAGAAAAAGGAAGTAGAGGAAGTCTCCCGGCTCTTGGAGGGGGCGGTAAGGAGGGAAAACGGTATGGAGTGCTTTCTGTGAAGGAGAAGCATCAGCGGCATTGGCGGGCTCAGGAGAGAGGACGGTGATAAAACCGCGGGCCATCAGATAGACATACGATACCGCAAAGGTGATCCATCCATCCCAGCCGACGCTATCTACCGCATTCGATCCATTCCCAAGACCTTTTGCAGTCCAGCGAGAGGTTTTTTCAAGAGCCTTTTGCGCCAGTTGTTCCGCATACTGATCCATTGCTTGTTGCATCTTGTTTCTGAGAGCTCCTCCGGCCACTTGCGCTTCCTCGATGTCCTCTGCCATGGCTGCTTGCCGTTCAAGGTCGCGAATCGTATCGCCAAAAGTAATCTCCTCGTCTTCAGAGGACAGTTCAGGGTCGGGTAAATCTTCAACTTCTGAAGGGAGAAGTGAGGGAGCGCCAATGCCGGCGGCCATTTGCGCCTGACGCTGGCGATAGGCAAAGTCCTCGGGTGCGAGTGAGAGGTCTTCTTCGGGAGAGGGAGGAGATTGGGGAAATTGGGAAACGAGACTCTCTTCAGAATCAGGAGAATAAAAACGATCAGCGGGAGATGCGGCTTCATCCTCAGGAAAAGAAGGGGAATCCTGGGGATTCTGAGCATCTCCAGATGAAGGAACGGTAAAACGATCTCCACGAAGTGCAGCAAGACGGGAGGCGTCGAATTCCCGTTTGTAATTTCTCTCTTGAGGAAGCGGGGCAACCATGCTACAAGTATATCAAGAGATTAACCCCAATTCGTATGCTTGTACGCGATGTCATGCAACAAGTGGCGGTCATGTTCCCCATGAGTCTCAGTTGGAGGGAAGCGGCTGAGCAATTGCTTCAGTGCAAAGCTTCAAGTGCGTGCGTAATGGATAGCGACGGAAAACTCGTAGGGATTCTTTCCGAAAAAGACTTATTCAGAGGAATGTTTCCGGATTACGGGGAATGGCTAAAAGAGCCGCATGCATTTCTTGATGCCGAAGAGCTGGAGGATCAAGCGCGACAGACAGAGGGAAAGTTAGTGCGCGATGTCATGTCAAAACGGCTCATTACCACAACCCCACAGACGCCGTTGCTGCGTGTAGGAGGAATTATGGTTGCAAGTGGCGTGCATCATGTGCCGGTGGTAGACGGAGAAAAGGTGGTAGGAATGGTAGGGAGGGGAGATATTTACCGTGCGATTTTGGAGAAATATTTCCTGAGAAAAAAATAAGAAAAAGACCGCACGTGCGGTCTTTTGCTTATCCGAGAAGGAGTTTGCCTTCAGAGGTCTTTTTTACGGAAAACGTACGCTTTTTTTCAGGGGAGCGAACGATTTTTTCGGCAAGAGGCTCCTCGATGAGTTTACGGAGCATATGGCGTACTTCGCGTCCACCTTTTTTACGCTCCACATGGGTAGCGACAAGTGAAGCAATATCGGCAGGAACCATAAGGCGAATGCCTTGTGATTTGAGACGGTGCTTCAGAAGGGAGAGCTCGTGACGGACGATGCGCTGGATCTCTTGAGAGCCGAGAGGCTTGAAGAGACAAAGGGCATCAAAGCGATTGAGGAGCTCTCCTGAGAATCGGTCCTCAAGCTGCTCGCGTAAGGCGTGTTGGGAATGCTCTTTATCGGTAAAGCCGAGACGTTGCTTCTCAAAGAGTTCTTTTGCAGCATTGGTTGTCGCGACAATGACGGTATTGCGGAAATTAACGAGCGTTCCAGATGCGTCGCGCAACTCGCCTTCTTCAAGGATCTGAAGAAGAAGATGGTGAACGTTGCGATGGGCCTTTTCGAGCTCATCAAAGACCACGACAAGCGAGGGGAGTTCTTTGACGGCATCGGTAAGCTGGGCGCGTTCCTTATAGCCTACATAGCCGGCAGGAGAACCGATAAGTCTACTGATGCTGTGAGCTTCTGAAAATTCGCTCATATCGAGACGAAGAAAAGGGGATTTTCCAACGCCCATAGAGCGGGCAAGTGCTTTGGAAAGTGCGGTTTTTCCTACGCCCGACGGTCCTGCGAACAAAAACGAAGCGAGGGGTCGCTCTGCAGGTGCAAGTCCAAGTTTTGCGCGAACAAGCGTGGTGGCAACGGTTTTTACCGTATCCTCCTGACCAACGACTTGCGCATTCAGAGCTTCCTCGAGCTTTCTCAGGCGCTCGCGATCAGATGTTTGAACTGAGGAAAGAGGTGCGCCTGTTTGCTCGGCGATACTTCGGAGAAGATCGTCGCGTGTTGCTTTTCGGCCCGCAGTTTTTGCCCCCAGTTCATCGAGCACATCAATAGCTTTATCTGGGAAGCGTTGTGTAGGCATGAGACGTTCGGTAAGCTGAACGATCTCTTCCAAAAGCCCCGGGGCGAAGGAGGTTTGGTGGTGTGCGGCAAACGAAGGCGCAATGCCTTTGAGAATGGTAAGCGTTTCTTTTGCATCTGGCTCATGAACGGAAATGCGTTGGAAACGACGAGCAAGCGCTCCATCAGGTTCGATGTGCTTCTTGTATTCTTCTCGTGTAGTGGCTCCGATAACGCGAATTTCACCTCGTGCAAGAGCGGGCTTCAAGATATTTGCAGCATCAAGGCTGCTTCCGCCTGCGCCAGCGCCTACGACCGTGTGAAATTCATCAATAAAGATGACGGCATTTTTCATGCTTTTGAGGTCGTCGATAATATCGAGCAGACGAGCTTCGAAGTCTCCTCGGTAAACTGCACCAGCGACAAGACTGCCCATATCCACAGAGAAGATGCGAAGACCCTTAAGCGATCGAGGAACTTTCCCGGAGAGCACGCGCTGGGCAAGGCCTTCGACGATTGCGGTTTTTCCCACCCCTGGATCACCAAGAAGGATCGGGTGATGTTTGGTTTTTCGTGCCAAGATAGTAGCGAGACGATCAATTTCTTGAGCGCGTCCCACCAAAGGAAGCGCTTTTGCGGCAACCTCTTTTTTCGTGAGCTCCTTTCCGAAATATTCGAGTGCAGAAGTTTCGTGCTCGTCTTCATGAAGTTCGCCGCAGTGCTCGCAGGGATCATGTTTTTTCTCAGGCTCTGCGCGCTGCTCGTCAATCGTGAGTAACTTTGCTTCCTTGAGCGTTTTGGTGAGCGTCTGCTCAAAAGCGGAACGTTCAATGCGCGCGATCTGAAAAAGGAGGGTCTGCACTTCGGGAAGCTGAGCCTGAAGAAATCCAAAAAGAAGATGTTCCGTTCCGATATACGGGTGATCGTGGAGATTCGCAGCAAGAATTGCTTTCTCAAGGATGCGCCGGGAATCAGGAGAAAGATGGGGGGTATCAGTTTCTTTCTTTTCGAGCGGCTTCTGCGAAGGAGGAAGGGAGCCGGTGAGTTGGTCAAGAGCAATATGCGCACGCTGCAAAATCGCGTGGCCAAGCGATTGCGGCTGAGTAGCAAGTGCCCAAAGGAGGTGAGTAGGAGTGATGAGAGAAGAGCCTTTTTCAGAGGCGAAAACAAGCGCCCGTGTTAAGACGCCCTTGAGGGGATTGCTGAAACGATCGAGGGCATTATCAAACATAGATTATTTTCCCATGGAGAGGAGGCGGGAAATACGTTCTTCAACAGGGGGATGGGTAGCGAAGAGGCCTTGAAACCAATTTCTTTTTTTATCCACGCGTTCCCCGAAGGGACTGCTAATAAAAAGATGGGCAGTGGCGTGATTCGCGCGATCAAGAGGTTTGCCTTGCGCACTAATTTTCTTGAGAGCCGAGGCAAGACCTTCGGGATAGCGGGTGAGCAGTGCGCCGGAAGCGTCAGCGAGATATTCTCGTTGGCGAGAAATAGCGAGTTGGATAATTTGCGCAAGAATAGGGGAGAGGATCGCAAGGGCAAGTCCAATGAGGATGAGTGGAAGGCCGGCTTGCTTTCTATCTCCATGGAAGCTCGCGCGCAGAAGGATGTCGGAAATGAGCATGACCGCGCCCACTAAAACCACCACGATAGTCATGACGCGGATGTCATAGTTTTTCACGTGTGAAAGTTCATGTGCAGCAACGCCTTCGAGCTCTTGTTTGTCGAGAATGCGGAGAATACCTGTAGTGAAGGCGATAGAGGCGTGTTCTGGGTCGCGGCCCGTCGCAAAGGCATTGGGACTATCATCTTGCATGACGTAAATCGCAGGCATGGGTTGGCCATTGGCAATGCAGAGGTTCTCGACGATGCGATAAAGCTCCGGAGCATCAGTCTTGGTAATGGGTTTTGCGCCGCTGGTCATGAGAGCGATTTTATCGGAAAAGTAGTAGCTGATAAGCGCGTAGAGCGCGGTGAATCCTCCGCCAAGAAGAAAAGCAGGTCCAGATTCTAATCCAGAAGCAAGAAGAAGGATGGTGGCAAGAAGTAAGGTAAAACTTCCCATGATAATCATCAGCATCCAGGTGCGCGTTTTGTTTTGAGAAATTGCGGAGTACATAGAAGTTTAGGAGGTTGAGTGGGTTGAGAACGTTGAGATGCTTGAGATGCAAACGAAACGTTCTCAACCGCTAAACATACCAAACAATCTTAGAATTTCACCTCAGGTGTAGCATCTGCCTCTGCAGGAGCATCGTAGAACTCGTATGCGGTGAATCCGAGAAGGCTTGCGATGAGATTCGTAGGGAATACCTGAAGCTTGGTGTTAAAGTCACGAGTTTGCGCGTTGTAGAAACGGCGAGATGCTTGGATTTTGTCCTCAGCATCCACGAGCTCCGTTTGGAGATGGCGGAAATTTTCAGAAGCCTTAAGGTCCGGATATGCTTCCGAAACGGCAAAGAGAGATTTGAGCGTTTGTGTGAGCATGCCCTCAGCCTTTGCATGTTCTGCGGGAGTTTCTGCTTGCATGGCTTTTGAACGAGCCTCGGTCACTTGAGTAAAGACGCCCTCTTCATGCTTTGCATATCCTTTTACCGTGTTGACCAAATTAGGGATAAGGTCATAGCGCCGCTTGAGCTGTACCTCAATATCTCCTAAAGCCTCCTGGACGCGATTCCGGAGCGTAACGAGTCCATTAAAGGTGAAAATGAGCCAAAGTCCGATAAGAAGTACGAGTCCCAGGAGTCCCAAGAGAACAATTCCCGCAATGCCTTCCAACATAGAAAAAGAAGAATAAATCTGATACGCTGATCGTAAGGCGAAAAGCCCGAAAAGTCAATGGAAAAATACCGCTAACGTATGCCAATTCCTCATCATATTTTTCGCAGTTACAACATCCGAGGTCTTTTACATGAAGTAACCCCGGAAGTAGCAGAAAAGGCCGCTCATGCACTTTTAGTCATTACTCGTGCAAAAAAAGTAGTCGTAGGACGTGACATGCGACAAACGAGTCCAGAGCTCGCGCAAGCGGCAATCAACTATTTTGTTTCGAAAGGGGTAGAGGTGCTCGATATCGGCATGTGTACATCTTCCATGTACAACTACGCAGTCACTTCACGCGAAGATATAGGCGCAGGATTCATGGTGACCGCATCGCATAATCCCGCAGAATATAATGGTATTAAAATGGCACATCCTACCGGTTTGCCTATCGCAGGAACGGAAGTGTTAGCGAACTGCGATACACCGCTTGCGCAAACAGGGGGAGAAGGAAGCGTGACCTCGCTCGATATCCTTCCGTCATATCTCGAAGCATGTAAAAAACATGTCAACATCCCTGATGTACGGGGCACAAAAATTGTTGTTGATTACGGGAATGGAATGGGGGTGGTGAGCATGCGTCCACTCTGTGAACAGCTCGGCATAGAGGTTGTAGAACTCTATCCAGAGCCAGATGCCCGTTTCCCAAATCATGAGGCAAACCCCGCAAAAGAAGAAACACTCCATGATCTCAAGAAAAAGGTGCGTGAAGTGGGGGCGGATTTCGGAGTTGCGATTGATGGCGATGCAGATCGCGTAGCTTTTGTAGATAACGAAGGAAATGCCGTACAGGGGGATCTCACCCTTGCGCTTATGGCGTCAGATCGATTATCCCGTGAGACGGGAGGGAGGGTGCTGTATTCCATTAATGCGAGTTGGGCGGTAGAAGACGCGGTACGTGCGGCCGGGGGGCAGCCCATCGCGTGCCCTGTAGGAAATACCAAGATCATTAAACTCATGCAGGAATATCAGGGGATGCTCGGAGGTGAAGTGTCCAGTCATTTCTTCTTCCCGGAATTCCATAATCTCGAAGCAGTCGACTACGCATTCTTAACGGTACTTGGTATTTGGAAACGTTCAGGAAAAACGTTTGCAGATCTTTTGCGTCCTTTGCGCACCTATCACAACAGCCAAGAGATGAACTTTGAAGTAGAAGACAAGGATGGTGCACTTGCGGCGATCAAAGAAAGATATGAACAAGAGGCTGAGAAGTGTATTACGATTGATGGCTTGCGTTATGAATTTGGCCGTACGTGGTGGATGCTTGTGCGGAAGTCGAATACCGAACCGCTGATCCGCGTGACGATCGAAACGAATGATGCAGCGCTTCTTGAGGAAAAGAGAATAGAGGTAAAAGAAGTGCTCAAGGCGTTTCTGCCTGCACACGAGGCATAAGGTATGTCTACTCTTGGTGTTTTCGATTCTGGCCTTGGCGGACTTACCGTAGTAAAAGAAATTAAAAAGCAATTTCCTGACTGCTCCATTGTCTATTTGGGAGATACTGCGCGGGTGCCCTATGGTCCCCGAGGAAAAGAAGTCATCACGCAATTTGCCCTTGAGAGCGTTCGTTTTTTAGAGCAATGTGAAGTGGATGCAATCGTCATCGCCTGTAATACCGTTTCAGCGCTTGCGGCTGATGAAATCAAAAAGCGTGTACATATTCCGGTATATGAAATGATTCTTCCTGCGGTCGCAGAAGCAAAACAGGCAACGCGAAACAAGAAAATTGGCGTGATCGGAACTCGTGCGACTATCGGATCCCATGCGTACAAGACCCATCTGGAAGGATACGAGGTAACCGAGCAAGCATGTCCACTTTTTGTACCTTTTGTTGAGGAAGGAGAGTTTGAAGGGAAGATTATTGAACTGCTCGCAGAACGGTATCTTGGATTTGTAAAAGAGAAGGAAATAGATACGCTCATTCTCGGCTGCACACACTATCCGTTGCTCGCGGAGGTCATACAAAAGATTGTAGGGCCAAAAGTAACGCTCATCCATTGTGGGGAAGCGGTAGTCAAGGAGTTACAGGTGAGCGCAGGAAAGAAAGCGGACCAGTTTTTTATCACCGATCTCACTTCTCGCTACCAAGAACTGGGAAGCATGATTTTAGGAAAAAAAGTAATCATTGAGCGAGCCATTGTATGAACTGGAACGGAAAAAAAGTAGCCCTACTAGGGTACGGCATTGATGTGCAAGATGTGGAAGGATGGCTCCGTGCACAAGGCGCAGAGCTCACTATTCTCAATGAAAAAGAAGATCCCAACGCCTTTAAAAATCTTTCCTCGTTTGATGTTCTCGTCCGCTCACCAGGGGTGTATCGATACCGTGATGAAATCGTTTCTGCAGAAAAAGCGGGGACCGTTGTTACGTCAAAGATGAAAATATTCTTTGATGAAACCCCAACAAAAAACATCATTGGCGTGACGGGTACAAAGGGGAAGGGGACGACGAGTAGTCTCATCTATCAAATCTTGAAAGCAGCAGGAAAAGATGTCTTTTTGGGGGGGAATATTGGGAAAGGAATTTTTGAGGATTTTGAAAAGATCTCAGCTGATTCTTGGGTGGTGCTTGAGATGTCGAGCTTCCAACTCGTAGATCTCCACGCTTCTCCGCATATTGCCGTAACGCTCATGGTAACCTCAGATCACCTCGACTGGCATCAAGATCTCGAGGAATATGTGCTCGCGAAGTCGGCCATTGCCCGTTTTCAAGGACCGGATGACATTTCTATTTATAATGATCAGTACCCGCAGAGTGTGCGGATTGGAACGTTGGGTGAAGGAAAGAAGATTGCTGTACGACGATCAGATTGGAACCATGAAGGACGTTTACGTGGAGATCACAATAGGGAGAATTTTGCTGCTGCAGCGGAGGCGGCTCGAGCGGTAGGGGTGTCAGAAGAAATAATCATTCAGGTAGCAAAAGCATTTAAAGGCCTCGAACATCGTCTAGAAGAAGTAGGAAGGAGAGAAGGAGTTACCTTCTACGATGATTCTATTTCCACCACGCCTGACACCGCGATGGCGGCAATTGATGCCTTCAAAGAGCCCATGGTGCTCATGTTGGGAGGAAGTGATAAAGGCGCAGACTTTACCGAACTCGGAAAAAAGATTGCAAGCGCATCGCAGGTGAAATCCATTGTGCTTCTTGGGCAAACCGCAGAAAAAATAAAAGAAGCGCTTCACAAGGCCGAAGCAAAGGCGGTGATCTATGAAGGAGCGACTACCATGCGTGAAGCGGTAGAGCAGGCAAGAGGTGCTGCGGAAAAAGGAGGGGTGGTGGTACTCTCACCTGCGTGTGCAAGTTTCGGAATGTTCCAAAACTACAAAGATCGTGGTGATCAGTTTAAAGCAGCAGTTTTAAGTTAGGAACGAATTCAGATACAATAGATGAGTCACCGTCATTCCAGCGAGGACTGGAATCCAGAATCTTAAAACCTTGGATGCCGGATCGCGTCCGGCATGACGATTATTTCTATGCTTACCATTCTCGTGTTTATCCTTATTCTTTCCATCCTCGTTCTTGTGCATGAAGCGGGCCATTATTTTATGGCACGTTGGGCAGGGATGACGGTAGAGGAATTTGGCATCGGTTTTCCTCCGAAGTTAATAGGAAAAAAAGATAAGCGCGGCACGTTGTGGTCAATAAACGCCATTCCTCTCGGAGGATTTGTACGTATCAAGGGAGAGGGAGGTGATGAGAAAGAGCGATTTTCTCCAGGGGCGTTTGCAACGAAAAGCATCCCTTGGCGTTTTGGCGTGCTCGTAGGAGGGGTCGTCATGAATATGGTCGCTGCATGGGCGCTTTTCTCCCTCGGCTTTGCTATTGGACTGCCTTCCCTCCTGGAGGGGTCTCCCGTGGATGAGTCGCTGATTTCAGAGAGAACGATAAGCATTGTTGAAGTGCTGAAGGAGTCTCCCGCGGAAGCAGCAGGCATGCTTCCGGGAGATGAAGTGGTAGCGATTGATGGAGAGGAATTCACCTCAGGAGAAGCAGCGCGAGAAGCGCTCGCGCCAAACGAGGACGGATCTCCCTTGGTATTTACCCTTGAGCGTGCAGGAGAAGAAGTAACTGCTGAAGTGAACCCGGCCTATATTGAGGAACTGGAGAAGGAAGGGGTGGGAATTGCTTTGGTAGAGACGGGAATCGTACGGTATCCCTGGTACCAGGCCCCCCTCGTAGGGGCTCAAACGACTGCGGGCATGACGGTTGCAGTAGTAGGAGGATTTTGGGGATTGTTAACGGGTATTTTCTCTCAAGAGGAGGTGATCGCTCAGCTTTCGGGACCTGTAGGAATCGCCTCACTTACCGGACAGGTGCTTGATTTGGGCGCAATTCACATGGTGCAATTCGCGGCTATGCTTTCTGTAAACCTCGCAGTATTGAACATCTTGCCATTCCCTGCGCTCGATGGAGGGCGCATCCTCTTCCTCTTCATAGAAGCAGTGCGGAGAAAGCCTCTTACTGCTCGCTTTGAGCAGAGTGTGCATGGAATAGGTTTTGCGCTTTTGCTCCTTCTTGTGCTATTCGTTACGTATCAAGATATCGTCCGCCTAGGAAGCTAATATGCAACTTCTTCAAGATCTCGAAGCACTTATTCAGTCAGGAGTATCCGCTTTTCAGGAAGCTCAGGACCCGGAAACCGTTGAATCTCTCCGTATTTCTTACCTAGGTCGCAAAGGAAAGCTTGCAGAATGTATGCAGGTGCTCCCTTCGCTTTCTCAGGAGGAAAAGCGTGCCGCTGGTCCAAAAGCAAATGAGGTAAAAATGGCCCTTGAAGGAGCGTGGCAGGCGGCAGTTGCGAGGCTGCAGGCAAAAGAAGCTGCAGAAGCAGGAGAGAAAGAGCGTATTGATATCACCCTTCCTCCTGCGGGGCGCAACGCAGGACATCTTCACCTTACCTCACAAGCAATTGAAGAAATCTGCGCTATCTTTTCCAAGCTTGGTTTTGCTCGCGCTCGTCACCCAGAAATAGATTGGGATTATTTCGCGTTCGAGTCTCTCAACATGCCAAAGGAGCACCCTGCGCGGGACGAGTGGGAGACCTTTTTTGTGGACGACGGAAGGGGAAAGATTTTTACCGGTACCCAAGGAAAGGTAGTGCTCACGCCCCACACGAGCAATGGACAGGTCCGTGAAATGCTCAAGGGAAACATGCCCATTCGCATGATTTCCATTGGGAAGTGCTATCGCCGTCAGGTGAGTGCGCGTCACCTCCCTATGTTCCATCAATTCGAAGGGCTGATGATTGATGAGAAAGTAACGATCGCTGAATTGCGAGGAGTATTCGACTTTTTCGTGAAGCGATTCTTTGGTCCAGAAACAAAAACACGCCTCCGCCCGTTTCATTTTCGTTTCACTGAGCCAAGCTTTGAGCTCGATATTTCATGCATCGTGTGCAAGGGAACGGGAAAAACGAAGGCCGGAGCAAAGTGCAAACTCTGCAAAGCAGGATGGCTTGAACTCGGGGGCGCGGGTATGGTGCATCCAAATGTACTCAAAGCAGGAGGCCTTGATCCGAAGAAATACAACGGATTTGCATTTGGTTGGGGCTTGGAGCGCACGCTCATGATGAAGAGCGGCGTGAATTTGGATGATATCCGGGTGTTATATAGAAACGATCTTCGTTTCCTCAAGCAGTTCTAAGAGTTGATGTATGAATATTTTAGCTTCCTATTCGTGGATTAAGGAATACTGTAAAGCAGAAGTATCTCCAGAGGTCTTTGCACAAGAGCTCAGTCTTCGTTCGATGTCTGTCGAGCACATCGACGTCCTTCGGGATCGCTTTGCACATATTGTTGTAGGAGAAATTAAAGAAATCGTTGCACATCCCAACGCGAATAAGCTTCGTATTGCAAAAACTGATGTAGGTGAAAGAGTGGTAGATATTGTGTGCGGAGGAAGTAATTTAGAAGTTTCTCAAAAGGTAGTGGTAGCACTTCCCGGAGCAAAGGTTCGCTGGCATGGAGAGGGCGATCTTATTGAGCTACAAGAAACAGAAATACGCGGAGTGAAGAGTATTGGCATGATTTGTGCGGCTGCAGAAATTGGATTTGAGAAAATCGCCGCAGGAGAAAAGGAAATTTGGGACATTACCGCGCTCACGCAATCTCCGGCAGGAACTCCATTAGCAGAGGCACTCGATTTGGATGATGTGGTATTTGATATTGAAATCACTACCAATCGCCCTGACTGCATGGGTATTCTTGGTCTTGCACGAGAAGGTGCGGCTTCTGTGCAGGCATCCTTTGTACCTCACGAGCTGTGGCTTGCAGATGCGGCAAAGAAATTCTTGGAAGGCGCTGCACAAGGTCCAAAAGTGAGCATTGCAGATAAGAAGCTTTGCTCTCGTTACATGGCAGCTCGTATCGATGGAGTCAAAGTGGGACCTTCTCCTTGGTGGCTGCAGAAAAAACTGCTTCTTTCAGGGCATCGGCCGATTAATATCATCGTAGATATTACGAACCTCGTTCTGCAAGAATTCGGTCAGCCAATGCATACCTTTGATGCATCTCAAGTAAAAGATGAGATTATCGTGCGAAAAGCGAAAAAAGGAGAAAAGCTCGTTGCGTTAGATGGCAAGACGTACGATCTCCAGCCGACAAATTTGGTGATCGCCGATGCAGAGAAACCCTTGGCCATTGCAGGGGTAATGGGAGGCCTGGAAAGCGGAACAACCGAAAAGACAACGAGTATTATCTTTGAGACGGCAACGTTTGATGGAGTGTCCGTGCGCAAAACATCCCGCGCGCTCAATCTCTATTCTGACTCTCAGCTGATTTTTGAAAAAGGCCTTTCCCCAGAGGCGCTTCCTGCAGCGCTTGCGTATGCAGTGCGCTTAACAACAGAGCTTGCTGGAGGAACGTTGGCAGGGGTAACTGATGTTTACGAGAAGCCAGAAATGATGCTTCGTTTTCCTGTACGTCCTCAAAAGATCCGCGCACGTATTGGTGTAGATATTCCTGATGAGAAAATTGAAGAACTGCTGACGCGGCTTGGATTTGCGCTGGAGAAGGCAGGGAAAAAAGTAACAGCCCTCATTCCATTTTGGCGTGCTCATGACATCGAGGAAGAGGTAGATCTTACCGAAGAGGTGGCGCGCATGTACGGCTATCACTTGATGCCTGCAACACTTCCTGTTGGAGCTCCGCCTACAACTCCTGACGACGCATCACTCTCATGGGAAATGCGTCTGAAACGCGTTCTTGCGAGCGAGGGGCTTACGGAATTCTTCGGGTACTCATTTATCGATGCGCGGGATTTGGAAAAGGCGGGAATTTCTCCTGCGGAAACGGTCCGTGTATGGAATCCGCTTTCCGAAGAATTAGGCTACATGCGCCCCTCGCTCATGCCGAGTTTCTTGCGCGATTGCGCATTGAATGCACCTCATACGCCTACGGGGGAAGTATTCGAGATTGCGCGTGTCTACATTCCTCGAGAAAATGATCTTCCTGAAGAGCGCTTGGCGCTGGTAGCAGGGGTATACGGGGTAACAGATGGTGAAGAGTCGTACCGCCGGGTACGCGCGATGCTTGGGGCAAATATGCGAGGCATGGGCATTACCTATCGTCTTGAACGAGAGGAAACGCAAGCAGGATGGCATCCAGGAAGAACGGCAAAAGTTCTTGCCCGACTAGGGAATGAAGAGGTACAGATTGGGCTTCTTGGACAAACAAGCGCAGCGCGCCAAGAGGCGTTTGGTCTTTTACGTCCGGTCATGTTCCTGTCGCTCGATCTGGAGCGCCTGCTCGTAAATGCAAAGGAGCGCAGAAGCTATGTTCCGGTCCCTGAATATCAAGGCTCAGAACGTGATATTTCGGTGCTCGTTGCCGAATCAGTGACGCATGAAGAAATGATCAAAGCAATGGAAAAGGGCGAGTTTATTCGCGGTATTAACCTCCACGATATCTACCGAGGAGAGGGAATTCCCGCGGGAAAGAAGAGTGTCACCTATACACTTTCTCTCGGTGCTCCTGACAGAACACTCACGTCAGAAGAGATTGAAAACGTGCTTCGAGGATGCATTGAAGCTCTTCAAGTGCGCTGCGGAGCAGAAGTGCGATAGGGGTAGTGTATGATAAAGGTGATCTATGCTCGACTATCTTGATATCCTCTATATCGTTCTGGCGCTTTGCGTGCTCTGGTTTACGCTGTTTCTCTGCTTTGTCCTGTATCAGGCGGCGGTACTCATGAAGCGTATTCATGGGCTGGTCGATGAAATGCGCGCACGAGTAATAAGCCTCGAGGATTCTCTTGTCAGCATGCGTCGAAAATTTGATGGAAATATCGCAATGGTTTCGGGTATTGCTGAAGGAATAAAAAAGGTGATCGAGGCCCTGCGTGACAAAAATAGGGGCTAAAAATGATGTGTATAACCTGTGGACGTATCCCTGATGCGTCCACAGCGTTTTTTTGTTACCGTACAACCAGAAAACTATGGATCCTAAAGAGTTCGTTTACCTGCATACCCACTCCCACTATTCACTCTTGGAAGCTCTCCCAAAGCCAAAAGCGCTCGTAAAACGAGCGAAAGAGTTAGGTATGAGTGCAATTGCGCTCACGGATAACGGGAACATGTACGGGGCGGTGGAATTCTTCAAGGCGTGTAAAGACGCAGAGATCAAACCTCTTCTCGGATGCGATATTTACGTTGCGCAGCATGGCATGACCGATAAGCGCCCTCGTGTTGATGACAGGCCATACCGCCTCCTTCTTCTTATTGAGAATGAAGAGGGGTATCGAAATCTTTCCAAGATCCTTACCGCGGGCTTCCTAGAAGGATTCTACTATAAGCCTCGTGTTGATAAAGCATTCCTGCGCGCGCATAGCAAGGGTCTTATTGCACTTACGGGGAGCGTAGGAGGAGAGATCCCTCTCGCGATCGTCAATGGAGATGAGCGAAAAGCAAAAGAGCTTATTGCCGAGTATCAAGATATTTTTGGAAAAGAAAATTTTTATCTTGAAGTAATCGCCCATCCTGACATGCCTCGGCAAGTGGATGTGAATGATGCGTTTCGTCGTCTTTCAAAAGAACTGGATGTCCCGCTTGTTGCGACAAAGAATGTTTTCTATTTGGATCCAGAAGATCGGGAAGGATATGAAGCGCAACTGTGCATCCAACGTAGTCGTACGCTGGAAGATTTCCGTCGCACGAGCACCGAAGAGGTAGATTTGTCGTTTGGGACGCCTGAAGAAATCATGGAAGCGTTTGCGGACATTCCTGAAGCGTTCGAAAACACCAAGAAGATTGCTGATCGCCTCACATTTTCTTTAGAGCTTGGAAAAAACTTTCTTCCTATCTATCCGCTCCCTGAGGGAAAGACCGACAACGATGTCTTGCACGAAATGTGTATCGCGGGCTTGAAAGAGCGCTATGGAGATCCTATTCCTGCGGAGGTCATGGAGCGTTTTGACTTTGAGTTCAACACCATTGTACGCATGGGGTTCTCATCGTACTTTTTAATCGTGCAAGATTACATTACATGGGCGAAAGATAATGGCGTGCTCGTAGGACCTGGCCGTGGATCAGCAGCAGGCTCCATTATTGCGTATGCGCTTCGTATTACGGATATCGAGCCCCTTCGCTACGGTCTTCTTTTTGAGCGTTTTCTCAATCCAGATCGTATCTCCATGCCAGATATTGATACCGACTTCGCAGACCGAGGACGCGGAAAGGTACTTCAGTATATTACGCAGCGGTACGGAGCAGATCATGTCGCAGGAATTATTACCTTTGGAACCATGATGCCGCGCGCAGCAGTGCGCGATGCTGCGCGTGTACTTGGGTTAAGCTTTCAAGAAGCAGATGAAATCGCAAAAGCCGTTCCGCCCCCCGTGCAGGGAAGGCATACACCGCTCAAGCAAGCAATCGAAGAATCGCCCGATCTAAAAGTCATGTATGAGAATAATCCCATGACGCGCCGGGTGATTGATTTAGCAATGAAGATCGAAGGGAATCCTCGCCACGCCTCACAGCATGCATGCGGATTCGTGATTGGCGACAAGCCGCTTGTTGAGCGTGTCCCACTCCAGGCTGGGCAGCACGAGGACACCGCCCTGGTGACACAGTATTCTTTAAATTCCGCAGAAGCAGCAGGACTCGTAAAAATGGACTTTCTCGGTCTATCCAACTTAACGATCATCGAAGATACCTTAGAAATTATTGAGGCAGTTCACAAGGTGAAAATCGACATGAAAACGATCCCCTTGGATGACAAGGCGACGTTTGAATTGCTTGGTCGTGGAGATACAACCGGAGTGTTTCAGCTCGAATCCGACGGAATGAAGCGGTATATTCGCGATCTCCAGCCATCACAATTTGAAGATATCATTGCAATGGTGTCGTTGTACCGACCAGGACCAATGCAATTTATCGAGAGCTTTATTCGGAGAAAACACGGCATTGAGCAGGTGGTCTATGAGCACCCGCTCATGGAAAACGCGTTTAAAGAAACGTATGGCATTCCGGTATACCAAGAGCAAGTGATGCAGGTCTCCAAAGACATGGCAGGATTTACGGGTGGTGAAGCAGATAGTCTTCGTAAGGCTATGGGTAAAAAAATTGCGGAACTCATGGCAAAGATGAAAACAAAATTCATCGATGGCTCAGTGAGAAACGGCGTAAGGCAAGAAATTGCAGAAAAGATCTTCCAAAAGCTTGAAGATTTTGCCGCATACGGTTTTAACAAGTCGCATGCGGCTTGTTACGCAATGATCGCGTACCAGACCGCATATCTGAAGGCGTATTACCCGGAGTGTTTCATGGCAGCACTCATGAACTCTGACGCGGGAAATATTGACCGTATCACGATTGAAGTTGAAGAGTGTGCGCGTATTGGCCTCACGGTCCTTCCGCCGGATGTAAACGAATCCTTTGCAGGTTTTGCGGTGGTGAAGGGAACAAAGAATGTGCGCTGGGGACTCATGGCAATCAAAAACGTGGGCGCAGAAATTGCCGAAGAAATCGTGAAAGAAAGAAAGATGAAAGGCCCCTTTCTGGATCTTGCAGATTTTTTGGGGCGCGTAAGCGCTCATGCGTTCAATAAAAAGACGCTTGAGGCGCTTATGAAGTGTGGTGCGCTTGATCGCTTTGGTGACCGTGCGCAGCTCGTCACCAATCTTGAAAACCTCGTCCACTTCAACAAGCAAGTACAACAAGAGCGGCAACGAAATCAATCCTCGCTCTTTGACTTGGGCGGAGAGATCGCGCAAAAGAAGCTTGAACTCCTGCCTGCGGAGCGTATTTCGACCAGTACGTTGTTGGCATGGGAAAAAGAATTGCTGGGATTGTATGTTTCTTCCCATCCCGCAACGATTTTTCATACGGCCTTTGTGGGAGCGGGAATAACGCCACTCAAAGAAGCACTGACGGGTGAAGATGGTGCGGTCGTTCGTGTGGCAGGGGTTATTGGAGCAGTAAAGCAAATTTTTACCAAGAAGAAGAACGAGCCAATGGCGTTTATTCGTTTGGAAGATCCAAGCTCTTCTGCGGAAACGGTGGTCTTCCCAAAAACGTATGCAAAAATCCGTTTTGGCCTGAATGAAGGAGTGTTCGCGCTTTTAACGGGCAAAGTTTCTATTCGTACGAGAACCGTCAATGGGGAAGATGGGGAGGAGGAGAAAGAAGAGCGTTCTTTGCTTGCAGACAGCGTAGTCTTTTTTACAGAAGAAGAAGTACAGGGGCTCGCACAGCGCCTGAGGGCAGGCGATTGGCCGGGGGCAGACGAGGGGGAGGGGACTGTCCCTACGAAGCGCCCAACGCAAGAAGAAAAAGGATTTATTACCCTGCCGAAGTATGAAATCACGCTTGCAATGCCGCCAAAACCCCCGAGTGAAACCGTCGCAAAAGTGCGGGAGATTCTGAGGAAATATCCCGGGGAATCGCGGGTGTATTTAAAAGTAAACACCGGAGATCAAGAGAAAAAGATTGCGACAGAATATCAAGTAAAGCCTTCACAGGTGCTGCTCGACGAACTCCAGGGAATTCTCGGGCAGAATGCCGTATTTTACGTATAAGGGATGTTATACTGAGGGAAAGATCCGTATGGCACATACTTCTCCCTCGCTTCATAGACCTCTATCGCGTTCTTTGCGCGTATATCAACGCATCGCATTGGGATTTGTAGGAATAACCTTTCTCATGCTGCTTGCGGTCGTGTATCTTTCGGTATCACGAGCGACGATACGCGTCGTGGCAAAGCCCGCTGTCGTTGCCACGAACGCCTCTCTTTCCGTGGTAAAAGAGCCGAGGGCGGAAGGGGAAATTGCAGGATCAGTAGGGCAAACGACGGTAACAAAAGCACGCATTTTTGCGCTCCCTCAAGAAGGGGCGCGAGCCGTAGAGGCGAAGGCATCGGGCATGATCACGATCATAAATAACACAGGATCTGCACAGCCCCTCGTCGCAACCACACGTTTCCTCGCAGAAAATGGGGTGCTCTTCCGCCTTGACGCGGGAATCACGGTTCCCGCAAATGGACAGGTGAGTGCACGTATTACGGCAGACCAATCGGGATCATCGGGAGACATCGGCCCAACTACCTTTACCATTCCTGGCCTCGCCCCATCGCTGCAAGATAAAATCTACGGCACTTCTGCAGATGCAATAACCGGAGGGGTGCAATACGTGAGAACGCTGACGGAGGCAGATGTGGCTGACGCGAAAACCGCACTCCTGACCGATATCCTCAACGAAGCAAAGCTCACCCTTTCTGCCGGGCTCGACTCCGCTCTCGCGGCACAGGGAACGTATGACGTAGAAGAAACGGCAGTGACCACGGATGTGCCTGTGGGAACGGAAACCGGAACATTTTCTCTCACGATATCCGCGCGAGTAACAGGCGTCTACTACGATAGCGCGCTCGTTTCTTCCTACGCACGATCATTGCTGCAAAAGCGCGTTCCCGAAGGATTCATTCTCCATAGCGTGAACGAGCAAGGTGTACAAACCACCGTAGAATCTGCGGATTATACAACGGGCGAAGCAGAGCTCTCCGTATACCTTGATGGCACGGCGGTAATTTCGGGTGATGCCCCCACGCTTTCCAAAGATCGCTTCCTTGGTCGTGCGCCAAATGAGGTTTTCACCCTCCTTCGTGCATCGGACGCGATTTCAGATGTTTCCATCACGTTCACTCCTTTCTGGCTCCAGCGCATCCCAACACTGAAAGACCACATTGAAATAAACATCAAAGTCGCCGAAGAAGATGAAATCAAAAACACCCCGTAACGGGTGTTTTTGATTGATGAAGATGAAACACTAGAGTTCAACTGAAAAGGTTGAAAGAATTTCGGAGAAAACAGTATCGTTTTGAGGATTGTTGAGGTAGCGATTGAGCGTGTAGACGCCTTCTTTTCCTTTGAAGAGAAGAAGTGTTTGTTGAACGCCGCCTTTTTCATAGGAGAACAAGAATGACTGCGCAGTGGTGTTGCCAAGAGTGACTTCCCCCTGGGCGACGTAGTTTTCCCCTTCGGAATACTCCTTAAGAATCTGCGCATATACCTCATCAGGAGTTGCGGGTGAGAGATCGTTTGGAGCACAGGAAGAAATTCCGGTGGAGCACATTTTGAGTGCGTGATTTTTAATGCCAACAATCATTTGGTAGCCCTTGTCAACTTGGCTATACGAGCCGGTAGGAGTACTGCCACCAAGAGTAAATTTCATATCTTGGGGGTAGGCGAAGGTGATGCCGGTAAGGGAAGTTTCCTTTTTCCAATCAGCAGGAATGGAAGAGGATGGCGTATCCTGGGCAACAGGAGCGGTATCTTGCTCCATAGCGCTAGGTTCTGCTGAAGAGGTGCATCCGGCGCCAACAAAGACAAGCGCTACAAGAAGAAACGAAAGATGTTTCATAGAAAAAGAAAAGAGTAAACGAGAGGAATATAGAAGAGATATGAGAAAAAAGAAAGGATATCTTGCACAATAAAAAAGGCTCTTGTATGCTAAAACCAATTCATAGCGCTGACTGGGAGTACCGCCCCACGAGCGTGAAGAAAAAGAAAGAAAAGTGCCCAAAAAGAAGTGCTTTTACTTCTCATGGGAAGTTGGGTGGAACCCTCCGGACCAGTGCCCGGAGCCCAATGTAGTCACCATCGTGGCGCATTGGGTTTTTTGTTTATAAGGTTAAGATGGTTAAATGGTTAAATGTATGAAATTTCATTATGAAAATCTCTTAATCGTAAAAGAGATTCATGCGTTTATCTCTGAAATATACAAAGTGACAAAAAAGTTTCCATCAGAAGAAAAGTATGGTCTTGCTTCTCAGGTAAGAAGATCTGCAACGTCAATTCTCTTAAATATCGCAGAGGGAAGTGCGCGAAGAAGTTCAAAAGAGTACGCAAGATTTATTAAAATAAGCATAGGTTCATTAGTAGAAACTGATGCGGCTATGAAGATAGGAATAAATCTTGGTTACGTATCGAGTGAAGAAATGGAAGAAATCGAAAAGTTACAAAAAACTATTTACTTCACCCTTGTAGGATTACGAAAAAAAATTGAGAACATTACATAACCACCTTAACCATATTCACCACTTAACCACCTAACCCTTATATGAATCCTGAAGAACTCCAACATCTCCGCCACTCGCTCGCACATCTTCTTGCTGCAGCAGTGCTCGAAATCTATCCTGATGCAAAGCGTACCATTGGTCCGGCAATCGATGACGGTTTCTATTACGATTTCAAATTCTCACAGCCATTTTCAGAAGAAGATCTTCCTGCAATCGAAAAGAAAATGCGAGAAATCATGAAGACATGGAAGGAATTCTCAAGAAAGGAAGTGAGCGTACATGAAGCTCGCGAAGCATTCGCGGATAACAAGTACAAACTTGAACTCATCGAAGAATTTGGAGGAGAAGGGCAGGGCCTCACGCTCTACACGTCGGGCGCTTTTACCGATCTGTGCCGTGGAGGGCACGCAGAGGGTCTTGCCGATCTCGATCCAGAATGCTTTACGTTGACCAAGGTTGCGGGTGCATACTGGCGCGGTGATGAAAAGAATGATCAGCTGACGCGAATTTACGGTATTGCATTTACGACAAAAGCAGAACGTGATGCGCATCTTGCAATGCTTGAAGAAGCGAAAAAGCGTGATCACCGCAAGCTCGGAAAAGAGCTCGGACTTTTTGTATTCTCCGATCTTGTGGGTCCAGGTCTCCCGCTCTGGACACCAAAAGGTACCGTTATTCGCGAAGTATTAAATCAATTTGTGTGGGATTTGCGAAAGCAATACGGATACGAACGAGTTGCAATTCCACACATTACCAAAAAAGATCTCTACGAAACTTCGGGGCACTGGGCGAAATACGCAGAAGATCTCTTTAAAATTGAAACACGCGAAGGGCATGTTTTCGCAATGAAGCCCATGAACTGCCCGCACCACACGCAAATTTACGCAAGCGAACAGCGCTCATACCGCGATCTCCCCGTGCGATACGCAGAGACGACCATGGTCTACCGCGATGAACAGTCTGGTGAGCTCTCAGGCCTTTCTCGCGTACTTTCTATTACGCAAGATGATGCGCACGTATTCTGCCGCGTTTCACAAGTTCGCGAAGAGGCAGAAATCGTGTGGAATATTATTCAGAAGTTTTATGGAGCTTTCGGCTTCTCACTCAAGCCACGTCTTTCTCGCCGTGATCCCGAAAAAGCAGAAAAGTATCTTGGTGCTGAAGAAGACTGGGAGAAGGCGGAAGGTGCACTGCGCGATATTCTTAATGAAAAGGGGGTTGAGTGGACAGATGGCGTAGGCGAAGCGGCATTCTACGGGCCAAAAATCGACTTCATGGCCAAGGATTCTATCGGTCGTATGCACCAAGTGGCAACTATTCAGCTCGACTTCAACCAGCCAAAAAACTTCGGCCTTACCTGTGTAAATGAAAAAGGCGAGAAAGAAGGCATTCTCATGATTCACTGCGCAATCATGGGATCTATCGAGCGATTCTCGTCGGTAATCATTGAGCACCTTGCAGGAGTATTTCCATTCTGGCTCGCACCAGAGCAGGTGCGCATTGCATCGGTTTCCGATGACTACATTCCTGCAGCAAAGCAAATAGCACAAGAATTGAAAACGGTAGGTATTCGAGTAAAAGTAGATGACAGCGCCGAAAAAGTTGGGAAAAAAGTTCGAGAGGCGGCATCTCAAAAAGTACCTTGGACAATCGTTGTAGGTGCAAAAGAAGCAGAAGGGGGAGACGTAATGGTAAAGGTCTTTGGAAGCGAAGAGCAGTTGGTCATTGCACGCCAAGAGCTTATAACAAAAGCGCAAGAACAAGCGCGTATCCCCATGTAATATAAAAACTCCCAGGCATTCTGGGAGTTTTTATATTCGCTCTAGTCCATGTTTATAACCTGGTGTGGACCTTTGCGCTCGAAATCAGAATTGATAATTTCATCGGTATCAAAGCCAGGAGCAGCAAAGGGGTCGGTGGTTTCTTCATAGAGATCATCAGTAATATCATCAGCCTCTTGAAGGGGAGCAGGAACGACCTGCTCTTCTAGGGTAACCTCCTCTTCTGGTTCCTCATAACCGCTCATGCGCTTATGATGCCGCTGAAGGCGCGTCCAAAGTGACTCAAGAGGTTTTTCGGTATCCGAATCCCCTTGAAAGAAGCGGCTGAAAAAAGAAGACATAGTAAGAGTATGTATAAAGCTTCTGGAAGAAAAATATAGCAACATATCCACAAAAAGAAATCCTCTCTGCATGGCAGAGAGGATGTTCTTATTTTGCAGCTTGAGCAAATTGCTCTTCTTCATGTGCTGCTTCGGCTTGTACGGCAGCCTTCTTGATGTCAACGTTCGCTGCCTTGAGTTGCTTTACGATATCAGCACTAATGATTGCAAGACTGTCTTTATAAGCATCAGTGGCGCGCTGTGCATTTTCACGGAGAACCGTATGTGCATCCTGAAGTTGCGTAATCTGCTCAGGAGAGAGGAGGTTCTGACTTGCGGCTTCAAGTTCATGATAAATGTGCATGTGCACAAGCGCTTCGGCGGTACGAATGTTTTCTGGGCTAGGATCAGTTTGAAGTGCTTCAATAATCTGTTTTCCATCGCGGCCCTTCATGATATCAAGACTGCGAAGGGTGTTGATCGTTTTTCCCGCGAGGTAGCCCATGAGCATTTTCATGTCATCCTCCGCTTGCTGAGCAAGAGCTTCAGCACGCTTATGGGCAGCTTCAAGTTCCTCTGCACCCGCAAGTCCCTGGCGGACACGAGCGAGTTTTGCCATGAGGTAAGCGATTTCACCTCGATCCTCGTTGGAAAGTTTTGTTTTCTCTGTGAGGGATTCAATACGCTTTGAGATGGCATCTTGATAGATGTTTGCCTCGCGCTGCGCGGCAAGTTTCGCCTCGCCACGAAGCGTATCTGTATGCTCGTCTCGAGCTTCGCGCAAACGCTCTGCCTTGCTCGCAATCCAATCACCCAATCCTTCCATAACGCCCATAGCTTGTTCGCTTGGCTTCCAGGTCGCCGAGACATCGCGAGAGAGCGGAACGCCGGGATTCTTTTCCTCGTACCTTTTTCTGCGTTCCTGACGGATACCTTTTGCTAAATCACCCGCCATTTCACTCACCAGTCCATCCATGGCAAGATAATCTGCAGCAGGCTTCGGGAATACCATGAGTACCTTGGGAATGCCTCGAAGCGCCCACCAGGCAGCACCCTTTGCAGCCATACCAGTGACGGCGATTGCCTTGGATACTGCGCGTCCAGCCTTCGTTTTTCCACGCGTTGCGGCAACGCTCGGAGAGAGATCAGCGGCCCTTGTTACCTGATCTTCGTAGTCTGCATCTGCCATGTCCTTTTTATCTTGAAGGCGTTCAAGTGCTGCCTGAAGATCGCCCTCGCTTAATCCTTGTGAACGAAGAGCTTTTTCTTCCTGCTCGATTCCTGCAAAGACTTTATTGCGGTCTTCGTATGCCTTTTCCTCGATATCTAGGCCAAGCTGATCGTATGCGGCAACCGCATCAGGTCCGGCCCAGTTATCTAATGCTTGTGCCATTGTTCCAGGCATCTCGGAAACACTCTTCCAGAGCGCTTGTGGAAAATCTTTAAAACTCGCTTTTGCAATGCTAGGTATTTCACGTACGCCTTTGTGCTGTTCAGCTTCACCACGAATCGCTGCATTCTTTTTGCCAAAAATATTTCCCCAGAAGCCTTTGAGTTTATCGGTAGCCTGAGTTCCCAGAACGGTATCGGAAAGATCATGAGCAAAATCATTGCCTTCCTCGACGAGGAAGTTGAGAAGTGAGCGAGGTGTTTCAATGAAGAGATCTCGTGCACCTTGCATGGTGTCTCCGAGGGTGCGCGCAGCTTTGCTCATGAGCTTCGCCGCCTTCATTTCCGCCGCATGAGCTTCGCGGAGATTTTCGGCAAAAACATTCTCTGCATCTTTCAGAGATTCATACGTTTCTTTTGCTCCCCACGTCTCCTTCGTTTCGGAAAGAATCGGCTCATCTTCGAGAGGCTCAATATTTTCGGGGGGAATTTCTTCAAGAGCTTCTTCGGGATCTCCGGAAATTTCCTCCATATCCTCCGGAGCAATGTCGTCCGGACCTTCAGCGGCTCTTCTTCGCGCCTCGGCCTCCTGACCTTTTCTCAGGCGTGCAAGAAGTTCGGGGTTTCCAGGATCAGGAGCATCAGTAGGGTCATTGAGACCAGGAACAGGGGGAATGGAAGGTGTAAGCTCTACTTTGAGAGCTTTAGGATGGGGAATGCGAGGAATTTCTACCATAGAAAAAAGAAATGAATTTGGAATTTATTATAGACCACAAAAGCGTGTAAAATAGGGAGAGTCCACATATGCCGCTTTCTCCTCTCGTAGCCCTTGTTGGGCCAACAGCCTCTGGAAAAACCGCGATGAGCATTGCACTCGCGCGGGCATTTTCGGGTGAAATTATTGCTGCAGATTCACGAACCATTTACAAAGAAATGGATATTGGGACTGCAAAACCCGAGCAGGATAAGGAGGAGGGGGAGAATTGGTCTGACGATCTCAAGACGCAGTTGTTTAGGGAAAAGCCGCTCATGCATCAGGGGGTCCCCCACTGGGGCTTGAATATGCGAACGCCTGAAGAGCCTTTCACTGCATCCGAGTATCAAGGATATGCGGACAAGAAAATAAAAGAGATCCAAGAGCGGGGAAATCTTCCTATCCTGGTAGGGGGAACGGGGCTTTATGTGGCCGCGGTAGTTGATCGCCCATCGTTTGCGGAGGTGCCACCAGATCCTGCGCTGCGCCTTGAGCTCGCAATAAAGTCCAATGAAGAGCTCCTTGAAGAAATTGCGGAACGTGACCCGGATACCGCTGAGCGCATCGATGCGAAGAATAGGAGACGTCTTGAGCGCGCAATAGAAATTCTCCGGGCAACCGGGAGGCGTCTTGCAGAGGTGCAAAAAAGAGAAGAGCCGATTTATAGCGTGTGCATGTTAGGAGTCGATGTTCCCCGAGAAGCACTCTACGAGCGTATTGATGCACGAGTAGATGCGATGATTGCCGAAGGACTCGTAGACGAAATACGCCATTTGCGGGAAAAATATGGCGACGAAGCACCCGGAATGACCGGAATCGGCTATCGACAGATCGTTGCTTTTTTGCAGGGAAAGATGCCGCTCAGAGAAGCGGTGATACGCATAAAGCAAGATACGCGGCAGTATGCGAAGCGGCAGATGACCTGGTTCCAGCGAGATGATCGTATTCAGTGGGTGAAAACAACGAGCGAGGCATTGGAAAAAGTCGCCGCATGGCAAAAAGAAAAACACCCGATGCACTAGTGCATCGGGTGTTTTTTAAAGTTTGCCAAGAAGGAGAGATTTGGTTTCTGCGGCATTCGCATTTCCCCCGGTCTTTTTCATGACTTGACCGAGGAAGAAGGCGAGAAGCTTCGTTTCGCCGGCGCGATAGCGCTCAAGCTCTTGCGGGTGCTCGCCGAGCACTTCGTCAATGGTACGTTCCAAGGTATCGCTATCAGTGACGCCTGCGCCAACCGCAAGGACCGCTGCCTCATAGGTATCGTCGCTGATCACCAGTCGGTGAAGAACTTCCTTGCCTTTTGCGGGGGTAATGCGCTGTTCTGCAAGGGCGATAAGAAGATGAGTGAATCGTTCCGGGGTAAGTTTACTTTGTTCAAGGGAAATTTTTTCTTCATCAAGGATGCTCAGGAGCTTGCTTAGCGTCCAGGAAGGAAGAAGGGAAGAAAGCTTTTCTTGAAGAGATACTGGAGCATTTGCGAGAAAGGGAAGCGTGGCGTCAACAAGGCGGGCAAGTTCAATGCGCTCCACAAGGGCTGCGGCATCCTGCGGCTTCATGCCGAGATCCCGGGTAAAGCGCAGGCGCTTCTCACGGGGAAGCTCAGGTAAGAGGCCTTGGAGCGCGTTGATGTGCGCAGAAAGCTCAAGAGGAGGAATATCCGGCTCGGGGAAATAGCGGTAGTCAGCGGAAGATTCTTTTTCACGGCGGAGATCGGTTTCGCCGGTTTCGTCATTCCAGCTGCGGGTAGTAGTGATCTCGGGAGGAGTTCCCGCTTTCCAAAGCTGAGTTTGCCGCTCGATTTCAAACAAAATGGCGCGTTCAACGGCGCGGAAAGAATTGATATTTTTTACTTCGGTCTTTGGCATGAGGGGGCCCAAAGAGCCTCCTGGAAGTTTTTCGCGAAGAGAAATATTCACGTCACAACGGAGGTGTCCCCGTTCCATGTCGCCATCAGATACTCCAAGGGTACGCACAATGAGCCGGAGCTCTTGCAAATAGTGTTTTGCTTGAGAAGCGCTCGTAAAGTCTGGTTTGGTGACTATCTCACACAAAGGGGTACCTCCTCGGGAAAAGTCGACATACGTGACTCCGGAGGGATCATGAATATTCTTTCCGGCATCTTCTTCAAGATGGAGGCGTTCAATGCGAATAGAAAAAGGAGTCCCTTGATCGTCTTCAAGTGAAAGCATTCCATTCTCCATGATTGGCTTATCAAACTGAGAAATTTGATAGCCCTTGGGGAGATCCGGATAGAGGTAGTGTTTGCGATCAAATTTGGAATGAGTGGCCAGTGTTCCCTGGAGTGCAAGACTCAATAAAAGGGAAAAACGAAGTGCCTCGGCATTGAGTTGGGGGAGTGTGCCCGGGTGGCCTAAACAAATAGGGCAGGTGTGGGCATTCGCAGAATCCTCAGCTCCAGAGATGCATCGACAGAAGAGCTTTGAAGCAGTTTTGAGCTGAATATGTGTTTCTAAACCAATAACGGGAACGAGCTCCATAGTGGCTTGAGATTACGCTTTTTTAAGCGCCTCGTAAAGCGCAACGTGGTATACCGCTCGATAAGGAACGAAGGGAAGGGAAAGCGCAATGAGCAGGAGGGAAATCCAAGGAGGAATAACGGACTGTGCCAAAAGCGTGGTATCAAGAAAAACGCGAGGATCAATGCCTGCGAGTGCGAACACCAGAGAAAGAACGAGTGTGCTGAGTGCAAGATATGCAAGGCCAAAAAGCATATTGCCTCCGATAAGTCGCCAAAAAACCTGCCAAAATCTTCCCTTGCTGAGATTGCGGCTCTGGGTAACTGCCGCTGAAAAAGAGAGGCCGGAAATATCAAGGGCAAGTATGTTGCCAAAAGCAAGCCAGACAAACGCGATCATTCCCGGCAAAAAGAGAAGGTATATTCCTCCGATAATACAAAGAAAAGAAAAGGCGAAAAGATACACGAGTACGGGGAAGGTTTTGAGGACGTGCTCTACAATTACTTGATCATCGAAAGATTGGCGCTGAAATTTGCGGAGCGCAACAAGGGTAAGAGAGGCGCTTACCCAAATACCCAACAGAATATCTCCTACCAAAACGATGTTACGAAGAAGGGTGTTCCAAAGCGGAGAAAGAGGAAGAAAAGAAAGGCCAAAGGTGGCAAGAGCAGGCATGATAAGCCAGGCGGCATACCCGGCAAGGCGCATGCGTTCAGGGGAAATGACGCGCTGCGTTTCTTCAAAAAGCGCAAAAACGCCAGGGATGGCGTTTTGTGCAGGGTGATTACTCACGCGTTTCTTGAAGATTGTCATACAGGTAGTAATCGTTGAGCAGGAGAAGGGGAAGCATGAAGGCATTGACGAGGGTTGAGATGAAGAAGTTCAGCAGTGCAAAGAATTTGGCAATGACGAAGGATTCTTGGGAGACCGCGATGGCAATAATGCCGGTAACCCAGAGAATAACCCCCAGAGCGACAACGAATATGAGCGTATAGAGAGCCTTGGGAAGGAAGGAACGCCAAAATGTTTCCCACCAGCGTCCACGTACCAGGGTTGCGCTGGTGCGGAGACTCTCCATGCCGCGTTTTCCTTCCAGGACCGTGGCATACGGTACGAAGTTGTAGGTGAGAGAAAACTTAATCGCTCCTCCAAGGGCAATGAGAATGGCAATAAATGCAAGAATGGAAAGGGAGTTCACGAGAAGCGTATTTTCGGAGCGTAACGCAAAGATAAAAGCGGCAAAAGCAAGGATGAGAGGGATGAGCGGGAGAAGAACGGCGAAGATATTTTTGAGAATCATCGCCCAAATATAGGAGAGATCAAGGGAGAAGGCCTTGCGAAGGACGACGCGAGGATCGATGCTTTTTCCTTTTCGCTGCTCCCGTACCGCAAGAATGAGGGCGACGCTAATGTGCAGCGACGCGAGGACGGTAATAACACCTCCTACCACATTCAAGCCAAATGATGCCCACGTTGCCAGCCCGAGATCATCCCCTTCTCGGCTGAGTAAAATGCCGATCGCGGAAGGAATCGCGGCAACAAGGAGCCACAACGTAATGCCGAGAATGGAGGGAAGATGCTTGCGATAGTGCTCGAAGCTGGTGTCAATGAGGGAGCCAATGGAAATGAGAGGTTTCATAGGACGTTTAGGCACATCATACCGCAGTTTTATCCGGTAGTTCCAAATCCGCCCCGATTGTTTTCCACATTCCAATGAGAAATTTCGGTGAATATACCTTTCGTGACCGGCAAAAACATTCCTTGCGCAACGCGCTCTCCTTTCTCAATATGATAGGGTTCGTTGCCTATGTTGTAGAGAAAGAGGCGAAGCTCGTCTTCGGGGCCGCAGTAATCCTGATCAATGATGCCAATACCATTTGCCATTTGAATACCTTTTTTTGCGTTACTCGAACGTGCCGCAAGAACGAGGACATGTCCTTCAGGAACACATACCACAAGCCCCGTGCGAAACATTTTTCGTTCTCCCGGAGCAAGCATCCCGTCTTCAATAACTGCAAGATCGAAGGCGCACGCGCCAGGGGTTTGATAAAGAGGGAGAGGAGTATCAGGACTCAGTCGACGAATGGCAATTTCCATATACAGGGCATTTTCCCATGTTTTTCATTTTTTCCGTATCTCATATCCACACAGGTGTTTGACCCAGGGGGTTCACAATGGCACATTCGGTGCATCGCACGCCGCGATTGAAAGAGACGACGTGATGCAAACCATGCTGGTGCACCACGTCTTCTTTGTAAAAAGAAATCAAGACTTTTCTATGATGAAACCCTTTGCAGAACGCACGCCAGATGCACAATATCAGCGCCTTCTTCGTGATGTCCTTGAACGTGGCGAGCGCAGCAATAGTCAGCAAGGAGTGGATACGATCAGTCTGATTGCACCCAATCCTCTTCGCTTTAAATTTGAAAACGGCTTCCCGCTCATTAATGAGCGAAACATGGCTCCCAAAGAATCAGATCGTTTGCCGGTAACCATCTGGCGGCAAGCAATTGGGGAGATTTGCGGCTTTGCAAATGGCGCACGAACCCAAAAACAGTTAGAAGAATTCGGATGTTACTGGTGGCAGTCTTGGGTAACTGAAGAAAAGTGTAAAAAGCGCGGCCTTGAACCGGGTGATCTTGGACCTGGATCGTATGGCGCAGCTTTCCACGATTTTCCTACCGCTGACGGGGGTACCTTCAACCAATTCCAAAATATTATTGAGCAAATTCGCGAGCTACCTCATCTTAAAACGCACTTTATTTCTCCCTGGATCCCGCAGTACACCATTCGTGGAGAAGGCAAACAGCAAAAAGTGGTCGTTTGTCCTTGTCACGGATGGATCCATTTGCGTGTGATTGATAACAAGCTCACGCTTCATATGTTCCAGCGCTCGGGCGATGTGCCCGTAGGCGTTCCTTCGAACATGGTGCAATATGGCGCGCTCCTCATGATGATCGCACACGCTACGGGAACAGAGCCGTATGAGTACATTCACAGCTTCTCAGATGCGCATATTTTTGTTGACCAAATTCCTGCCGTAGAAACGATGCTCGCCCGCGAACCGCGTCCTTTTGCCACCATGAAAATGGACACAAGCGTCAAGAACTTCTTCGATTTCAGGCATACACACTTCACGGTAGAAGATTACCATCCTCATCCCGGAATTAAAGGAATTCCCGTGGCGATTTAAGTATGATTTCCATGATCGTGGCAGCAGCGGATAATGACGTCATTGGCAACCTTAATACATTGCCTTGGTATTTGCCGCGCGATCTCAAGAATTTCAAAGCGCTCACGATCGGCAAAACGGTAATCATGGGTCGAAAAACCTTTGACTCGATCATGGCACGTTTAGGAAAACCGCTACCTGATCGAAAAAACGTCATTATTACTCGCCAGGAAAACTTTTTTGCTCCTTCTGAGTGCGTCGTTGCTTCTTCATGGGAAGATGCGGGAGAAAAAACGAAAGGAGAAGAGGTGGTGATCTGTGGAGGTGAAGCGATATATCGCATCGCCTTGCCCTCGGTAGAGCGCCTGTACCTTACCCGAGTTCATACGCAGCCTGAGGGCGAAGTGAAGCTTCCTGAGATAGATTTTTCACAGTGGAATCTTGTTCATGAAGAACAGTGGCCGAAGGACGAAAAAAACGAACATGACGCAACGTACCAAATCTATGAGCGAAGAAGGGAACCCTAACCGCTATATCAATCTCTCAACCGTACGAAGAGATGACCAGCGCGCTGTCATGGAAGAAATAAAAAACGAAGGGCATTGCCCGTTCTGTCCGGAAAATCTCGAAAAATACCATAAGGCACCTATTATCAAAGAAGGAAAACACTGGTTTCTTACCGACAACCAGTGGCCGTACGAGCGAGTAAAACACCAAGTACTCGCTATTCACAAAAAGCACATCGAACACATGGGTGAGCTTACTCCCGAGGCCGGTGCGGAGCTTTTCGAAATGTTTGCTGAAGAGGCGAAAAAGAGAAATATCATTGGTGGTGGGCTCGCCATGCGCTTTGGCTCATCAGACAAAGGAAACTACGGCTCAACCGTGCTCCACCTTCATGCACATCTCATTGAGCCCGATCTCGAAGCGCTTGCCGAAACCGCTGAAGCCTGGCGATTCAAATTCGGACAACCAAGTAACTACAAGAAAAAATAGGTATTACTCAACAAACACAATCTCAACCCCAAAACTTTTCAAAATTCGTTCACCATCAAGTACTTTGTAACCGGTTCGATAGAAAAGTCGTTTTATACCCGAAGCTGCAAGTTGCTTTGCACACGGAGGACAGGGGAATGTTTCCGAATATACATCAGCGCCCTCAAGAGATGTACCTGTTTTTGCGGCTTGCGCAACGAGATTCGCCTCTGCATGAAACGCGAGCGAGGACTCTAAATGCACGCCGCTTGAAAAATTCGAACGAGGATCGCCTTCGTCGTATGCGGTTTGTTCTGCGGGAAGATACGTATTGTGCGCGGTGAAAAGAATTTTTCCATCACGTACCGCAAAAGCGCCAATGCGTCGCCACCAGTCGGGACTTTTCTGCGCTTCTTCTTTGGTCGCTGCAATAATATCGCGATCAAATGCATCATGGCTAATGCGAACATCAGGAGAAACTTGCATCGGCTCAATTGCCGTTTTTTTGTCCCAACGGAGAAAAATCGTATCCGCCTCTTTCTGATGCTCGGGAAAATATTTTTCCATGAGTTCACGGGTTACGTCATCGTCGGAAAAAATGATGGCGACATCTTTCTGCGCTTGAAGTGCCTTGATGCTTTCTTGCGTCAAGAGTTCTATCCGAGGAAAAAGATTCCATGAGGCGATGGCCTTTTGGGTAAGTTCTGGATGCAGTTTACGAATGTCCTTGAGAAGGTGTTTGTACTCTGCGATAACATCTTCGCCAAAAAGAAAAAGTGCCTCAGCGTCTGAATGCCGCGCAAAAAGTGCACGATATCCTTCGTGCAAAACCGGCACGTACGCAATGAGGACTTTTTTCATAGCTACTCCGCCTTCATTTTATCAAGCGTCTCCTGAATAGCTTTCATGAGCTCCGGAACAAGCGTTTCCTCAAACTTCTTTGCCGTATTAATTTGCATACGACGAATTTTTGCGCTCGTTGAAGTGGTGGCTTGTGGATCGAGCACGACAACTTCTTTGCAGTACTGTTTGAGTTCTTGAAGTTGCGTGTCGGAATATGTTTCTCGCGTTGCGATGAGTACATCCGGCTGCACGGCTTTAATGAGGCTCCACTTTTCGGTGGTATGAGGCTTGAGAAACGTCAGATCAACATGCCGCATATGTGCAAGCATCTCCATGCGCTCTTCTTCGGGGACAATAGGGCGCTCCGGTCCTTTGCGAGCGCGCACCTTTTCATCGCTATCAACGCCTACGATAAGAATATCACCGTGTGCTTTCGCGGCTTCAAAGTAACGAGCATGGCCGATGTGTACGAGGTCATACGTTCCTTGAGTAAGGACAACCTTTAAGCCAAGCGTTTTCAGGCCTTCGACAATTTTTCTAACATGTTCAACATCCTTTACGATGCGTTTTTCGCAATTTGAACCAGGGCCAAAAAGATCTTTCATAAGTGCGGAGTAAAATCTCGACCTACCTTACTCGGTTTTTCCTGTCTCTTCATGGGGCGATGTGTATAACGTTTGAGCGGGGGAAATTTCTTGAGCGACCGGGAGGAGTTCCATTTCACAAAGGGGCTCATTTGCACGGAAAAGCGTATGCTGAGTTGGGAAGAAAGACAGGGTAATGGGCTTGCCTTGCTCGGTATCCGCACCAAAGCCCGGGGGTAAGAAAGTGACCCCTTTTCCATCTCGCAAAATGCGTCCAGAGAAAAATTGAGGAAGATGAAGGTGTTCTTGGGAAGAAAGAATCGCACGTGAGTTTTGAGCGACGGAGGTTGTATTGGAAAGTGCGAGGGTAAGAATGAAGGTATGGGTCGGGGAGAGGTCCGGAAGAAGCGGATGATACTCATGATCGGTAAAAAGAGGAGTGTCATGATGTGCCCGCAAAACTTCTCCGAGTGGGAGTGAAGAGAAAGAAGAGAAGAAGAAAAGATGTCCGAGAGATATCTCGTCTGAAAGAATGATAGGCCCCTGCTCAGGCTGTACAAGCGCCCAAAGTTCACCGGTATATCCTGCCGGAGACTGATTGAGTGAAGAAGACCCATCAAAGAAAAGTTCGAGAGAACGGAAGAAATTCACCGTGTGAGAAAGAGAGAAAGCGCAAAAAATTCCCGAAGGAAGGACGAGCGTTTCCCGCAGGCGTATGAGATAGAGGCCGGATGTTTCAAGTGGACTCCCAGGGGGGAGTTCTAGGGCGGAAGTTACACGAAGAAGGTGGCGGATGCGCTCACCCTTTTGAGGAATAGCTCGCGCCTGAAGGCGATAGATCTCACGCGTGCTGTGGAGCGGGAGCGAGGCGTGAGTGATTGCATTTGAAAAAGCGCCAAAAATGTGGCCAGTTCCGAGAAGTTTTTGAACAAGAGCATGGGAGAGCATTCCTCCCGAAACCGCCGGAAAATCCATAGTGCCAGCACCTTAACAAAAGCCTCCCGAGGAAGGGAGGGGCACCTGTGGACGTGGGGAGTATGTTCAATCGTGAAAAAAAGGCGAATGCCCAATCCTCTAGAAGAACTGGGCACTAGTGACTTTCAGTAGGAGGGTAATGCTCGAATACGACTCTAAAGTCGCTCAGAGTAACCTCCTCCCCGCCGTCTTGTAGGTTAAAGGAAATGTATACGATCCTGCTCAAATTGGTGGAGGAGGTCCCAGATACAACAAAATCACGATAATGCCTCCTCATGGTGAGGGGCTGGAACGTGATCCGGAATCCGTCTACGAAGATGACGATCGGAAAAAGAAGTTCCTGTTCTCGTTCTTCCAAATCTAGCATCCAGACCGCGGCCGTGACGATCTGTTCTAGACCATCCTCGAACGTATATTCCATGTGTGCGCTCCTGAGCAAAGATGCGATGACTATAGTTACTATTTTCCCCTATTTTGTCAATAAAAAGTACGCAAACAAAAAACCCAGCAAAGCTCGATGAGAGCAATGCGGGGTTTTATTGTTTGCATTACGCATTGATATCAAGGCGAACTGCAGGACCCATGGTTGAGGTAAGCGTTACAGAC
Source organism: Kapaibacterium sp. (SeqCode) (assembly GCA_044350705.1). GTDB lineage: Bacteria > Patescibacteriota > Patescibacteriia > UBA9934 > UBA9934 > JAGORL01. The sequence goes on along the minus strand of JBILHA010000002.1, from coordinate 137,807 downwards.
TTGAAGTAGATTCCCTTCGAGCTCTGTGGCTTTGCCTTGCGGATTGCATCAAGGGCAGCAACGATATTTTCTGCAAGCTTCTCACCAGAGAAAGATGCCTTGCCTACGATCATGTGCACGTTACCGGTGTTGTCGTTCTTGAAGGAGATTTTACCCGCCTTCTGTTCTTCGATCATCTTGGCAACGTTGGGATTCACGGTATCGGTCTTCGGGTTAGGCATAAGACCGCGAGGACCAAGGACCTTTGCTGCTTTCGCAAGCTTGGTCATCATACTTGGAACGGCAACGGCAACATCGAAATCGATTTTACCGGTACGTACGATTTCTTCAATCGTTTCTTCGGTAGCAACGATGTCTGCACCGGCCGCCTTTGCTGCAGCTTCGTTTGCGGCATCAACGAACGCAGCAACGCGCTTGGTCTTTCCGGTTCCATGAGGAAGCGAAATGGTTCCGCGAATCTGCTGGTCACCCTGCTTGGGATCAATGCCAAGGTTAAAGTGCATTTCGATGGTTTCATCAAACTTCGCAGTAGCATTTGCTTTTGCGAGTGCAGCGGCATCTGCAGGCGCGAGCGCCTTCTGCTGGGTGCTTGATTTAAGTGAAGTGAAGCGTTTGCTGTGCATAGAGATGTGGTTATGGCGTCCGCCTATGTGCAAGACTCCCACGAATTAAAGAGGAATTATGTTCTTTCACTCTTCCAATCCTTGTACACGACGCGGAAGTGGATGATGAAGAGAGGGAGGGAAACGATGATGAGTGCAATGTTGCGAACGAGGCCTGCCGCTTGCTGGTTGTGCCAGTTGCGGAGCATGTCAGCGTTGCGTGCTTCGCATGCAGCCTTGAGTTCCTCTTCGGTTGGCTCATCAAGAGTTTCTCCGGTATCAACAGCCATAGGCTGAGGATAACGATTGGTCGTATCAGAACAGTTTTCCAGTCCCCACTCGGGCTGGTTTGCTCCAGGAATAACCTGACGCAAGCCAATCGTGAGCAAATCAATAGCACCGAACATGAGTGTAAACAGCGTTACTGCTGACACCAGTGCGAAGTACACTCGGAGAATGAACGACGCAACTGAGGTATTGTTTGCGGTAGCCATAGTGAAGGGGGATGAAGAATATCCGTTCGATTATAGCTTAGATCTCGGTATCAACACCCATCTGACGTGCGGTACCCGCAATGATCTTCATTGCTTTTTCAACATCTTTGGTGTTGAGGTCAGGAAGCTTCTTTTCAGCGATGCGTTTGAGCTGTTCGCGAGAAAGTTTTCCAAGTTTTTCCTGATTTGGCTTTCCAGAACCGGTCTTGAGACTGAGCTCCTTCTTGATGAGTTCAGATGCAGGAGCGGTTTTGAGGATGAACGAGAACGTTCGATCTTCGTACACCGTAATCACTGCAGGAACAACTTCGCCACGACGATCTTGCGTTGCAGCGTTAAATTCCGTAACGAACTGCTGAATTGGGATACCCTGCTGACCAAGTACCGGACCAAGTGGTGGTGCGGGGGTAGCTGCGCCACCCGTAGCCTGCACCTTCAATACGGCTTTGATTTTCTTTGCCATATGAGACGAGAACTTTTTACAGTGGACTCTCCAAAAAAGGGAGCAACCACCTCGTGAATAAGTGCCAAGATAGTGCCAAGATTGGGGAAAAAAGTCAAATAAAACACCCCAGGAGGGAAAACTCATGGGGTGTTTGATGGTTAAACTTTTTTGACTTGGAGAAAATCGAGCTCAAGGGAAGTTTCGCGACCGAACATGGAAACGAAGACTTTTACCTTGCCACGAGCATCATCAACCGCTTCAACTTTAGCATTTTGTCCTTTAAACGGACCGTCGGAAATGGTAACCATGTCGCCCTTGGTAACATCGATCTTGAATTCAGGATCGGATGCGCCTACGCGTTTGAGAAGTGCATCGACTTCTTCTTGTGCGATAGGGGTAGGGGTGTTTCCCGTACCAATGAAACCGGTAACGTTAGGCGTATTGCGCACGACGTACCAAGAATCGTCGGTAACAAGCATTTCCACAAGAACGTATCCAGGGAAGATCTTTTCTTCAATAACCTTGCGCGCACCGTTCTTGATCTTAATCTTTTTTTCCTTAGGAACCATGATATTGAAGATCTTTTCTTCCATGTCCATGGTATCGATACGCTGTTTCAGAGCGTCTGCAACAGCTTCCTCGTAACCGGAATACGTATGAATTGCGTACCAGCGGCGACCGTAATTGGCGGTTTGTTTTGCCATAAAAAGGGCGATTAGCGGGTAAGAAGAAGGTTGACAAGCTCGGTGAGACCAAAGTCGACAATGCCGAAGTAAAGGGCAAAGACGATGCATGCTCCGACAACAAAAGCGCTGTAGAGAAGCGTCATTTTTTGTGTAGGCCAAGCCACTTTTTCCATTTCAGTGCGCACTTCAGCGAAATAGCTCGCTGCACGGCGGGGAAGGGTTCTAAGCATAATTTTCTATTTTAAAATCCCCTTTTGGGGGACAACGGCCTTAGTATACGCTACCTAAAGAAATACGCAAGAAGGAATGCGAGCAAAATACCAAAACCGGGAATTGCCGCAAGGATAAGCGCAGTTTGCGATGGGCGTTGAAGCATATGCGGGGGAGGGGGGGGCTTGAAAAAGCCGCTCATTTCTGTATAATAGCACCCGCCTTGCGGCAAGGAGGTCGAGATGGCCCAGAAAAATAGGTTCACGCCCCGCATGGGGAAAGACAAAGACCAGGACCCACGTCCCCACAATTTTGCCCCCCCGGGGGCACCGGTTAACTTCAGGGGTGGATCGGCGGCCATGAGCCAGCACCCCCTCGAGACGCCCAGCAAGGGTGGCGGCGACGGCCACCGCAACGAGGGCCGGCGGTAGCCGGCTGACATCGGGGACGCGCCGCGCGTCCCCGTCTCGTTCTCTTCTAGAACGGGAGGGCTCGCATCGTTCGCGCGGGCCTATGTATCTCTTCTGTACGCCTCTGGCGTAAAGAGAAGATACGTGGTCCGCGCAAACAAAAAACTCTCCAATCGGGAGAGTTTTTTTGTTCGCTTAAATGTCGAGGTTGGTAACGTATTGAGCGTTCGCTTGGATGAACTTCTTGCGAGGAGCAACGTCGGCGCCCATGAGAATGTCGAACGTCTCATCAGCAAGTGCGGCATCGTCAACAGTCACTTTCTTCATCATGCGCGTTTCGGGATCCATGGTCGTTTCCCAGAGCTGCTCAGGATTCATTTCACCCAAACCTTTATAGCGCTGAATGTTTACCTTTACTCCTCCTACCTGCATTTCGCGAGGGCCTTCATCGGCGCCTTCGGTGACCGCCTCCATATCGGCTTGTACTTTTTTGCCGGTAAGCTCCTCGATGATCTTCATTTTTTCCTCATCCGAGAACGCATAGCGCACCTGCTTTCCTACCTGGATGCGATAAAGCGGTGGCATGGCAATGTAGATGTGTCCATCTGCAACAAGCTGAGGGAAGTGGCGATAAAAAAGTGTAAGCAGCAAGGTGCGGATGTGTGCGCCGTCAACGTCAGCGTCGGTCATGATTACGACACGTCCATAGCGCATGTTTGCAATATCGAATGCTTCTCCAATGTTGGTACCCATGGCAATGACGAGGTTCTTCACCTCATTATTCGCCAAAAGCTTATCAAGACGTGCGCGTTCTACGTTGAGAATCTTTCCGCGCAGGGGAAGAATCGCTTGGTATTCACGGTTACGTGCCTGTTTTGCGGATCCGCCTGCGGAGTCTCCCTCAACAATGAAAAGCTCGGAATTCTTACTGTCTTTACTTGAGCAGTCCGCAAGTTTTCCTGGAAGCGTCATGCCGTCCAGTACGCCCTTACGAAGCACGGTCTCACGCGCCGCACGTGCAGCTGCGCGAGCACGAGCGGAAAGGAGACACTTGCCAATGATTTCTTCTGCGTCCCGTGGATGTTCTTCAAGGAAAATTTGGAATGCCTCACCAAATACCGATTCAACGGCAGGTTTTGCTTCGGGGTTACCGAGCTTTCCCTTGGTCTGTCCTTCAAACTGTGGCTCAGGAATTTTTACGGAAATAACCGCAGTGAGGCCTTCGCGAACATCTTCACCGGTAAGGTTACCGTCTTTTTCTTTGAGATAGCCCTTATCACGAGCGTACGAGTTAAGAACACGCGTCAGAGCCGAGCGGAATCCAGCAAGGTGCGTTCCTCCATCGGGGTTGACGATGTTGTTTGCGTAGCAATGAACACTTTCGTGATATTCAGTGGTGTATTGCAAGGCAACTTCTACATCGACATTGCCATCGGCCTTGTGTGCGTAAAAAATACTTGCATGCTTCGCTTCTTTGCGTTCATTCAAGTGCTGGACATATGAAGCGACACCTCCTTCAAAATAGAAGCCGTAGGGTTTCGGAGTATCGCCTCGTTCATCGATGATGACGACGCGAATACCTGCCGTAAGGTACGACTGCTGACGAAGGTGATCGATAATGTAGTGAAGATCGTACTCAATGGTTTCAAAGATGGTTGCATCGGAGTGGAAGCGAATGATGGTACCGCGCTTTTTCGTAGGCTCACCTTTCTTTACCTGTCCCTGAGGAATACCTTTTTTGTATTCCTGGCGCCACACAAAACCATCACGATGCACTTCGGCAATAAGGTGATCGGAGAGCGCATTCACTACCGAAACACCTACACCGTGCAGACCTCCGGAAACTTTATATCCGCTCGCATCTCCTCCGAACTTTCCTCCTGCGTGCAGCTTGGTAAGAACAAGTTCGAGTGCAGAAACTTTCTGCTCAGGATGAATATCAACAGGGATACCGCGTCCATCGTCTTCGACGCTGACCCAGTTATCTTTTTCAACATGCACGGTAACGGTAGTCGCATGACCAGCCATGGCTTCGTCGAACGAGTTGTCGACGACCTCCCAAATCATGTGGTGCAAACCGGTGGGACCTGTTGAGCCAATGTACATGCCCGGGCGCTTCCGAACCGGCTCAAGCCCTTCAAGCACGGTAATATTTTTCGCGCTATAGTCTGATGAAGTTTTTGCATTCTGGTTCGCCATATCGCAAAGAAGGGTATCATGGGCAAGAGTCAGTCACAAGGTCGTCCTGTGATACCATGTGTATGGAGGAGTATGACTGAAAAGCCACCTATTACCGCGCTTTCTCAAGACATTCAAAGCATTGAGCGTGAGTATCGAAAAAATGTCACCGTCGTGACGACGCGTCCACGTTTGGTGGAGGCATTTTTTCTTGCATGGGGAGCGGTAGTGGCGATCATGATCATGTTTTTTATCGCAACCGTAGGGTGGTATGGCGTACAAGGGATTTTTCAAGACAGCGCATACAAAAATACCTTATTAGCAAATAGTGGAATGACGCACGCGCGTGCAACGAATGCAGCCCCTGCGGAGCTTCTGGTGGGAAGCGTGCAAAGTGTCGCTACGGGAAGTGGAGGAAAATATGATCTGTACGTGCAGGTAGAGAATCCGAATGGCCGACATGCAGGAGAATTCACGTATGTGTTTACCCATGCGGATGGGAAAACAGAAGAAAAAAAAGGGTTCTTAAGTCCCGGAGAAAAAGCGTATTTTATTGCTGCGCGCGCAACAGCAGGAAAACCAAAAGATGTTGCGCTGGAGCTTTCCGATATTACTTGGATATACCTCGCACCGCAGGAGGTGCCCAATGTAAACGCCTGGTATAGCGAGCACTCGGCATTCAGCGTTGCGGATGTCGTGTTTGCACGAGATATTGCCTATACCGATGCTACGGTTTCTCGAACGACATTTTCCGTAACCAATCATACGCCCTATAGTTATTGGGAGCCCGCCTTCACGGTACAAATATTCCGTGGATCAATCTTGCTAGGCATTACGGAGATTACAGCGGCAAAGTTCAAAGCAGGAGAAAAACGAACAATTGATTTGCGATGGTTCGGAGAGCTTCCTCAAACGGCCACCGTAACCGTGACGCCGCGTATTCCGTATTTTGAAAAGAGGGCCTATATGAATCCTGAGGCATCATCGGTAAATGATGCACGCAGCAGATGGACGACGGAAGACTAGTGCTTTAGCATAGAGGCATGCGTCATCTTTCTCTTGCTCGTTTTGATTGGTGGATACTCGTTGCGGTAGTGCTGTTGTTTTTTATGGGCCTTGCCGCAATTGGATCGGTAGAGCTCTCGCAATCAGCGGGATCTTTTCCTTTTCTCCGCAAGCAACTCATTGCTGCAGGATTGGGAATAGCAGGAGCGGTGATTATTCTGACGCGACCTGCCGTGGCGCTTCGACAATATGCAAAGCTTGCATGGTTGGTTGCGCTTGCGCTCTTAGTGCTCGTCCTCTTTTTTGGCCAGGCCTATAACAACGCAAAAGGATGGTTTGAACTCGGGGGATTTGCTTTTCAGCCTATTGAATGGGCAAAAATTGCATTTGTACTCTATACCGCTTCATTACTCGCCGAAGACGATGCTTATCCTTTGAAACGAAGAACGGTCTTTCGAGTGGCGGTCGCGTTATTTGCTGCAGCAGTGCTCGTGATTCGTCAGCCGGATCTCGGTGGAACCGTGCTTCTTGCAGGTGTTGCGGCGATGATGCTCTTTTTTTCGGGGATTTCCTTGCGCTGGATAGCGGCGGGAATAGGGGGGGCGGTACTGTTTACCTTCTTAGGATGGAGTTTTATTTTTTCCCAATACCAAAAAGACCGTATCGCGACATTTCTAGATCCCACGGCCGATCCGTTGGGAACGGGGTATAACGTGAATCAGGCAATGGTCGCCATTGGGTCAGGGGGTTGGCTTGGAAGAGGGTTTGGAGGGGGAAGTCAGAGCCAGTTGCAGTTCCTGCCAGAAAGTCAGACGGACTTCATTTTTGCGGTGATCGCAGAAGAATTTGGTTTTATTGGTGCGGCTTTTGTACTGGGGGCATTTGCATTTTTGGTTGCCCGTATTCTTTTCGCAGCCTTTTCCGCACGAGACCGATTTATGCGCTCCTTCCTCTTTGGAGGCGCGGCGCTCTTCCTCATCCCTATGGTTATTCACATGGGGACAAATATGGCCATTTTGCCTGCAACAGGGATTACCTTGCCGCTCGTGAGCTACGGGGGAAGTTCTCTCCTGATGACGATCTTGCTTTTAGGGATGATTCTTCGCGTTATTTGGGAAGTTCGCGTAAATTCCGCAAATACCAGTGAAGGAATTTGACACTTACCCCCTTTTTTTGGCAGAATATCGCCCGATATGCAGCATGCAACTATTGACGCGCAGAAGCGCGAAATTACCGGTCGTGCCACGGATGCTTTGCGCGCCGCTGGTTCTGTTCCCGCAGTAATGTACGGATTCGGTACCGAGCCAACAAATATCGTTGTAGATCGCAATGCCTTTGTAAAGGTATATGCCCAGGCAGGTGAAAGTACGGTTGTTGATCTTACGATCGATGGCGTTGCCCACCCGGTGCTCATTGCTGATGTTCAGCGTGATCCATTGACGGACTTCTTTACCCATATCGATTTCCGCCGCGTAGACCGCTCTAAGAAGATCGAGGCAAATATTCGCATCGTTTTGGTAGGTGAATCTTCCGCGGTAAAAAATCTTGGAGGTACCCTTATTCAGTCGCTCGAAGAACTCGAAGTATTCGCACTTCCCGATAAGCTTGTTTCTGAAATCGAGGTAGACATTGCCAAGCTTGCAACGTTTGATGATGTAGTACGTGTCTCCGATATCGTCGTTCCTGAAGGAATCGAGGTGAAGGACGATGCTGAAACGGCAATAGCTTCCGTACAGGCTCCTCGTTCTGAAGAAGAACTTGCCGCACTCAACGAAGCAGTTGATTTCGATGTATCAAAGGTAGAGGTACTCACCGAGAAGAAGGATGAAGAGGGTGAAGGTGAAAACGAAAAGAAGTAGTGTAAAAATCCCTCCGCTTTATGCGGAGGGATTTTTGATTTACCATGGAAAGAGAACTATACTAGCAAAATATATGAATATTCCATCCTTCAAAAAAATGACAAAAAAGCAGCGCGTCCAGCTCTTGTTGGGAATCGCGGGACTTTTTGGTGTCGCGTGCCTCTTGGTGATTGCTATGAATTTTCGAGGAGTGACGGTAGAGGCTCCTGAGCAGCAAGAAGAGCAGTCTAAAGAGGAGAAAAATCGCGATCCATTCACCGGGGCTCTTCTGACGGGAGAAGCAGAAGATACGCGTATAGCCTGTGTCATGGTAGAGAATAGTTCGGATGCATGGCCGCTTTCCGGAGTAGAAGATGCGTTCTTTGTAGTTGAAGCTCCCGTCGAAGGAGGCATTCCTCGTTTTATGGCATGCTATACCGAAGCAAATGAGGTAGAAAAGATTGGACCTGTGCGTTCAGCTCGCCCGTACTACATCTCATGGGCTGAGGGATTTGGTGCACTGTACGGCCACGTAGGGGGAAGCCCGGAGGCGCTGCAGCGCTTGGGAGCAACGCGAAACCTCACGACATTAAATGAGTACTCAAACGGCTCCTCATATTGGCGCGATACGACACGTTCAGCTCCTCACAATGCATACACTTCAACGGAACTCCTGTGGAGTGCCGCGACACGCCTTTCCGTTCCCGCGGGGAAGAGTCCAGCGTGGAAGTATGGAGAAGAGGGCGTGTGGGAAAGTGAAGAAAATTGTAAAAATATCACCCTCTCTTGGGGAAGTGCTCCTTCCTACAACGTAACCTGGGACTGTGATGCGGCATCAAAGTCCTACATTCGCCTGCAGGGCACATCGGTTGCAGCCTCTTCAGATGGAGATACCTATGATGCACAAAATGTGGTGATTATGGAGGCTGATATGCGGGTGGTAGACGAGGTCGGACGCCGAGCGCTGACCACTGAAGGTATGGGGAATGCGATCGTATGTTCGCTAGGTATTTGTCAGGATGCGCTCTGGTCCAAAGAGGGCGTTGATAAGCCGCTTCAATTCTTCAATACCTATCCGGATGAACCCATCATTTTCTCTCCGGGAACAACGTGGATAGAGGTCGTAGATGATCTTGAAAAGGTGCAATAAAAAAAGAGACGCCGAGCGCGTCTCTTTTCTGTGTATGCACGGTCATCCTGGAAATCTTTTACAATGTTGCGAGTACGAGCCGAGGCAAGCGTGCAAGATCGTAGAGAATAACGATGCCAGCAGCGGGGAAGTGCGCATGAATGATCTTAGGAAGCTTATCTTTTTGTGCGGGATCAATCTCGCATGCAAGGGTAATATTTTTTGGAAGCGATGAGCGCTTCGCTTTTATTTGCATGAGCAATTCGTCATAGAGCTCAAGGCCGGTATAACCACCTACTAACGCAGTCCTGGGTTCAAAATTTTTCACGTTTGGATCAAGCGCTTCCCATTGATGGGTGGTGAGATAGGGAAGATTTGCACAGACCAAAAGATGGTCGACGGGAAAATGAGGAGGCCATTGTGCGAAAACCGGAAAAAAGGGGAGAAGAAGATTGCCCTGAAGGAAGCTGATGTGATCGGTAACTCCGTGACGAAGCGCATTCCTTTTTGCGACCTCAAGAGCGTTGAGAGAGATGTCGGTAGCAACAACAGGCGCTTCACTTTCGCATGCGAGGGTTATGCTGATGGCTCCGCTTCCTGTTCCTACGTCGATAACAAGTGTGGAAGGCGTAATTAGGGGGAGAACAGTTTCAATGAGGACTTCTGTTTCTGGACGCGGGATAAGAGTGTCTTTAGTAACATGAAAATCACGCCCAAAAAAAGCTTTCTCACTGGTAATGAGTGCAACGGGCTCGTGTTTGGAGCGTCGCTCAATCGCCATAAAAAAGGCTAATGTCTGTTCCTCAGAGAGCTGATCTCCCCCATGTGCAAAAAGATATGCGGCGGGCTTGTGAAGGATGGCGCAGAGAAGTACCTGTGTATCGAATTTTGCGTTGGGGGGAGCATCAAAATACACCCCTTCCCAAGCGCGCTTGAGGGTATGTGCTCCTTGTTCAAGAGCGGAAAGAATAGTGAGGTTATTCGTCGTCATCTTCAGAGCTGAGGTCAGCGAATGACGCATCACGAGCGGCAAGACGAAGAGCGTCGATAATGTGCTGAATATCTCCATCGAGAATGAGTGGAAGACTATGCCAGCTTTCTTTAATGCGGTGATCGGTTACCCGGTCCTGAGGGAAATTATACGTGCGAATTTTTTCAGAACGTTCGCCACTGCCGATCTGTCCACGACGCTCCGCATCAAGGGCGGCACGCTTCTTTTCTTGTTCAGCCGCATATACGCGAGCGCGTAGCACGGAAAGTGCACGGTCCCGGTTCTGAGAGAATGAACGCTCATCCTGACAAACGACCGTAGTTCCGGTGGGCACGTGCACGACACGACAGGAAGAATACGTGGTGTTTACCGACTGTCCTCCTGCGCCTTGGCTTGTCGTTGCTTCGATCGTGACATCCTTCATGTTCAGGGAAAAGTCTTCCTCTTCAAGTTTAGGAAGAACGGCGACCGTTGCAGTAGAGGTGTGAATACGCCCTGCCTTTTCGGTGGTAGGCACGCGTTGTACGCGGTGCACGCCACTCTCGAGCTTCATGATGCCGAAAGCGCCTTCGCCCTGAAGTTCGAAGATAATTTCTTTAAGTCCTCCAAGGTCATTTTGAGACTGGGAGAGAATATGGGCTCTCCAGCCATTTCGTTCTGCATAACGGGTATACATGCGGAACAAATCTCCTGCGAAAAGTGCAGCTTCATCTCCTCCGGTGCCCGCACGAATTTCCAAAATTGCATCATGGGCATCCATGGGATCTTGGGGAAGGAGCGCGAGCTCAAGGGCTTTTTCGGCCTCCGGGAGCTGTGCGTCACATGCGGCAATTTCTTCTTCTGCCATTGCGCGAAGCTCCGCGTCAGAGGTTTCTTTCATGGCCTGCAAAGCGCTTTCACGATTTTTTACGAGGGTTTCGTAGATATCCGCTACCGCAAGGGTTTTACTCAGGAGATGATAAGCGATATTCACTTCTTTGAGTTTTTTCGGATGCGCTAAAACCGCCGGATCACTCAGTTGAGATTCAAGCTCCAGTTTTTCTTTTCGCTTTTCTTGAATAAGAGAGGAGAAATCCATAGAGAGGGGGAGGGTGTCATCCTGAGCGGCTACTTGTCAGGCTATTTGCCTGACTTGCCGGTCCTGAGGAAGATGCTTCCCTTCGCTCACGCTCAGGGCGCGTGGTCTAGCTGGAAGCTCCCTCAGAATAACACTTGATTCTTCACATAATACAAAACGCCTTCCGTAAAAACGAGAGGCGTTCTGCATGAAGGTATTTAACGATTAACGGATTTGATGGAAGTGTCGCGATCAGCGCGCTTTGCTTCTTTTGCCTTCGCGCGTTCTGCTTTCTTTGCAGCCTTTTCTTTCGCAGTAGCAACGCCATCAGCCTTTGCCTCAACGCGGTTGGTGAACTTCTCAACACGACGAGCAGTATCAACAATCTTTTGCTTCCCGGTAAAGAATGGGTGGCAGGCTGCGCACAATTCAATATCAATATGTTCCTTCACCGAACCTGTGGTGTAGGTTGCTCCACATGCGCAAGCGATGGTTGCGGTAGGGAAGTATTCTGGATGGATATTTGCTTTCATAAGCCAAAAAATGAGTTGCCAATAGTGTACGGGATTCTGAAATGAATGTCAATAAAAGCGGGGGATTTTTTGAGGCTAGAGAGGTGTGGAGGGTGTTAACGTGCCATTGCACGAAGAGGCTATACCCCCTATAATTCTTCTTTCACGGCTATTTTACGCATGTCTGATTATGCCTACTCCGGTCTCTACATTCGACTATTTTCTCCCCGAAGAGCTCATTGCGCAACACCCTGCAGAGCCGCGGGATTCCTCCCGGCTTTTGGTGCTGGAGAGGTTCTCGGGAGTGCGGAAGCATCAGGTGTTTACCGATATCCTCGACGAATTGAAGGCGGGGGATGTGCTCGTTTTTAACGCAACGAAAGTATTTCGAGCGCGTTTAGTGAGTGAAGATGGAAAGATAGAGGTATTTGTTTTGCGTATTGGAGAAGGGGAGGTTGAAGCACTCGTTCGTCCGGGGAAAAAATTTCCCGTCGGTTCCACCATCGCCCTATTTGCGCATGCATTTGAAATCATCGAAAAACAAGAAGACGGGGTAGTGCGCATAAAAACAAACCTATCCGCGGAAGACATGTTTGCATTCTGCGAAAAGCATGGGGAGATCCCCACGCCGCCCTACGTGGAATCAAAAAACATTTCGGATGAGCAGTATCAGACCGTCTATGCAAAAGAAATCGGATCAGTAGCTGCGCCAACTGCCGGCCTGCACTTTACCCCTGAGCTTTTACAGCGTATTCGTGCAAAGGGGGTGCAGATTGAAGAGGTTATTCTTCATGTAGGGATTGGAACATTTCGTCCCGTACAGTCCGAATTCATTGAAGATCATGTCATGCATGCAGAAATGGTTGAGCTTCGTAAAGATGTTGCAGAGCGCCTTCGCCAGGCAAAGCAAGAGGGGCGACGGATTATTGCAGTAGGAACTACGACAACGCGCTTGCTCGAGGGTATTGCGACGACCCAGGGGAGCCTTATTGCCTATGCAGGCAATCTCAATGTTTTTATTACCCCCGGGTATGCCTTCAAGGTCATTGACGGGCTTATCACGAATTTTCATCTCCCAAAATCGACCCTCCTGATGCTCGTTTCAGCTTTTGCGAGCAAGGAATATGTCCTTGCCGCATATAAAGAAGCGGTTGAGCAAAGGTATCGATTTTTCTCGTTTGGGGATGCCATGCTGATCGTGTAGAACGCTCGTGCCTGCAATCTCCCTACGCTGCCACGCGGAATCCCTTTCACATTGACACTTTTCGCTTCTCACGGTACTCTTTTCTCGCCAATTTTGGCACATTTTTAATTTTTTATCTCTCAGGTGCTTAAAACCGGAAAGTATCCTCCCTAGCCTTGCAAAAAGGCAGGGCGCTTTCCGAGGCATCGTGGAAAAAAGGAACCATCATTATGGCTACTCTTCCGTCAGTACAGGATTTGGTGAAGGCAGGTGTGCACTTTGGTCACCGCAGTGAGCACTGGCACCCAAAGATGAAGCAATTCATTTTTGGTACCCGCAAGGGCGTACACGTTGTCGACGTGGAAAAAACACAAGAACAGTTGGAGAGCGCAATGCGCTTCGTATCCGACATTACTGCAAAGGGCGGCGTTGTTCTTTTTGTGGGAACAAAGCGTCAGGCACAGCAGGCAGTTGCTGAAGCAGCAAAGGCTTGTGGAATGCCGTACGTTACGAGCCGTTGGCTTGGAGGAACGATTACGAACTGGCCGCAAATCCAGCGCCTCCTTCGTCACTACTTGGGCCTCAAGGACAAGCGTGAAAAGGGCGAGCTCAAGAAGTACACCAAGCTCGAGCAGCTCAACTTCGATCGTGAAATTGCAGAGCTCGATGAAAAAATCGGAGGTATCTCGACGCTTACGCGTATGCCAGATGCGCTCTTCGTCGTGGATGCGCGAAATGAAAAGACCGTTATCCGCGAGGCGCAATCCGTAGGCCTTCCGGTGGTAGCGCTCGTGGACACCAATGTAAACCCTGCAGGTATTGCGCATGTGATCCCAGGAAATGATGATGCGGTAAGTTCCATTTCGCTCATCGCGAATCTCATCGCACAGGCGGCAAAAGAGGGAAAAGCAAAGGTGATTCGTGAAGACAAAAAAGAAGAAAAGAAATCTTAACCCTCTCCTTCTATGTTTACCGTCGCAGATATCGCAAAGCTTCGTGAGATGACTGGTGCAGGAATGATGGACGCAAAGAAAGCGCTCACCGAAGCAAATGGCAACATGGAAGCTGCAGTAGACCTCTTGCGTAAGAGTGGAGCAGCAAAAGCAGCAAAGAAAGCGGAGCGCGCAACCGCAGAAGGCCGCGTACAAACCTACATGCATGGCAACGGAAAACTCGCGGTCATGGTAGAAATCATGTGCGAGACGGACTTCGTCGCACGTAATGAGGACTTCATCGCGTTCTGTCAGGATCTTGCAATGCACATTGCGGCAGCAGCTCCTCAGTACACGACCCGTGAAGAGGTTCCCGCAGAGGTTGTTGAACGCGAGAAGGCAATTCACCGTGAGCAGCTTGCTGCAGAAGGAAAGCCTGCGGAAGTTGTGGAAAAGATTTTGGAAGGAAAAATGAATAAGTTCTACGAGGAAATCGTGTTGCTCGATCAGAAGTTCGTAAAAGATGATGAGCTTACCGTTGCTCAGGTGCTTGAAGGCAAAGTGCTCAAGATTGGAGAAAACCTCCGTATCGGTCGCTTTGTTCGCATGGCACTCGGCGCATAATGATAAAAAACATCCGTTGAAGAACGGATGTTTTTTTCTTTTTGCTACAATACCTGCATATGATTCGCGTTGCTATCAATGGGTTTGGGCGTATTGGAAGAAGTGCTTGTAAAGTTGCATGGGGTTTTGAAGATATAGAAATTGTAGCAATAAATGATTTGGCTCCAGCAGATAACCTTGCGTATTTGTTAAAACATGACACGAATTACGGCACATGGGGCGTTTCCGTTGCCGCGGAAGAGGGGAAGATTATCGTGGGAAGCCATGAGATTCGGCTGTTTGCAGAAAAAGATCCCGCAAAGCTTCCCTGGGAAACATTAAATGTAGATATCGTGCTTGAATGCACGGGTCTTTTTCTTACAGAGGATCTCGCGATGGCGCACATCAAGGCAGGTGCAAAAAAAGTACTTCTTTCTGCTCCCGCAAAAGAGGGGGATATCCCTACCTACGTTCGTGGAGTGAACTGCGAGGGAGTAAAAGATGATGAACATCTTATTTTGAGTAATGCTTCGTGTACAACGAACTGCGCAGCGCCCGTGACTGCGGTGATGGAAGAAGCGTTTGGCATTGAGCGCGCATTGCTCACGACCGTGCATGGATATACCGCTTCCCAAGCGCTCGTCGATGCGCCAAAAAAAGATTGGCGTGAAGGACGAGCAGCTGCGGAAAATATGGTTCCTACAACAACAGGAGCCGCCAAAGCAGTAGCAAAAACCATCCCTGCACTCAAAGGAAAATTTGATGGACTCTCAATTCGAGTGCCGCTTTCCACGGTATCGCTTTCGGATATGGTGTATGTACTCAAGCGCCCCACGACAAAGGAAGAAATAAATCTCGCATTAGCACGTGCGGCAGCAACAGCGCGATTCAAAGGTATTTTAGCCGTATCCGATGAGCCCCTCGTTTCTTCAGATTACCGAGGAAATCCGCATTCTTGCATTGTCGATAGTGAGCTCACCAATGTCGTAGAAGGAACCCTCGTCAAAGTCGTTGCTTGGTATGACAATGAGTGGGGATATGCGAATCGTCTCGTGGAACTTGCCCGCATGGCGGTCGTATGAAGACGTCTTCTGCAGCAGAGCGTTTTTTTAACCCCCATTTTCTTCCGCAAACAGGAGTACTACTAGCGGGAGTGCGTGTTGCATTTGCATGGGCGCTCGTAAAAGATTTTCTGTCCTTGCATGCCGCGATGCCGGAAGTATTAGGGCGCTTAAAAGTGCAGGCAGTACCTTTTTTGGAAGCATTTGCAACCGTATGGAACATGGCGTTTTGGTATGGGATCATCATTGTCGCAGGAGCGCTTCTCGCATTAGGAATGTTTACGCGAACCGCAGCATCGGTTCTCCTCATATTCTTTTTGGGAGTACTCGCAATTGATCATCTGCTCGTCAGGGAAATCATGGGTGCATGGTGGATGGTAAGTATCCTGTTATTGGGCATCGCGTTCATTTCTCGATGGGGTTGTGTTTTTGGAATTGATGATATTATGGATCGTTTGCAAATTGGGAAGGAAAAGATAAGGCGAAAGAGCGTCGTACGATAAGAGTATGAAGCGCGTGGTTATTGTAGGGGGAGGATTTGGAGGAGTGAGTGTCGCTCGTCAGCTTGCGCGGAGAACGTCGCGCAAGGATGTTGAGATTGTGGTGATCGACGAGCGAGAAGAGCATGTATACACGCCCTGGCTCTATGAGGTAGCAACGGCTCTGAGCCCGGTACGAAGCGAAGCTTCGGTGAGGCGAGCGCGCCAGCGGGCGAGCATACCGTTCTTTCATTTTCCGGGATTTAGAGGAATCCGTTTTGTCCGCGCTCGCGTAGAGGATATTGCTCCCGATGGATCTTCAGTAATTTGTGCAGGAGGAGCGGTAATAAAAGCTAATGTAATAGTGGTTGCAGGAGGATCGCTGACGAATGATTTTGGTATCGCTGGTGTAGAAACGTATGCAAGCGCACTAAAAACTCCTCGGGAAGCAGAGCATATCGCTCTTCATTTTCGAAGATTGCTCCACGATGTGGAAGAGCGCCGTATGGATCGGGCAACGGTAGTTGTGGTCGGCGGGGGAGCAAACGGCGTGGAGCTTGTTGCAGAAATGGCTGCGGTAAGAAAATCTTTTTGCGAGGTGCGCGGATTAGATTCGTTATGCGTGCGACTGGTGTTATGTGATGCAGGGAAAGAGCCGGTGAGCATGTTTCATCCCAGCGTTCGGCGACGTGTCTTAGGGCGTTTTAAGGATTTAGGAATAGAATTTTTTGCACAGACGACCGTGAGAGAAGTCCTGCCAGGAGAAATCCGAGCAGAGAACCTGAGTCTTCCTTTTGATCTCTTGGTATGGTCAGCGGGAGTAAAAAGTAGAAGAGAACCAGGGGAAAAATGGGGGCTGCCGGTAAATGAGCGAGGAAGAGTGCGTGTTGAAGGGACGTTTCAAGTACAGGGAAAGAAAAATATCTTCGCGCTGGGAGATATGGCTGCCCGCGAAGGAGAGCGGCCTGATCCTCAAAGCGCACAGGCAGCTTCTGCACAGGCTCCGTACGTGGCGAAAAATATCTTGGCACTTTTTAGCCATAAAGAGTTAAAAACATTTCCACGAAAAAAATGGCAGACATTGCTTGCGGTCGGAGGATCGTATGGCGTGGGAAGAGTGCTGGGTATTCCTCTGGCGGGAAAGGGTGCGTTTATTCTGAGAAGATTAGTAGATTTGAAATACTTCCTTTCAATATTCCCGATATATCATGCGGTTATGTTATGGTATCGAGGTGTAGAAACCTATGGAGAAAATGATGCTTCCCACGCGTGAATTGCGCGCGCTGAGAAATGAGGAGATTGTGGCGGGTACCCCCGTGCTCATGCGCGTAGATTTTAATATTCCCTGGAAAGAGCGTGCAGATGAGCTAGATGACGGGGGAAAGCGAGGAAGAATTGCACAGGCTATCCCCGAAATTCAACGCCTAGTAAAACAAAAGGCGATTGTGGCATTGCTGACGCACTGGGGCGACCCGCACGGAAAGAGTGATAGCGCATTGAGTACGGAGCATTTAGTTCCGTTGCTTGAAGGCCGTTTAAAAAAGAAAGTAACGTTTCTTCCTGCGGTGTATGGAGATGAGGTAAAGAGCGCGTTAAGTAAAGCGAAGCCCGGGAGCATTTTTCTTTTGGAGAACGTTCGCTTTTGGCGCGCAGAAGAAAAAGATGATGACGCGTTTGCAAAGGCAATCGCAGCGCCATTCACGCTTTTTATCAATAATGCCTTTAGCGTTTCACATCGTGCTCATGCTTCAGTGCATGCAATCACGAGGCATCTCCCGAGTTATGCGGGAGAAGGAGTGCGGGAAGAGATTGCACGTTTCGCAAAGCCCGTAAAGACGCCTTTTGTATGCATGATCGGAGGAGCGAAGATAGAAACAAAGGTCGCGCTTATTGAGCGACTAGGTGCCTTTGCGGATACCCTTCTGCTCGGGGGAGGAGTGGCGATTGCGGTGCAGCTTGCAAAAGGTGATGATGTTCCAGGAGCAAGCGGAACCTTTAGAAGGAAAGAGGTCCTTACGGCTGCCCGTCGTGTGTTGCATCGGTTTGAGGGAAAAATTTTATTACCAACTGATGTCGTTGCAAGACCTGAAGAGGACCGGGTGTTGGATATCGGGCCTGAAACCCAGGCACGGTATGCACGCGTTCTTGCAGACGCAAAGACCGTTCTCTGGAATGGGCCTTTTGGCATCATTGAAGAAGAGGAAGGAACAAAAGGAACAGAGCTTCTTGCAAAGACATTGAGAAAAACAAAGGCAGAGGTATTCCTGGGAGGAGGAGAGACGGTGACTTTTCTTGAGAAAAAGAAGCTGCTCTCGCCGACATGGAACATTTCTACAGGAGGAGGGGCGATGCTCGCGCTCCTCGCAGGCGATCGTATGCCTGGCTTGGAGCCTTTGTGGCTGGAAACCTAGGTGGACTCTTGCTATCCTTGCGCATATCTATGACAGAATCGTCGAATCAATCACAATTACAAGCACTGGGAAGATTTTTCCTCGAGATGCTGCAAATCGCGGCCATTGCAATCGCGATCATTCTTCCCGTGCGCTATTTTCTCGTACAGCCCTTCATTGTAAAGGGCGCATCCATGGAGCCGAGCTATTACGAAAATGAGTACCTGATTATCGACGAGCTCACCTATCGATTCCGTGATCCTCTTCGAGGAGAAACGGTCGTTTTTCACCCGCCAGGAAACGAGAGCCAGTACTATATTAAGCGGGTAATTGGACTTCCGGGAGAAACGGTGGAAATCCGTGACGGACACATCATTATTTATAACGATGAATACCTCAATGGAATTACGCTCGACGAGTCGTACCTCAGCGAGGAGACCGAGGGAAAGCAGCGGGTACAGCTTGGACAAGGCGAATATTTCCTGATGGGAGATAACCGTGATGCAAGTCTTGATTCTCGGGCGATCGGTCCCATCCCCTTTGAAAATATCACGGGAAAGGTATGGATTCGCGGATTGCCTCTTGATCATGCGGGAATCCTTGAAATACCTACCTACAACCTGTAAGATGCATCTACTATTTTTCACCCATGCCCTCTGATGCTATGCCAAAAGTTGCCAAAGAAAAAGTTGAAAAAACTCCTAAGAAGTCAGCGAAATCCCCCGAGACCCTTCGCGGTTTCCGTGACGTCCTTCCTGAAGAACAGGCGGTTTGGGATAAGGCAGAGCAGGTGGCGCAATCTCTTGCCAGAGCGTATGGCTTTGGTCGCATCCGCCTTCCTATTCTGGAGCAAACCTCACTCTTTGAACGGAGCATCGGAAAAGACACGGATATTGTAGAGAAAGAAATGTTTACCTTTACCGATCAAGGGGGGACAAAGATGACGTTGCGTCCTGAAGGAACCGCATCGGTCGCTCGGGCATATGTAGAGCATGGCATGGTGAATCAATCGCAGCCGGTAAAGCTTTGGTATTTTGAGCCCATGTTCCGTCATGAACGTCCTCAAGCGGGGCGCTATCGCCAATTTTGGCAATTGGGATTTGAGGCGATCGGATCGACCGATCCCATTGTCGACGCGCAAATCATCCTCATGTCAGAACGCTTCTGTAAAGACATGGGTCTTGAAGTGACGATTCGTATTAACTCTCTGGGAACGCTCGCGGCTCGCAAGGCGTATATTGCAGAACTTACGAAGTATCTGAAGGGAGTAAAGAAAAAGCTGAGCGATGTGGATCAAAAGCGTCTTTTGCGGAATCCGCTTCGTGTCCTCGATTCTAAGGAGCCAGGCATGGATGAAGTGCGTGCAGAAGCACCCCAGCTTCTTGAGTATATCGACGAAGAATCCAAGCAGCACTTTATGCGCGTGTTGGAGTACCTTGATGATGCAGGAGTGGTATATAACCTCGATCCGTATCTTGTTCGTGGGTTAGATTATTACAGCCGAACGGTATTTGAAATTTCGCTTGCGCATCCGGGAAATGATGAATCTGCACAGTCGGCGCTTGGAGGAGGAGGCCGCTATGATGGCCTCGTTCCCATGCTCGGTGGCCGTGAAGAAACGGGAGCGGTAGGCGCAGCGGTAGGAGTAGAGCGAGTGATTAATGCCGTGAAGGCGGCAGGAAAGTTGCCAGACATGAAGCGTTCGGTTGACGTGTTTTTCTGTCAGCTCGGAGAAGCGGCACGTCGCAAAGGACTGCGGGTATATGAAAAGTTCCGTGAAGCGGGCATTGAAGTGGCGGAAGCTTTCTCGAAAGGAAATCTAAAAGGACAGTTGGAGATTGCGGATAAACTCAAGGCCCCACTTTCAATCATCCTTGGACAGAAAGAAGTACTAGATGGCACGGTCATTATTCGTGATATGGATTCCGGTGTCCAAGAAATTGTAGACGTGGAAAAGGTGGTGGCTATTGTTGCAAAGCGTCTCCAGGAGGCACGGGCAAATAAGAAGTAGCTTGACGTGTTTTTACTGCTCAGGTATACTCTTTCCCATTGAAAAGTAGGTGAAATCACATGTCTACCCACATTGAAGCAAAACGAAAAAAGGGAGAAAGCTTTGACGCATTGTTGCGCCGCTTTACCCGACGCATGCAGCAAAGCGGAAAGCAGCTGGATGTAAAAGCGAATCGTTTTTGGGTAAAAAGCCCAAAGAAGAACAAGATCCAAGATTCTGCACTCCGTAAACTTGAGAAGGGCGCACGTCGCGCATTCATGCTCAAGACTGGAAAAGTGACCGAAGAAGATCTTCGCGCAAAGAAGCGTTAGCATAATCCCCCGATGGAAATCCGTTGGGGGATTTATGTTTGAGAAAGGAGGGGGAGCGTGTTACCATTTCTCTATATGCCATCGATTTTTGAGAAACTGCAGGAAGACATGAAAACTGCAATGAAAGGAAGGGACATGAAAACGCTCGAGGTGCTGAGAATGACCATTTCGTCAGTAAAGAATAAGGCAATTGAGTTGAATAAAGAACTTTCTGACGCGGAGGTGATAGAGGTCGTTAAGGCTGATGCAAAGAAAATTAAAGATGCTCTGGATGCTTTTGTGGAAAATGCGCGTGAAGATTTGGCGCAAAAAGCAAAAGAAGAGTTGGAAGTTCTCAAAAAATATCTTCCCGAGCAGCTGACAGACGAAGATCTCGAAGCACGCGTAAAAGCAAAAATTGTAGAAATGGGCGCGCAGGGAAAAGAGGCAGCAGGAAAAGTGATGGGGACACTCTCAAAAGAACTCAAGGGACTCGCGGATGGTTCGCGTATTAAAGCGTTTGTAGATAAGCACCTTTCCTAGAAAATGTTTACACATCGAGCCATTTTAGCTGACGTTATTCACTTTTCTGTTCCGAAGCCTGAAGCGGTGTACAGAATGAGTGAACTTGAAGAGCTGACGAAAACGTACGGCGGTATTGCGGTTGTACAAACAATTCAGCGAAGAGCAATCCCGGATTATCGAACCTTCCTGGGAAAGGGAAAGGTGGAAGAGATTCTCACGCACGCGAAAACATGGGGGGCGACCGTGCTCATCATCAATGCGGTATTAAAGCCGAGCCAGCTGTTTAATCTCGAGGAAGCACTCCGTCCAGTAGGGGTTAAAGTTTGGGATCGTATTGATCTCATTCTCCACATTTTTGAAAAGCATGCGACTTCTGCGGAAGCGAAGCTCGAAATTGAGCTCGCTCGCATTCGTCACATGGGACCAAGAATTTTCAACTTGGGAGCTCAGCTTGGACGTCAGCGCGGAGGCACGGGAACGCGAGGAGGGAGTGGAGAGGGAAATACCGAGGCGATGAAGCGCCACTTGCGAGATCAAGAGCGTCGGATTTTGGATAAACTCAAACAGTATGAAAGCCTGCGTACGGAGCAGCGAAAACATCGAGTGCGTCGTGGACAGCAGACCGTGGCGCTGGTGGGGTACACGAACGCGGGAAAGACGTCGCTTCTTGCGGCGCTGACAAAACGAAAAGAAAAGGGGGAAAACAAGCTCTTTGCCACGTTGGATACGCGGGTAGGAGAATGTTTTTTACCTGAAAAGAATGCCTCAGTGCTCATTTCGGATACGATCGGATTTATCGAAGGTCTTCCACCGGAGCTCATTAAAGCTTTTACGTCAACGCTCTCTGAAGCGATTCATGCCGATGTGATTTTGCACGTTGCTGACGGAGCGGATCCAAAATACGAACGGAAAATTGCGGTGGTTGATGAGGTGCTGGCAACGTTAGGGGCAGAAGAGACCCCTCGACTTCTCGTTGTGAATAAAACTGATCTCTTAACGAAAGAGCAGAAAGGCCAGGTAAAAGCACGACTCGAACCCCATGCGTTCGTATCAGCAGTGAAAAAAGAAGGACTTGAGAAACTCAAAGAAGAAATAGGGAACGTGTTGTCCCCAGTCTAAGGGAGAAAGAAAGGAAAACAGCAGTGCGTATGGGGTAAAATAGGAGGTGACATGACGTACGTCGCTCACTCTTTACCTCGACGTTTTGTGCGTATATCGCAAATTCTTTCCACGCTCCTTTTGCTAGGAGTTTCTTTGCTCACTGTGCCGGTATTTGCGCAAGCGCAAAGTAATGACGCGGCAGCAAGTGTTGCTTCGGCCGCAGGACTCAGTTCATCGAGTATTTTTGACATCATCGGAACGCTCATCAATGTATTCCTTGGCTTGCTGGGAATCGTCTTTTTACTCCTTGTCCTCTACGCGGGATTTTTGTGGATGACTGCGGGGGGTGATGATAAGCAGGTAGACAAGGCGAAAAAGATGCTTATCAACGCCACGGTTGGGCTGGTCATTACCCTTTCGGCGTATGCGATTACGACATTTATCGTAAATTGGATTTCACAAGGAACTGGTCTAGGTACAGGAGGAAGCGGGAATAACGGAAGTATATCGGTTGAACGCTTGTCAGGTTCGCTGGGAAGTGGAGCCTTGCGCGATCACTATCCGACTCGTAATGCCACCGATGTCGCTCGGAATGCTCGGATTATGGTGACATTTAGAGATGCCATGGACATCGAGTCGTTCATTTCGGGATACGATACGAACGGCACGCCAGAAGATACCTCCGATGACACGGCTGCAACGACAATCTTCGGTGAGAATGTGAGTATTTATCGAACGGCGGATGGAATTGAAGCTGCGCTTACCAACGTGTCGGTCGCATTTTCTGAAGATCTCAAAACATTCGTATTTGACCCCGCGGAGTACCTTGGATCTTCCACGGAATCCGTTTCGTACACGGTATTTCTTTCGCCGGACATTGTAGACGCAGAGGGCGACGCGGTATTTACCGGATCCAATAGTAGTGGATACGAGTGGTCGTTTGAAACCGGAACGACGATTGATACAACGCCGCCAACGATTCAGTCAGTAGTCCCTGCGGCGTCAGGTACCTATGCACGCAACATCACCGTACAGGTGACCTTTGATGAAGCGGTTGATCCTACCTCTGCGTCAGGAACTCGTACTTCTTCTGGAGGATATGACAATATACAAACCGCAGGCGCTGATGGAATTCCTCTGGAAGGGACGTATGAAATTTCAAATGGATATACCACGGTAACGTTTACGTCGACCGAAGCTTGTGGAACGAATTCCTGCGGCGAAACGATATATTGTTTGCCCGGAGCTGAGATGATGAGCATCAATGTGGCGGCGGCAACGCCCGGATCAAGTCCACCGCAAGTGGATACGTTCCCCTATGACGGAATCGTCGACGTATCAGCAAACGCATTAGACGGAAACAATGACGGCACCGCAGGAGATGACTATGTATGGTCGTTCACGACAACGAACAGCATAGAATTAGGAGGTCCCGCGATTACGAGCATTACTCCGTCGATTCTTGAGTCGAATGTTGCGCTTGATCAGCCAGTTTCTCTCCTCTTTGATGAGGTCATCCTCCTAAATACCGTGTCGAGCGATAATATTACGTTTACGAATAAAGAGCTTTCCACCGGTACGACGCATGAAATGTGGTACCGCTTTGGAAGCAGTTTCTTGGATGCTTCGGGAACCGAGGTGAGCAGCGGAAGCGCGACTGCATCGCAAACAATGGTAACGATAAATCACGGGACATTCCTCGAATCTATTGAAGGAAAAACCTACATGTATGGAGTGGATGTAGGGAACGGGGTGAAAAATCAGTATCAAAATTGCTTTGCTCCTGCGGAGGGTCCGACGGAGGAAGGGGGTACATGTAGCGGTCCTTACTGTTGTAATGGCGTCGCTTCTTCGACCGCCTGCACGTTGTTCTAAAATGTATGAAGAGTTGGCTGAAAAAAGGATTCCTTGCACTCACGCTTGCAACGGCTTGTCTGGTTGGCATGCAGGTGCAACCTATCTACGCGCAAGACGCGGTGGACAATTTAGATTCCGTGGGAGAGCAAAGCGGATTAGGAAATGAAGACATTCGTCTCGTGATTGCGCGATTCATCCGTATTGGACTGAGTTTCTTAGGAGTGATTGCGGTCTGCGTCGTGCTCTACGGAGGCTTTGTATGGATGACTGCGGGAGGTGATCCAGAAAAAGTAGATCGTGCAAAGCGTATTCTGATAAACGGAGGAATTGGATTGGTGATTATCCTCATGTCGTGGAGCATTACCACGTTTATCATGACCAGTATCTTGGGCGCAGTGAATGGTACGGGAGGTTCGGGAGGATCGGGAGGAAGTGGGGGAGGAGGCGTGGGAAGAGGGGGATCGTCCTCCTCGTTTGAGGTTTCTGGCATTTCTCCTGAGGGAACTCAGTCGATCAGAAACATTCAAGTACAAATTGGCTTTACACGTGCGGTAGATGAAGAAAGCGTAGAGGGTGCAATAACGGTAAAAAATGATACAACCGGAGAAGAGGTAGGAGGAACTTTTTCAGTCTCAGGGAAGCGAGTAACGTTCGTGCCTTCTTCCCCATGTCCTGCACCAAATGAAGATCGGTACTGTTTTGAGGAAAATACTCCGTATACAGTCACGATAAGTGAGGATATTGAAAGTACTTCGGGTGTTTCTCTGACATGTAGCTCGGAAAGCTGTTCAGGATCTTTTACAAGCGGAACATTAGTAGATACGGAGGAACCAACCGCAAACATGACCGCGCCAGATGATAACGATGCTATCGCGGCTGATTCCACTGAGCGTGTAGAGGTGCAGGCAACGGATGATGCGGGGGTTGCCGTGGCGGACTTCTCGGTTGATGGCGGAGAATCATTTGAGAGCGTGATCGCAGCAGGAGAAGATCTCACAGAGGTTGTACTTGAGGCACTCTGGGAGACAACGGGGCTTACCGTAGGAGAGTCCTATGAGGTGTCGGTAACGGTGACTGACGTGGCGGGAAATACGGATGAAGATGCGGTAACCGTTACCGCGCGTCCTGCTACGTGTTTTAATGGCGTGCAAGATGGGGAGGAGACAGATGTGGATTGTGGGGGAGACAGCTCGAGCGCAGAATATTGTGGCGCGTGTGAAGGGGGATCGTGCACAGAAGATGCGGATTGTGGAGGAGGCGCTTCCTGTGAAGAGGGAATATGTACGGATCTTCCTCAGATTTCGGGAATATCTCCTGATAATGGAGCGGTAGGAACATTCGTGACGATTTCAGGATCAGGATTTGGAAACACTGAAGGAACCGTAACCTTTACTGCGGCTGCAGGAGGAACGATAGAGGCGTCTCTTGCCTCGTGCGCAGACGGATGGGAAGATGGAGAGATTATCGTTGTTGTTCCCGAAGGCGCAGGCGATGGGCCTCTTTCGATTACGACAAGTGATGGAGATAGTGATGCAACGAACGATGACGCGGGAGAGCTTGTTCCTGACTTTGACGTCAACGATACCGAGCGTCCATCGCTTTGCGCGATCACCCCAGATGAAGCGCAGGTTGCAGAGGCGGTAGTGCTTGCGGGAAGTGGATTTGGCGCATCCCGTGGAGCGTCGACGGTGATTTTTGGTGACGATGATGAGGCGGGGAGCTACACCAGCTGGAGTGAGAGCAGTGCGACGGTAACCGTCCCTTCGGTAAACGAAGGAGAATACTCGGTGTTTGTTGTGGTCGATGGGGTAGAGAGTAACACGGTAACGCTTGCAGTTGAACGAGAAAGCTCAGTAGATGCGCCAAATATTGTAAGTATTGATCCGGATGAAGGAGCGGTGGGCCAATATATAACGATTACCGGATCCTCTTTTGGCGGATCTTTGGGAAGCGTCTGGTTTGAAGACGAGGAGACCGGGGACCGCACGCAGGCGAGCGTGGATTTCCCTGATGAGTGTTCCGAGGATATCTGGAGCGATACTGAGATCACGGTCATTGTTCCAGAAATAGCAACAGGAAATTACGCGGTCTCTGTTGAATCTCGTGCAGGAGATGAGTCTTCCCCCGTATCATTTACCGTCATTGATGGCGAGCCAACGCCGGGACTTTGTAGTATCTCGCCTGATAGTGGAGAGGAAGGGGAGACTATTACGCTGTACGGAGATAATTTTGGAACTACAGAAGGGTCGGTGGCTTTTGCAGGTGCGGTCACGGGAACAATTTTAGACTGGGGGAATACCGAAATCTCGGTAAATGTTCCTTCTGCGGCAGAAACAGGATCGGTTTCTGCGGTGAATAGTGAAGGTGAAGAGAGTAACTCGCTGACCTTCACGGTTGGCGCGAGCGATGCTTCATCGGGGACCGTGAGCGCTGCGGCATATGCGTGGTCGTTCTCTTCGGGAGAAATTCCTGATGTTCCGGAATTGATCGTGGAATGTTCCGCGACGGTTATTAGTGCAGTGCCAAACGATCGCTTTAGTGATGAGGCATGCGTAAACGCGCAAATTTATGCGGAGTTCACGGTCGACATGAATGAAGGAACGCTTGATGATGCGTTGACGCTCGAAAAATGTACCGCAAGCGGAGACAGGCCATGTAGCACGAGAGAAGCGGTTTCTGGAAGTTATAGTACGACTGCTCGTTCGGTAACCTTTGCTCCAACAAGTAATCTTGATGTTTCCACGACCTACCAAGTAACCGTATCCGAAGCGGCAATGTCTGCAGATGGAACGGCATTGCAAGATGAGGAAACTTGGACCTTCACCACGAAGAGCGATGCGACGGATTGTGAAGTAGAACGTGTGGTGGTTTCTCCTGACGAGAAGACGCTGACTGCAATAAACGATACGCAGGGATTCTCTGCATTGCCGGTAGCTGATTGCAATGTGCTTGATGCAGATGATTACGTATGGGGATGGGAAGTGAATGAAAGCTATGCGGCATTCACTGCTGCGGCAGACTGTGCGGGAGGAAGCTCGCCTTGCGCAACCGTAGAGGCGCTTGCGGAAGGAACGACACCGGTAACAGCAACCGAACAGGCAAGCACGCAGGAAGGAAGCGCGTCGCTGACGATCAATTTTAGCGATCCATACGTAACGCAATACTTCCCAAATTGTACGGAGGCATGTGTAAATGCGACCGTGGGCGCAACCTTTAACGTGCCCATGGATGCAACGACGGTAGAATCCGGAGCCTCTTTATATACCTGTGCAAATGAGCTCTGCACGTCGCTTACCGAGGTGAGCGGAGCTTCGGTAGGCTGTACGCTCAATGAAGACACGGAATGCGTAGGATTTACCTTTACGCTTCCTTCTCCATTGACGCCGCGAGGATACTACCGGGTTATTCTCTCGGGAGATGTGGCGAGTGAAAGCGGTGTGCCGCTTATTCGTACAAACTATGGAGATGATTTCTCCTGGACGTTTAGGGTTCGCGAAGATGCGTCGGTATGTAGTGTTGAGCGCGTAGCGATAAGCCCTTCTTCTGCGCAATCATCTGAAGTAGGGGATCAAAAGGTATTTACCGCACAGGCATACGGAGAGGCAGATGCGTGTTCGGTTTCTGGACAGTTGCTTGATGCATATAGCTATGCTTGGACCTGGGAAGATCCTATTGATGACGAGAATAATGATGAAGACGGAGCAACCGTAGTTGCCGCTTGGATGGGAAGTGGATTTGCGGATACCGACCCCTCTTCTATTGCAGAAGGCTGTACAACGTCGTGTACGTCATTGGGAAGCTCTCCCTATGCTGCAGTATGTGGTGACGGAGATCTTGAAGAAGAACATGGCGAGGAATGTGAAGACGGCAACGTGACGGATGGGGATGGCTGTTCGGCAAGCTGTTTGCGAGAAGGGGGTGAAGCGGTTGTTTATGCCTGTACAGGAAGTGGGGCATCATGCGCGAGCTTAAGCGATGATGCAACATGTGTGGAGGTGTGTTCAGGGAGTGTGTGTTCGGTATCGGGAGGAGCATGTACTGCCGATGCAGATTGCACATACGCCGCATCAACCTGCGAGGCTTCGGAAAGCGGATGTGGCGATGGAATAATCGCTACGTACGAAGATTGTGATGATGGAAATACTGCAAATGGAGATGGCTGTTCCTCAAGTTGTCTCGCAGAGGGGTCCTCAGCAATTGGTGCGACGTGTGGAAATGGAGATATTGCGTATGACGCGACTTCTCGAGCAGGAGAAGAGTGTGATGATGGAAATGCGCGGAATAATGACGGTTGTTCTTCAGCCTGTTTGAATGAAGGAACGCCAACCCTTGCAAGTATTGGGGGAGCAATTTGTGGCGATGGAGAAGTAGATGAGCCATATGAAGCGTGTGATGACGGAAATACTACGGATGATGATGGGTGTTCCTCCAGCTGTCTTCTTGAAGGATCGTCACTGAGCTACACCGTTCCTTCTACCTGTAATGATGGAACGATAGGCACAGGGGAAGAGTGTGAAGATGGAAATACTGCAAATGGGGATGGTTGTTCGTCAAAGTGTATCTACGAAGGTTCTTCGGCGGCATATGCGGCGCCCTCATACTGTGGAGATGGAGTAGTAGGAACGGGAGAGATTGCTGCATGTGAGGCAGGTGCTTCGGGGGACGGAGTGATAGACCCAGTGCAGGCGGCATACATTGCAGATACCGCGGTATTTGAAGTAAATGAAGAGACGGGAGAAGCGGTAGCGACGATTCGTTCCACTGAATCAACCTCAACATTTACCGCAGAAGCAAGTTGGACGCTTTTCTGCGCAGCGACAACTGATGCTGACTGTTCTGATCCTTCCGCACAAGGAGTAGGAACGGGAAATTGCTGTATGGATCGTCCAACCGTAACCTTGAGCCCTACGGGAGGTGATGTCTGTAGAAACGCGGCGCTCTACGGTATCTTTACGCAACCGATGGATACGGATGATTTTGTGTACGAGAAGACCGTAGACGGAGAAGATGCGGATGAAGATGGCGTTGCGGATTCAACGAGCGAAGAGACGAGTTACCGCATGTATGCGGCGCTCGATCTTTCAACGACGAGTGACGGAGTTTGTCCTGATACGCACACGACGCTTGTACAGGCGCCTACCGGATTCTTTGCGCGCATGTGGAATGCGATAAAGAGTTTGGTTCTCGGAAGAAACGTCCTTGCAACGGCGGGGGACTGTATCTTGCCGATCACGGGATATACCCAGCAAGGACAAACAGATAGCGAAACGGGAGTAACCACTTTCCGGGTATACATGCAGGCAAGTGAGCTCATGGTTGCAGGGGCGACGTATACGCTCGTTGTTGAAGGAGACGCAGATATTACGGATGGAGACGCAGAGGGCGCGGTCTCTCGGTATGGAGTGAGTATCAATGGAGATACGCAAGAGACGTTTACGGTAGGTACTGAAATCTGTGCGGTAGAAGCGGTTGCAGTGACAGATACGGATACTGAAAACCCAGGATCATTCTCCTCACTTGACGAGTCGCATACCTTTACGGCAACCGCAATTTCCTATGTATCGGGAAGTGCTCAAGAAATCGCTCCGATAGCGGGGGTATATGATTGGACCTGGTCTTCTTGGGAAACAGATGATGAGACGATTTTAGAAGTAACCCAGGATACTGCTGATCTTGATAGTGCAACGGTTTCACCCGCGGGTGAAAATGGCGAAGCGAATGTCACTGCAACGCTCACGATAGAAAACAATACGGTTGGCATCGAGACAGATGATGAAATTTCCGGATATGAAGCAGTAACTGCGCTCTTGTGTGAAAATCCTTGGCCAGCAATCGAATATTATCCTTGGACGGATAGCGCTGAGGGAGAGGCTGTGGGAGCGGAAGAAGGGATAGGGTGGATGAACTTCTCGCTAGGCTACTGTAAGGATGAAGGAAATACCGCGGACGAAAACCTTCCCGAGCTGACGGTCATCAGTCCAGACGATACGCAGGACGATGCAATCTTGAAGGAATACCTTTTCCAAGTGCAAGGCACCTCCGATGCTATTGGTGTGCGTATTGCATCAAATGAAGAATATCTGAGCCCCTTGGCGTGGTACCGGGCACAGGGATTTGAAGGAGATCCTTCAGAAACGACCATTGATGGATTCCCTGCAGTAGAAGATGGAAGAACGACGTATATTGCAGCGCCAAACCTTGATGAGGCAGGAAACTACTTGTACTCCAACATGTACATTATTTCCTACAACAATGATGCAGGAGATGACGCGATTGCGATTTATGAACAGATCATCGAAAATCTCTCCTTCGCAACGAATGTAAGTTCCGTAGGTTACTGTACTGACGGAACTTCGTATGGAGACATGTGTGCGTCTGATCTTGATTGCGTGGCAACCGGACAAAGCTGCGCCGACATTAAAGGAAAGATTGCGCGGGATACGCATCGTTTGGCAGACATGACTGATTTGCGAACGAGCATTGAGGAGTACGGAGAAGATAATGGATATTGTTCAGAAACGACGAGTCAAATTTGTGCTGCAGATGACGACTGTCCAGGATCAGAAACCTGTCAGCCGGGCGTACCAACACTTGCTTCAGGAACCTTTGTAAGATCGCTTGCATCAAGTGTGTGGGGATCCTGGAACGATATCTTATCGGGTGCTCTTGACGAAGATGCCGCAGAAGATCCGCTCAATGCATACATGAGCTGTGGGGAAGATCCGTATGGAGATTACGATGCAAATACCTGTGTAGACCAGGCGCGCGGCCAATATCTCTGTCCAGAAGGATCATTTGCCTACCATTACCGAGCCTATGGATCGGACATCGCTTTTATCGCAGCTGATCTTGAGTATCCAAATGCCGATTGGTATTACCCGATCGATGAAGATGGTACGGATGATGGCATCTCGATTACCATCGGAAATTCTTCCGGATTCGCGGACGGATTTGCGACTGCGGCATTTTGCGATGGAACGACGGAATACGGTGGATCGCAGGTGTGTGGCGATGGTCTCTTGAGTGCGACCGAGTACTGTGAGGTCGGCCAAGCAGGCGGTGTGAGCAATGCCTGTGATAGCGATGGGGACGAAACGGATGATGGCTACATCAGTCAAATCTGTAATAGTACGTGTACTGCCTTTGAAGATAATCCCTCGGCAACATGTACTCCCGCTTCTTGCGGAAACGGCATCGTGGAGGGAGTTGAAGCATGTGATGATGGTGCGGCGAATGGTCGTTATGGCTACTGTGGAAGCGACTGTACGATGACGACGGCAACGTATTGTGGTGATGGAGTACTGTCAGGAGGAGAACAGTGTGACTGTGGAGATGCTGATGTCTTCTCAAGCGTTCCTGCCAGCGGTCGCGCATACGGCGCTTCTGGAGTGGGTACATGTACTGCGTTTAACGGATCCTATACTGCATCGCCAAACGCAAGCTGTGCATGGGATTGCTCGGGTCCACCTGCATACTGTGGCGATGGAGAAATTACAGGAAGTGAACAATGCGATGGCGAAGATGATACATGGGGTGGGCAGCTCTGTTCAGGGGGAAGTGATGATGGAGACCCTTGTAGCACGGGAAGTGACTGTGCAAGTGGAGTATGTGGCGGATCAGGCGTCTACGCAT
This sequence comes from Kapaibacterium sp. (SeqCode), assembly GCA_044350705.1. Classification (GTDB taxonomy): domain Bacteria; phylum Patescibacteriota; class Patescibacteriia; order UBA9934; family UBA9934; genus JAGORL01. The sequence goes on along the minus strand of JBILHA010000002.1, from coordinate 106,186 downwards.
CCTGTGCAACGGGATACACGCGTGTAATGCCGTGTGATGATGACGCGGGAGCAACATGTCAGTACATAGGAAACTGGACGTCGCTCACGTGTACGGAAATTGGTTCATGTGGAGATGGAGTAGTTGATCCAGATGAACAATGTGATGACGGCAATTCCGATTCTACCGATTCTTGTACCGCGCAATGCACGACAAATGTATGTGGGGATGGATATCTCTATAGCGGTGAAGAAGAATGCGATGAAGGAACAGGAAACGGGGGTGGATGTGATGCAGGATATGGCTCAACCTGTTCTGCATGTACAACTTCGTGCCGCCAAGTGGTTTCTTCAGGAGCCTTCTGTGGAGATGGAGTGACCAACGGAAGTGAGTTCTGTGACGGATCCGACATCCCGTATCGTTACTACGATAATGCAACAGGTCAGATCTTAGGTGCGTGTAGCGCCTCTCAGGCGGGACAGGTAAGCCCGACGAACTCCGCATATACCTGTCGAAGATTGGGGGTATGTAATGGTGGTCCGGAAAATGGAGAGTATTGCACGGGATCATCTATAAGGTTCGAATCTTCCATAGAGACTGATAGGAATTACTGCGATTACAACGGAATAACAGCAGTTTCATGTGTTTTCCCAACGTGCGCAGATAACTGCATGTCTTCCTGTCCGTTTACCGAAACCACCGGAAGTTTGCTCATGACCCCGAACTTGCCAGGTTCCGCGGATAGCTCGACGGTGGATCTGTACAGCTATAGTTCATCTTCAACTTCAGATCTCCCGAATGCAGCAACGATCGTCATGCCCGCGTGTAATGTTGCGGGAACGCTCACGGGAACAATAGACATGAGCGATGTAGATCTTCCTGATGCGTACGTCGTCTTCGTAACCGACCGTTCAGGATCCATGGGAAATGCACTCGGATCAGATACGCGCATGGGGGTAGCGAAAGATGTTCTCGCAAGTGCAATTGAAGAGCTCTTTGATGGATTGGGCGAAGATATGAATATTGGCCTTATCGGATACTCTACTCATTCAGGTACGGGAATGTGTAGCGATAATGGTGAAAGCTGTTCTGAAGATAGTGATTGCGGTGGATCGGCGACGTGTGATGATGAGCTCGGATTCCTTGGCATAGATGATGAGCAAACGCTGCTCGATCGAGTGGATCTCTATACGGAAGCAGGGAATACCTACACGGGAATGGCGCTTGAAGATGCAAAGGAACTGCTAGACGATATTGACGACGATGGAAATGTAAGAAAGATTGTCGTGCTGCTCTCGGACGGTGCGCCAACGGACAGTCCGACGAGCGCCGCAAATGCCATTAAAAACGAGGTGCTCGACAATGGGGCGAACTGGGAACTGTACACCGTCGCGCTTACCACAAGCTCAACGTTGATATCGGACATGAACGAATGGTCAAGCAATGATGGGTCTTCCATGCATGAAAACGGTATCGACTACTCATACTCGGGATCAACCGTTGCGCAGATCGAAGAAGCCTATGACTCAATCATCGACTCCATTCTCGGCATTACGGTAGGAGTTATCAGCTCTGGAGCATCAGGTGCTGAGCTGACGTCAACGGTGGTGACGCAGGGAAACAATATTTCACTTCCATGGCCAGAGAACTTCGAATGTGATCCCACGTCAGATCAAGAGGTGCCTATCCAGCTCACGTTCCTCGGAGAGGGAACGATCAATCTCTCAAATCTCCGCATTGAATACTGTGCCCCGTAACGTACTATGGAAAATCCTTCCTCTCAGCCGCAATACTTCCGCTTTAATGATGCTCCTCCTGAGGCGCCGAAACCTTGGTTTCGGCGCCCCGAGGTGCTCAAGCGCATCGCGTTTATCGGGGGCGTGCTCCTTGGAGTAATCTTTTTGGGAATTTTTGTGAAGAATCTCGTAGAGAGCATATCTTCCGGGCCAAAAAGCGAGCTTGAAGCGGCGAAGGAGGAAATGGCGCAGCGCCAAGCAGAGTGCGATGAAGAAGATGAGGCGTGTAAGGCTCAGGCACAAAAAGATGTGGCACGGGCATCGGGTGTAGCGGCAGCTTGTGAAGGATTGGAAGAGAAGAAAAAGGAAAGCTGCGTAACCTTGATTGCGCGAGAAAAGAAAGATGCTGAATCCTGCAAGCTTCTCTCAGGAGATGCGCAGAGTCGTTGTACCGACTCGGTGATTATTGCTCGCGTCGCGGACGGTGAGGGGATGAGTGCATGTGAGGATATCAGTGCGGACAAAAAGGTTGCCTGCGAAAATGTGGTGAAGGCAAATGCGCGTTCTTCTGGTGACTGTGCAAAATTCGGTGTCGCTGAAGAGGTGTGTGATGAACGGGCAACGCTGAAGGAACTCCTTGCGACAGGGAATTTCGCAGGGTGCGCTGAGCTCGGCGAAGAACTCCGAGAAGAGTGTCTAGATCTTTTTTCTTCCACAGACGCAGATGAAGACGGGCTGACGGCAAAGGAAGAATCTGAGGTAGGAACGTCTGATAAAAATGCAGATACGGACGGAGATGGGTATAGTGACGGTACCGAGCTAGAATCAGGGTATAATCCTCTCGAATAATGACGTATGTTTGACGATGCTCAAGAACCAAAAGATATGTTTGCTGATGTGCCCGAGCCTTCAGCGAAACCACCCGTCGCTCCCGCTCCTGCGCCGGGAAGTAATCCCGTTGCTCCGGAAGCGCAAGGAGGAACAGTATCGGGTGCTTCGCAGCCTCAGGTCATTGATCCAGGTCAGCCTTTGCCGTATGAAGCGCCAAAGAGCACGTTAGGAGTACGGATGATCGCGATGGTCGCCGTTTCGTTATTGGCGATAGGTGTTGCGGGATATGCGGCGTATCGTTTTATGGTGAAAGACGCGGTGCCTCAACAGGTTTCTGAAGTGATCGGAGATGGAAGGGAAGATGATGAAGCAGCCGGAGGTAAGCTTCCGGACGAGGAAGGAAAGGGAAGCGGAGAGACTCAAGCAGAGCCTGACGAAGAAGAAGATGGAGGAGGAACGATCGCGGTCGTTGATAGCGATGGAGATGGGCTTTCCAATGATGAAGAACGTATTGCGGGAACTTCTGTTGCAAAGCCTGATACGGATGAAGACGGATTGGGAGATAGAGAAGAGGTGAAATTTTATAGTACCGATCCCAAGAAGGCAGACACCGATGGTGATGGGCACAATGATGGTGTAGAGGTTGAGAATGGATATAACCCGAATGGTGAAGGCAAGCTGCTTGAAATACCCAAGACAGAATAACGTGGCCTATGTTTGACGGAGGAAAGACGACGCCAGAGCCGCAAGAAAAAAAGCAGACGCCCCCAGGAGATGGTGCGGAGGTGCGTGTATTTGCCATGCCTGAAGAACTGCGGGGCAAAGAGGCAATGCTTCACGAGGAGGCGAAGAAAGAAGAGCCGCTTCAACCGCTTATTATTCCGGTTGTACTTCCTCCCGAGCCGGTTCATCAGACGGCGATGCCGGCAAAAAAGCGGGTATCTCCTGCGCTACTGGTTTTACTTGTTCTTGTGCTTATGGCAGGTACCGGGGCAGGAGTATGGTGGTATGTATCGACGTATGCAGCCCCACCCCAAGTAAATGAACCTACGCCGGAGCCCGAGCCAGAACCCGAACCAGATCCGGAGCCCGAGCCAAAGGAGCCTTATCCAGGAACAGACACGGATAGCGATGGCCTCACAAATGTAGAAGAATTACTCTACGGAACAGACTTCCGCTCTCCCGACACCGATGGAGATACGTTTCTTGATGGAAATGAGGTATTCCACCGATATGACCCGAATGGATTAGCGCCGTCTACGCTGCTTGATACTGGCGCAGTGCGAGTTTTGGAGCGAGCTGATTTGCCTTTCACCATTTATTATCCCGCTTCTTGGACCGTATCAGGAGCCTCGTCTGAAGAGAGAGTGATTTTTCGTTCTGCGGACAGTGCAGCGATTGAATTGGCTTTTGAGGAAAAAGATGAGTTGATAAAGCTTGATCAATGGATGAAAGCAAAGGGGGTATCAACAAGAGGCACCGAAGAAACCATGACGAAACAGGGATATAGTGCGCGCAGTGCAGAAGAGGGAAGAATGATCTATCTTGATGTAGGATCGTGGGTTATTTCAGCCACCTATGAGTTAGGGGAGGTATTAAGTATTGAGTTCTTGCAGACGTTTAAGATGATGATGAATAGCGTGCATGCGCGGACCGAGGAAGTGGTGCGTCCACAAGAAGAAGAGGATGTACAGGAGGACGAAGAAGTAAAGAATGAGGGAGATGCTCCTTCGGGCGAGGGAGAATAAGCATGATTACTTTTGATGTAGCACAAGACTTGCTTCCAAAGAAATGGCGCTTTTCGCGTCAGTTTTTGCTGCGCGTAACGAAAGCATTTGCGGATGCTCTCCCAGAGGCAAAAGGAGAGGTGCATGTCCATGTCGTAAACGAGGCAGAAATTCGGAGATTAAATCGCATGCATCGAGGAAAAGATAAGATCACGGATGTGCTCTCATTTCCTGCAGGCGATCTCCCCATTTTCGGCGCACTGGGAGATGTATTAATCTGTTTTGAGCAGGCAGAGCGACAGGCGGAGGGAGATATTTCTCTTGAACTTACCGACCTTCTCGTTCATGGTATCCTTCACGTACTCGGATACGATCACGAAATGCCGGCAGATGCCGAGGTCATGTTCCCATTACAGGATAAAATTGTAGGCGAGGTATTGAGGACGGTATGATTTCTTTTCGCGCTTTTCTGAAAAGCATGAAACATGCGTGGAGAGGCATTTGCGATGTTGCGATTGCTGAGCAGAGTTTTCGGATACAGCTGCTGATCAGCATCCCCGTCATTGGGTGTATTATCGTTCTTCCTCTGCAGGTGTGGGAGAGAATACTCGTCATTCTTTTGCTAGTGAGCGTGTTAGTACTCGAGATGCTGAATAGCATTCTTGAGCGATTGGCAGATGCCGTACATCCACGGCTCCATCCTACGGTTCGAGAAATTAAAGATATGATGGCAGGTGCGGTATTATTAGCAGCACTTACTGCGGCGGGAATAGGAATAGTGATTATTCTTCCTCACATCGTAAACGTTTTTTGCGAGCGTTTGGAGTCGGCATTTTTTGAGAATTGGGTCTGCATGGTAAAATAATCCAGAAGGCGCTTGGCTGTGTATGGCTGATGACATCATTACAGGACTTGATATTGGTTCCTCGGTCATTCGTCTTGCGATTTGTAAAAGTTCGCTTGATGAAGAGGGGAAGCCGCATGTCCAGCTTATGGGCGCAATTGCGTCCCCGTCGTCCGGTATTCACCGTGGCGCTATTTCAAGCATGGAAGATGCGGTGTCATCCATATCGCGCGCCCTCGAGCGCGCAGAACGCATGACGGGTGTACAAATAAACTCTGCGTGGGTTGCTCTTTCTGGGCAAAACAGCGCAATTCAGGCAAGTCGAGGAGCAATTGCGGTCGCCCGACCTGAAGCAGAAATTACCGAAGACGACGTGGAGCGGGTAGTAGAAGCGGCAAAAACCGTTGCGATTCCTGCAAACTACGAAATTTTGCACGTTATTCCCAAAAGTTTTTCCGTTGATGGCCAGCGGGGAATTAAGGATCCGGTGGGCATGTCTGGGATTCGGTTAGAGGTAGATGCCATGATTGTTGAGGCGCTTTCTTCGCATGTTAAAAATTTAACGAAGAGCATCTATCGCACGGGGCTCGACATTGATGAGGTAGTATTTGGACCTCTTGCGACGGCAGAGGCTATTTTGACGCAGCGTCAAAAGGAGTTGGGGGTATGTATGGTAAATATCGGAGCGGCAACAACGTCGCTTGCGGTATTTGAAGAAGGCGATTTGCTGCACACCGCAGTGCTCCCGCTTGGAGGAGATCATGTAACTAATGATATTGCGATCGGTCTTCGTACCTCTATTGAAATCGCAGAACGAGTAAAGATGGCGTACGGACACGCAGTGCCAGATGTGATCGATCGAAAGCAGGCGATTTCTCTTGCAGAATTTGGCGTTGAAGGAGCCGAAGAAGTGAAGCGTCGTTTTATTGCAGAGATTATTGAGGCCCGCATGGAGGAATTGTTTGAATTGGTAGATGCTGAACTGAGAAAAATTGATCGTTCCGGCATGCTTCCCGTGGGTGCGATTTGTGCAGGGGGAGGAATGAAGTTGGAAGGAGCGCTTGAAGTAGGAAAGCGGGTATTGCGTTTGCCATGTGCATTGGGTGCACCGGTGCAAGTAACGAGCGTGCTTGATGAGCTGTATGACCCTGCATTCGCGACGGCAATTGGACTTGCACAGTGGGGCCATGGAATAAAGACACTCTCGCAAAGAGGATTCTCCTTTGGAAATCTTTTCCGCTTTAAGAGTGCAGATAAAGTAGCGCAAAAAATGCGTGACTGGATGAAAACATTTTTGCCGTAAAGAGAGAAGAAAAGGAAAGAAGGGGAGATGTGCAAAGAAAGAAAAAAAGCCGCATACGCGGTTTTTCATTTTCCTCATAAAAACAGTACGAGCCGCTCCACACGAAGTGGAGCGGCTCTCGACGCGACCCTGCGGCTGGGTCTAGAACCGTCCCGCCACCGCGAACCCCGTGGGGCCCGCCATGACAGTGAGGTTGGTGGTGGTGTCCTTGGTCGGCAGGAGGAGGCCGACCGTCATCGCCCCCGCTCCGATGCCCGTCCCCACGATGAGGTACGGCATCCGCGAGCCGAGCGCGTTGTAGCGCTCAACGGCACCGTCCAGCCGCGGATCTCCCGCCCGCCCGTACACCCCCGAAGAGATGTCCCGGTTAAGAGAGAGACCCTGGCTGTAGGTGACGATGCTCGCCACCCCGAACCCGAGCGTGGTTGCCCCGCCGCCCCACGTGAGGGCGTGCTTGGCGGGGGTCCAGCCGGGGAGGAGGGGCTTGCGCGGGAGGTCGATGGCCGGATCGGGATCCGGAACGACCTCGGGCGGGGTCACCGCTGTGCGGTCCTGTCGCGACCGCTGGTCGTAGGCCCCAAGCGCCTTCGCCGCCCTCCCGAGCGACTTGGCATCGGGGGGCGTGCGGGGCGGGTAGAAGATGTTGACGCTGTTGAGTGACGTCCACCCGCCTCGTATCATCGAAATCGGGCCGCTGTCCTCCGCGGTGAGCAGTCCTACGCAGGTGGTAGCCTCCTCAAAGGTGAGGGGCGTGCCACGTGCCTCAATGAGGCACCGGGCCATCACCTTCGCCAGAAGGCTCGGGTGGGCGGGGATTTCCATGGTTGCCGATACCCCGTTAAGTTCATCCTCGGGAGCTGCGTCTTCATTGCTACTGGTGAGCTTCGCGCTCACGAACAATGCGACGCCGCTGCCCATGGCTGCCTCAACCTGCATGGGGAGACTCTTTCCGAGCGCCCCCGCGTCAATCTCCGCTTCGTCTACGAAGACGAGGAGGACGACTGGGTCCCCTGGCTTGGGCATGGGGAAGTCTCCGGTCGTCGAGGTACACATGTTGCTGAGGTTGTACCCCAGCTCCTCGACCATTTTACCGAAGAATTGGCACGCCCGCAGACGGGCAGACCCAGGGTCGCCCGTGAGAGGGTAGGTAGTCGCGATGAGCGAGGTCTGGATCAGGAGGGAGGGCTTGGTGGGCTCCTGCGCCTGCGCGCCGGAGATGAAGAAGAACAGGGCGGCGACGAGGGTGAAGAAGCTGGACATGGTGTCCTCCGGTGGATGGAATGAAAGGACGGTTGTTAGCGTGTAAGACACGCTACCGGCGGATGCCGGACGCATAAGTATAACCAAATTTTAGCCTTTTAAGCAAGGAGGAGCGCATCTCCCTGCTCTCCCCTCAACAAACAAATCGCCGCCGGACAGCTTTCGCTGCCGGCGGCTCGACGCGACCCTGCGGCTGGGTCTAGAACCGTCCCGCCACCGCGAACCCCGTGGGGCCCGCCATGACAGTGAGGTTGGTGGTGGTGTCCTTGGTCGGCAGGAGGAGGCCGACCGTCATCGCCCCCGCTCCGACGACCGTCCCCACGATGAGGTACGGCATCCGCGAGCCGAGCGCGTTGTAGCGCTCAACGGCACCGTCCAGCCGAGGATCTCCCGCCCGCCCGTACACCCCCGAAGAGATGTCCCGGTTAAGAGAGAGACCCTGGCTGTAGGTGACGATGCTCGCCACCCCGAACCCGAGGCCCATCCCCCCGCCGCCCCACGTGAGGGCGTGCTTGGCGGGGGTCCAGCCGGGGAGGAGGGGCTGCTTCGCCTCACCCTGGCGCGCCGGGAACGTGATGAGGAGTTCACCCTCCCACGTCCCCGCCTCCTGCGTGGTCACCCCGTTGCTGCTCATCTGGCTGATGTAGCACGAGATGAGCTCACGGGCGGTGAGGCCCGGCGTGCCGTCGGTGGAAGCCGACGGCACGATGCAGGAGGCGAGCGCCTTCGCGGTGATGCCGGCGGGAACCGACTTGCCCGGCGTGGGGGAGAGCGCGTACACCCCCGGCATCGGATCGAAGTCCTGGGCCGAGGGTCCGAGGAGCGAGATGGTCCCGCCTTTCGCTTCGAAGCTTCCTCCGCGCGCGGTGTCCGTGATGAACACGGTCCGCGCGTTCGTCGGCATCACGCGCTGCGTCATGCCGTAGAGGAGATCGGGCGTGATGCCCTCCGATGCATACCCGGAGTTCGCGAACGTGGCGTCCACTCCCGGATACAGGTCGAAGCTCCCATCCGTAGTGGCCCACACCCTTCGGCGCGTGGCGGGGTCCACGCCCCCGTGCCCGAGCCAGATGACGACGAGCGTTCCGCCCGCCGGCACCTGCGTTGCCACGAACTCATTGAGCCGGACGAAGAACCGCGTCCGAACGAGCTCCGGTCCACACGAGTTCATCACCCGCTCGGCCGGGTAGCCGACACGGAGGAGGTGGTCGACGATCTGCTGACACGTCTCCTCGGCGTCCTCAACGCCAGGGAGGTTGGGAGCCTTAGCATACGAACTCGCCCCCGCAACGACCCATGCCGTCGTCACCTCCTGGGCATATGCCCGAGCGGGGACGAGGCCGATGAGAACGATGAGAACGAGGAGGGAGATGAGCGTGCGCGCCATGGGCGCCTCCGGGGAGAGGGTGCGTGAAGGATGTGAAGGAAGAGAAATCAACAAAGAAGCCATTACCAGCAAAATATGCTGGACAAGAGAGTATAAAGGGAAAAAGAAAAAAAGGAAAAGGCGAAGAGCGTGGTACACTGAAGAGAACATATGCATTTTGCTCGCCCTGTGGGTGATTGCATTGACGTTTTCGCTCACTCCGATACGCTTTTCCCGTACTATGGCGCAAATCAAACCCGATATCGAAACGTGTGCAAAGATTAAAGTCATCGGTGTTGGTGGAGGCGGAGGAAACGCGCTCAATCGCATGGTGACCGAAGGTATTCGTGGTATTGAGTTTATCGCAGTAAATACTGACGCACAGGCGCTCCATGTCAACGCCGCCCCTCTGAAAATCCCTATCGGAAAATCCGTCACCCGAGGACTGGGAGCAGGAATGAACCCGCAGATGGGCAAAAATGCGGTCGAAGAAAGTGCGCAGGATATTCGCAACGCACTCGGCGGAGCGGACATGGTTTTTTTAACTGCAGGACTTGGCGGAGGAACCGGAAGTGGCGCTGCGTCAGAGATAGCAAAAATTGCTCGAGAAGTAGGGGCACTTACCGTAGCGGTGGTGACCAAGCCATTTATTTTTGAAGGTCCTCAGCGCAAGCGTATTGCCGACGATGCGCATCAAGAGCTTTCGCAGCACGTAGATACGATCATCACGATTCCTAATGATCGCGTGCTGCAGATTATTGATAAAAATACCACCATTCAAGACGCCTTCCGCATTATCGACGATGTTCTTCGACAAGGCGTGCAAGGAATTGCCGAGATGATTACGACGGCGGGTGAAATCAACGTCGACTTTGCAGACGTCAAAGCCATCATGCAGAATTCAGGTTCTGCGCTCATGGGTATTGGAAAAGCAAAGGGTGAAAATCGCGCGGTAGAAGCAGCGAAGCAAGCGATCGCAAGTCCTCTCCTGGAGGTTTCCATCGACGGCGCGAAAGGCATTCTCTTTACCGTGACCGGTGGCCCGAACGTCACCATGTTTGAAGTAACGGAAGCGTCAAAGGTGATTACGAGTGCGGCAGATGACGATGCGAAAATTATTTTCGGTCTCATTCGTGATGAGTCACTGGAAGATGAAATCCGCGTGACGGTAGTGGCGACGGGATTTGATAACCGAGAAATGCGTCGCGCTCCTTCGCTGGGTGGAGAAGTGACGATTGCAGCAAAGAGCGGATGGCAACAGAGTCCGCTCAAGGCGTCACCTTTTGCAAATGCACCAATGCAACAACAGGCACCTTCCGCGTCTCCCTTTGGAAGTCCGCAACCAGTACAAACACCGGTCTCTGCAGCCGCTTCTTCCGCACCCTCAGAATCTCCTTTTGGGCGTCGGTCTTTCGCGCAACCTCCCGTATCCTCGATGCACGAAGAAGACGAAGTAGTCCCCGCACAGGTCGATCGTCGCACGGTATCTTTCGCGGTTCCGCCACCTCAGCAGCCTGAGCGCCGTATGCCGCAACAGCAAGTATCCGCTGCACACGCGCAAGACGCGCAAAAAGACGAAGAAGGAGAATGGGCAATCCCTGCATTCTTGCGGAAAAAGATGATGTAATCTATGCGCTGTCCCATCTGCAATTTCAAATCTACACGCGTTATTGATTCGCGCTTGGTAGCCGATGGGGGAGCGGTACGTCGTCGACGAGAGTGCGAAAAGGAGAAATGTGGATTCCGTTTTTCTACGACGGAAGAAATCGAACTCCTCGATATTGTCGTCGTGAAGCGAAACGGAAGACGCGAACAATATAATCGAGAGAAAATCATTCAAGGAGTAAAGCGCGCGTTGCAGAAACGCCCGTACACCGAAGCAGATCTTTTCTCGCTCATTCATCATATTGAACGCGATATTCAAAAAAATCGCGGAGGAGAAATTACGAGTGCAGCGATTGGAGACATCGTGGCCAAGCGCCTTAAAGCTTTTGATAAAGTGGCGTATATCCGTTTTGCCTCCGTATACAAGCAGTTCGATGATCTCGAAACATTTGCGCGAGAGTTGAAAAAAATTTCAGGAGAAAAGAAAGAAAACAATGGAAAAGAAGAGAGCGCCTAGCGCTCTTTTTTTGCAAAAAAACGCTTTTTCAGCTATATTTCGGCCGCACCACCTGGAGGTGAGCTCATGAAGTTCTTTCGTTTGCTGGCCACGCGCCTGTTGCGCGCGTGGCGTGTGCTTCTGGGGCAGGAACCGCCTGCCCCCCCGCCCCCGATGCCCACCCTTCCCACCCGGCACACGGGGACGGTGCCCCCGCCGCCCCCGTCCCCGTCTCACTCCGCCGGCCCGTTCTCGGGCCCGACCCTCGTCGCCCTCATCGGTGACGGGAGGGAGGATGGCGAGCTGCAGCAGCTCGTCCAGCGCGGTGAAGAGCGGCCACCGCTCGACGGCACCGGCATCTTCCAGCGCCGGCCCGAGCGTCGACAGCCGGTCCCTCCGCCCGCACCAGTACCCGCTCCTCGCAAGGTGAGGATCACTGTCACCACCCTGCAGGGTGAGCCGGTGGCCCTCGAGGAGGTTGCTGCAACGACCACCTCTCTCTTTGGGGGGCACACTCGTCTCGGGGTTCTCCTCCCCGACGGAACATCACTCCCGGGTGAACCCTGGGAGGGAGAGGTGGGGGAGATCACCGTAGGCAAGGGGGGCAACCTCGTGCCTCAGGTCACGACCCCGGGGCAGTACGCCTCCCTTCCCCTCGTCATCGTGCACTTGCGCGTGACGAGCGAAGGGGTGGTGGCCTCGCGCCCAACCACCTCGGCAAAGACGACGACCCGGTACCGGTCCGCTGGAGAGGAGGGGGTGCTCGGTCAGGGCGACGAGCTCCGTCTCGGCGTCGGCGACGACGCAATCTTCGAAAACATGCTCAGAGTAGCTGTCAAGGTCTTGTCCTAGCGAGACAAAACCTCGACAAGCGCTCTACCGTTCGCCGCTGGCGTCCTCTCGGGATGCCGGCGGCTTGTTGCGTTTGGGAGTGTGGAGAAAAAAAGGGGGGTACGCTTGTAAAAAACCCAAAAAACGACTATACTCCGCGCGCCATACCTGCGCAATTCCTGCGCAAGAGGAGGAGTATGGGCTTCTTCGAGAGGCTCGCACGTGCCTGGAACGTGCTCTGGGGGCTCAAAGAGCCCCCGGCGAGGGAGGCCTTCGCTCCCTCGCCGCCCCCCCCGCCCCCGGCGGGCATCGGTCGCACGATTACGCCGAGCGGAGCTCGGCCCCCGATCATCCGCGAGCGGCCTCGTCCTGCCACCGAGGAGTCGAAGGAGCCGGATGGGATCCTTGTCCGGCTTATCGTCGACTACAAGGGGGAGAGAATTTCGATCCCCGTCATCTTCGATGGGGAAGCGATCAGCGAGACGCTGCCTCTGGCTCCGGCTACCCTTGCGGCAGGATCGGGGATGAGTGAGGAGGAGATCCTGGCGGAGGTCGTGGCGGAAGTCCCCAGCCGGGGAACTCCCCCAACGCACTTCTCCATGAATCACTTCCAGCAGGTGCATGGCGGTACGCTGCTCTTCGGCGCGGCGGCCCATGTCAATGCTCACCTTCCCTTTGCCATCCCTCACATGCCGAGGGTCATGGGGGAGGTCTGGTTCCTGCAGGGCAGGGCGGTGTTCAGCGCTCGCAAGGGCATGAGCACCACCGGTCTCGTGGTGGAGGTCTCGGGCAAGGATCCCGCGCCCTTCAACGCGAACTCTGCGGCCCTCCCAATCCCGCCGGACGGAATCCTCGTCCGCCAGGCGATCGGGATCGACAAGGCCCGCGGTTTCGCCCCCGTTCCCTCCGCCATCGCGTGGGAGATCGTCCCGCGCTACGTCTAGTACGTACGTGCATGACGAACTTCCACGCCGTATGCCGCCGGCAGCCCTCGTGCTGTCCGGCGGCGATTTGTTTATTAAGGGGAAGCGAGGGCGATGGTGTCATTTCGACGAAGCGGGCCAAATACTGCATGGCCAGCTGAGGAGAAATCTTTCAGACGTATGAACATCTGGAATGCCTCAAAGATTTCTCGTCGTCCGATCGGTGTGCGTCGGACTCCTCGAAATGACACGTATGTTTTCATGCTCTCAATTTTCAGCAGGCTACTCGCCGGCCCCTCACTCCCTTTCTGCTATACTTTATCCATATGGAGGAGGCGCGCACGCGCATCGTGTGTACGATCGGTCCTGCATCATCATCACCCCTATTGCTTGCACGCATGATGCGCGCGGGCATGGATGTTGCCCGACTCAATTTTTCTCACGGCACGCATGATGAACATGCGGCGCTTTTTCGTGCAGTGCATGCAGCGGCGCGCAAAGCGGGAAAGACGGTAGCGATTTTACAAGATCTCCAAGGACCGAAAATTCGGGTAGGAGAGCTCCCCAAAAAAGGCATTGTTCTCCGGGAAGGACAAACGGTGACGCTCACAACAAAGCCGGTTGCGTACGACGCAAAACTGCAACACATCCCTTTGACGTATCACACGCTGCATAAAGAAGTGAAAAAGGATCATCGCATTTTTTTGGATGATGGAAATATCGAGCTCTCCGTGCTGCGAGTACATGATCGCAATATCCATTGTTCGGTAGATGTGGGAGGAGTGCTCACGTCGCACAAAGGAGTGAATGTACCTGATTCGGTCGTCACTGCCTCTGCACTCACGCAGAAAGACCGTGAAGATTTAGCATATGGCGTAGCGCTTGGGGTAGATTGGGTATGCGTTTCATTCGTGACTTCTCCGGAGGTTATAAAAACTGCGCGCACCCTTGCGCAAGAGGTTGCGCGTAAGCATCGTCGTCGTACACCGCTCATCATGGCAAAAGTCGAGCGCGCAGCGGCGCTCAAGAATGTTGATGCCATTTTAGAAGAGGCTGATGGAATCATGCTCGGACGAGGGGATTTGGGCGTAGAAATTCCTCCCGCAGAAGTGCCTCTTGTGCAAAAAGATATTGCTGAGCGCTGCAGGATCGCAGGAAAACCTTGCATCGTTGCTACGCACATGCTTGAGAGCATGAAAGCAAATCCGCGTGCAACGCGCGCAGAAATTTCCGACATCGCCAATGCGGTATTTGATCATGTAGATGCAGTGATGCTCTCGGCGGAGTCTGCAACGGGGCGATATCCCGCAGTTGCCGTACAAGCAATGGCACAAGCAATTGCTGCCGCTGAGCATTCGCGGTATGACGACGTGCCGCTCACTGCACACGCAACAAAGCACCTCGGAGAGGCATTCGCGCATACCATCGCGTTGCTCGCTGAAGCGCGGGGCCTTGCTGCGCTCCTTGTACCTGCAGATCTTCCCGAAGCGCGCGCACTCATGCGCTATCGACCGCGCATCCATTTTGGACTTTTAGTTCCGGACCATGAAGCGGCGCGGCAAGTGGTACTCGCGTGGGGCGCGGAGCCGATTGTGGGAGATCTCAGTCCTGCATCACTCCCGATGCGGGTAAAGAATATTGCAAAAAAACAATGGAATCTGAAACGTGGAGAACGGGTTGCGCTGGTTACGGGAAATGAAAAGACGGGAGTGCAGTTGCAAATCATCGTGGTGACATAAAACACGGCAATGCCGTGTTTTATGTATCTAACGGGGTGTATGAGGAGCGATGTTGCATACAAGCGTTGCACCAAAGAGAAAGATGCTTGCAGAGTAGTACAGCCAGAGGAGGAGCGCTACAGCCGATCCAAGTGCGCCAAATCCATCGCCGACGTCAACGAGGCGGAAATAAAGCCCAAGCGCCAGCTGCCCGAGAAAAAGAAGAAACGCAGTCATGAATCCTCCCAGACCGCACTGCCGAGCATCGAACTTCTTTTTGGAGAAGATGCGAAAGAACAGGGCGCATACGCCACCTGAAATACTAAGAAAGAGGAGCGAGGAAAGGAGGGGAAGAAAAAGAGAAACCTCGGGGAAAAGAGGGGTAAGAAGAGGAAGAAGAATATGAAAGACGGTATGCGCGAGGATGAGAACAACGAGGGAGCACACGAGGATGAAAAGAGGAAGAATATCGCTGAGACGCCGTTGAGCGAAGGTAGCAACGCGGGCAATGAGCGTAGTCTTCGTCTTTTTGGGAAGGACAAGAGGCGAGAAATGCCAGATCTCTCCAAGCGCAATCGTGAGATGGGAGAAGATTTTTCCTGCAGAGAAGAGGGCGATTAGCAGAGAGAAGAGGAGGGGGAGTGCGAGAGGTTTTTCGTACGACGCCGCAATAAAGTCCTGGAGAGATCCTGCAAAAATTGCTTGAGGGAGAAAAGATGCAAAGAGAAGCTGGAGTTCTTCTTGAGAAATAAACGAGCGCACCCCACTGAAAAGTACGGTAAAAAGGGCCGGAAGCGCGAGCATGGTGTAAAAACTGATACTTGCTGCCCATGCTTCCGCATGAGAAGAGCGGTAGCGCTTGAGCAGATGCTGGATGAGTACACGGAGTTTCTGAAAGCGAGGCATAGGCGGTTGAGAGAAATACGCCCGTAACGCACAAAGTTATACCACGAATGCGAGCTGATGAAGGAAAAGTGAATACGAAACACTGCCCGCAAGTAAGAAGAGGTGAAACGCGACGCGTAGTCGGAAAACATTCCAAATGGGAAGCGTCGTATACGCAAAGGTAATGCACGCGATAGAAGTCCAGAGGAAGAGCGCTGCAGAGTTATTGGCAAAAAAGATATCTCGGCCGATGAACAATGCCAATGCGGCAATACTCAGCAGAAGAGAGAGGCTAATGCGCTTCACGAGGCGCTGATGACGACGCATGAAGGGGAAGAGCGCGGTAGCACCCGTGATGGACCACATGAGCGAAAGAAGCGCCCAACCCCAGCCGTTTTGCATACCAAGAAGAATGAGCAGCGGAGTAAATGCGCCTGCGACAAAGAGCGCGAGATTCGCAAGACTGGTGCCGAATTGCCAGATATGGAGAATAAAGAACGCAAGTGTTGCTGCGCCAAAAATGGAAGCGCCAACAATGAAAGCAGCTTGAGCCTGGATTGCCCCCACAAGAACAAGGAGGGTGAGTGACGCAATGGTAGCCCCAATCGTAAGGACATGGGTGAGAACGCGAATCCAGAGCGGATGCTGAGGGGCCAGCGTCCGCATGCGAGCAAGCGCAGTGACGAGTCCAATATCTTCATCGCCTTCACGCAAAAGACGAAACTGCTTATGTGCGGGAAGCGGATCGCGTAAATCGTGCACAAGGCCAAGAAGTGCAAACACGCGAAGGATAAGGTAGCTCAGGTCAAGTTCCCACCAAAAAAATCCTTGGCGGGTTGATGAGGAAAAGTGATGATGATTGTTGTGCCATCCCTCGCCGAATGTTACCAGCGCAAGAAGAAACGAGTTTCGGCTCATGTCGTTTGTCGCATAGCGGCGAGATCCAATAATGTGCGTGAGTGAGTTGATGGAAAACATGGCATGCCACACAAAAAGAACTGACAAGAGAAATCCTCCAACAACCATACTCCAGCCACCATATGCGTAACTGATGAGGATGCTGACGCATGCCGGAAGATAAAAGAAACGATCTAAAAACCGAAGCTCGGGGAATTTTTGTAAATCAGGAACGGTTTGCGCAATACCGTGGAGATCGCGTTTCGCAAAAATCCAAAGGATATGACTCCACAGGAAGCCTCGGATGGGGGAGTGCAGATCGATTTCAGTGTCGGAAACCCGATGGTGATGACGGTGAAGTCCTGCCCAGGAAAAGAGATGCTGAAAGGGCATGCTTCCAAGCCAGGCAAGGAAAAATTGCATCCCTCGTCCTGCACGAAAACTGCGATGAGAAAAATAGCGGTGGTACCCTGCAGAGATGCCGAAAATTTGCAGGGCATAAAACATGAGCAGGGCGATAAAATCCTGGAAAGAAAATCCTGTGAAAAAAAGAAGCAGGGGCGTGAGATGCATGCCGATGAAAAACAGAAAAGGGAGCCAGGTAAAGCCCGCGGCCCATGCAAAGACAGTCCGTGAAGACGATGGAGTCATAAGAGAATAATTTCATTGTTCATAAAAAAACTTCTTTGCACAAGAGAAGAATGGGAAAAGTGAGAAAAGAAAAAACCTTAGCCGAAGCTAAGGTTTTTTCATGGCGGGACGTTATGGAGCGAGTGGAGTTTGTTTCCGGAAGCTCCCTCTTGCCTACATTTTTGCGTAAATCAATACCCGCCTCACAGATGTGAGGCGGGTCGCGTGGTCAGCAGCGTCAGTAGCTGCACGTAGCCCACAGGGCCGCCTGGGCGGCCCACAGGGCCGCCTGGGCGGCCTCCGCAGCTTTTTGGGCCTCACGGGAGGCCGCGGCCGGATCGGCTGCTGCCTCCTCGCCGGAGGAGGCAGCAGCCTGAGCGGCCCAGAGGGCCACCTGGGCCGCTTCGACGTGATCCGTGCGGTTCTGGTTCTCCTCTGCCGGGTTGGCGAAGGCGGAGGTGAGACCGCCGAGGACGAAGAGGGTGAGCAGAGTCATGAGAGCTCCGTGGAGTTGGAGGCGCGACAGGATGTCGCGGAAGCGCCTTTCATACGCTCCGTTTGCCTGGCGTCAACCGATATTGTAGAAATACCAGACGCCAAACTAACGGAGCATACGAACGGGGACACGCTTGTCGCTTTTTCGATGTCACCCGCATCTTCAAGCAACAAAGTAGTATAGCATTTTTTAGGAAAAAATCAAGAAGAGAATACTGAGAAGTGCTTGAGCCCCCAACATTCAACGAAAAAACCGCGGTTTCATTGCCAAATGCCTCACGAAATCCTCGCTGACCGTTATATATAAAAACAGGCGGTTGGAACTCGTAAATATGGCTTAGCTAAAAAGAAAAACACCTCTCTCGAAAGAGAAGTGGTTTTCTGGCGGGGCGGACGGGACTCGAACCCGCAACTTCTGCCGTGACAGGGCAGTGCTCTAACCAATTGAACTACCGCCCCTCGCCATTTGGAGCGTGAATACTATAACAGGGAGAAAAAAACTCTGCAAGAAGAGAAAGGGGAGGGGGTGTGAAAGAATAAAAGAAACGCAAAACGCCCGCCGACGTTCCCAGAAGAGCGAATCTCTTCGGTACTTGTCGACGAGCGTAGATGTGGCCCGCCGACAGGTTCCTGAAGATTGCTCTTCTAGTACTTGTCGGCGGGACGTTGCCCCCTGCTCTGCTTCTACCCCTCGAAGCAGTTCTCGAATCCCCCGGGGCCCTTGTTGCAGCGGACCTTGCGGCCGCCGCTCAGGGTCACCACGGGGGTGAACCGGCCCTTCAGCGCGATCCCCTTCAGCCTCTCACCGAACTCCGTGTGGAGCGCGGCGAACTCGCCGTTGGAGATGGTGCACGCGCCGTCCTTAACCTCCACACCCGACACGTACAGGGCCGCACCGTTGCCGATGGGCACCATGGTGTAGGTCTCGGCGATACCGTCGCCGTCCATGTCGCCCACGTTGTCGAGTGCATCCGCGCACGCGCGGGGCATCTCGCCGTAGGGGGTCGGGGCCGGCGACGGAACCGCCACCGGAGCGGGCTTCGGCTTGGGGGCCTCCACCTTCGCCTTCGCCGGGGCGGCGGGCTCCTCGACCGGCGGCGGGGTCACCGCCACCACCTTCTCCTCCTCGGGCCACAGGGCCCAGAGGATGAAGGTGAGGAACAGGAGAAACGCGATACCGCCGGCCACCCAGCCTTGCCACCCCTTCTTCGGGGGCTGGGCGGCGGCGGTGGGGTGCGGCGGCCGCGGGCGCCGTCCGCCCGGGGGCGGCGGGGGCTGCTTGGGCCCCGGGTCCGCGGGGGGCGGCGGCGGGGGCGGCGGGGGAGCCGGGTCGACGAGGGAGGCCTCGAAGGTGGTGAGGGCTTCTTGGAGCTTGTCCAGGTTGCTCTTCACCGTACCGACGCCCGTCTTGAAGAAGACGACCTTGTCCGGAACCTCTTTGCCGTCTTCCGGCGGAGAGGGGAGGGGGTCGAGGGTCGGCTTCCGGAAGCCGTCCTGCTCGAGGCTTTCGGCTTCCATCTGGATAGCCTCGGCCTCATTCTGCAGGCTCTTCCAGGTCGCGGCCGTCTCGTCGGTCAGGATCTGCTCGTCCTTGAGGGACGCCAGGTCCGCGGCGATCTGGAGTGCGCCCGGGATGCGAGCGAGGAGGGCCACAACGAGTGGCTTGATGGGGTTCGCGGCCACGAGGGCTCCTTTGCCGGGATCTCCGGCGGTGGGTGAAAGGATCGAACTTGATGGCCGAAAGAGAACTCAACGAGCTCTCAAACGGACCCGGTATTTTAGCAGAAAAAAGCAAAAAAGTCAAAACAAAACCCCGTATGCAGAACATACGGGGTTTTGGAAAAAAGAAATGGGCTATTTTGCCGCGTCAACGATTTTTGCAAACGTTGTAGGGCTCTTTTCAGCAATCTGGGCCAAAACCTTACGATCAAGGGCGATATTTGCCTTCTTGAGGTTTGCCATGAAGACCGAGTAGGAAAGGCCGAGTTCACGAACTGCGGCATTGATCTTAATGGTCCAAAGGTTGCGGAAGGTGCGCTTCTTTGCGCGGCGGTCGCGGAATGCGTACATTCCGGCTTTGAGCATCGCAGGGCGAGCAAGGCGGATCTTGCTCTTACGGCCCCAAGAGAAGCCTTTTACCTTAGCGAGGAGATTTTTGCGGCGCTTGACGTGCTGCGTACCGCGTTTTACGCGTGGCATAGGAAATAAAGAGAGAAAAGAAATGATTAGAAGCTGTAGGGCATGAGCGTCTTGAGCGCGCGGATAACCGTTTTGCTCATTTTGACATCGGTGCGCTTATTGCGCGTGGTGTTGCCGGATTCACGGGAATTGAAGTGATCCTGGCCAGCCTTGCGCTTCATGATCTTTCCAGAGCTGGTGATCTTGATGCGCTTTGCCATGGATTTGTTGGTCTTAATAGCCATACGAGGGGAAAAAGAAAATTCCGCATTACTGTACGGAATTTTCTCAATTACGTCAACTTTTTTGTGTATATCATTAGGTCTGACGTGCAAGGATCATGTGCAATTTTCCCCCCTGTGCCTTCACGGGAGACTCGATTTTTACCGGATAGTGCACCTTGAGTTTCTCGACATAGGTATCAAAAACGGCCTGGGCCTGGACCTGATACGCACGTTCACGGCCTCGGAGAATCATTTCTACTTTGATTTTATCTCCCTGTTCAAAGAATTTAACGCCCTGCTGTACGCGAATGTTCAGGTCGCCTTCGCCGATACGCAATCCAAGACGAATACCTTTAATTTCGACCTCTTTGGACTGGGCACGCTGCTTACGAGCTTCTTTTTCCTTTTGGTACTTGAACTGACCGTAGTCCCCGATCTTACAAACAGGAGGCTCAGCTTTTGGAGAAACTTCGATAAGATCAAGCTCGCGTTCCGCGGCAAGAGCGACGGCTTTGCTGGTCGGCATAACGCCCAAAGCATTGCCTTCTTCATCAATAACGCGAACTTCTTCTGCGGTAATTGCCTGATTTGCTTTATAGACTTGAGGAGCAAATTTAGGCGTTTGGAACCGGCGATGTTTGTGGATGCGCATTGTCGTGGGGTTAAAAAGAAGCAAAATAAAAAGCTTCCTTGAGGTTTATTGATTCTATCGTACCAGATGAGAAGCGCTTTTTGCAAGATATTTTCTGAAGAAAGAAGGCGTCTTTCTTTATCTTAAAGAAGAGATCTGATAGAATCTTTGAAGATCATAAGATGAAAAAGCAAGAAAGAGATCTGCTCCTCAGTTCGTTCAGTTGCAAGGAGATTTCGAGGCTTGGCCGAGGTGTACCACATCGATACGGTGAGATTAAAAAAAAGAATCGAGAAGAGAATCAAGACCAGATTTGCTGCTAAGTTTGTTCCTGGCGAGGAGTGAGAGGAAGATAGGCGAATGAGTAAGTTGCTACTAATAAGTTTAGTCAGCTTCAAGGAAGAGCAAAGACGGTCGTCAAGACGTACCTAAACGGTACGCCGTCGACCGCCCGTTGTGACGTGACGAACGGATTTGATACTAAGTTCGTTCAGTTGCAAGGAGATTTCGAGGCTTGGCCGAGGCGTACCACATCGGTACGGTGAGATTGAAAAAGAATTGAGAAGAGAATCAAGACCAGATTTGCTGCTAAGTTTGTTCCTGGCTAGGAGTGGATGGCTGACAAGGAGACGTCCTTCATCCGGACGTTGACGCCGTCAGACAGGATCCACGACACCGCCAGGGACAAACTTGGGCAGCAAATCTCATGGGCCTGTTAGGCTTTCGACGAAGATCATTCCCAATCCCTCTCAAGCCGCGGGCGAAGCGTCCCGCGTTATCACACGCTTCAGAAAGTACATGCAAACGTATTTTCAAAAGTGAAGGCTGTCGTCGCTTCTGCGCTCCGCACGCCTTCCTTTGTTCCGGTCGCCGCGTAATAACGCCGCCACCCATGACCTTTACGCTGCGAGTGCGTAAAGTAGTCATGTCATAACCCTTCTCGCTTGCCTTTGCAGGGATGACGCACTGCATAAGGGACCCTTGCCGTGTCATCGTCGGTTTCGTTGTTCGTCGCGTTTCTTGACCGAAAAAGACGTAAACCCTCTAAACGCGAATGAGCTTGGAAGAAAGAGTTTTGGCGAACGTTCCTCGGATACGGGTTCAATTCCCGTCAGGTCCACCAAAAAACTTCCTACAGATGTAGGAAGTTTTTTAGTTCTTCAGCGCTCTGCGGATCTCTCGATCCACCTCTCGTTTTTTTATTGACGCGCGTTTTTCATGCTTGCGTTTTCCGCGTGCGAGAGCAAAAGAGAGTTTGATGCGCCGCCCAGAGAGGTGGATATCCAAAGGAATCATGGTCAGGCGTTCTGCTTCATGACGCATGATGAGCGTACGGATTTCGTTTTTATGTACGAGAATCTTTCTATCTCGTCGTTCAGCTCCTTCGGGCTGGGGGCCGGAAGGCGTGTAGTGGCCGATGTAGGCATTCCGAAGCCAGAGCTCACCATTGCGCAAAGTAACGAATGCTCCTTTAATATTTGCATTGCCCTGCATGGTTGCTTTCACCTCAGCGCCGGTTAACACCAAGCCGCCCTCAAATTGCTCAATGAGGTCAAAGGAGTGGCGCGCTTTGGGATTCACGGCAAGGGGCATACAAAATACAGATGCCATGTATACTACCCTTATATGCGCGATACTTCCAAGAGGGGGGTAACGAATATTTCCATTTCGACCGGTACGATATTCCGTGTGCTGTTGGTGTGTGCCGCCGTATGGCTTGCGTTTGCTATTCGAGAAGTGATTCTTCTCGTGATCGGCGCATTATTTCTGGCGGTGCTCATGGAGCCGTTTGCGGATAGGCTGGAGCGACGTCGCATGCCGCGTACCATTGCGGCATTGGTGGTATACGCTATCGCCCTCCTGTTCATTGGGGGACTGTTCTACGTCGTACTTCCTCCGGCGCTCGATGAATTCGTCAATGTTCTCCCCTTATTTGCACCCTATCTCGCTGAAGCAACCGGAGGAGCATGGGGAGGATCTTTCCCGGACGATTGGCTCGCGGGAATTACGTCGTTGGGAGCAACCTTCCAGGGCGCGGGAGTTTCCGCCGCACTGCCAGAAGTCTTTGCGTTAGGATCTTCAGCGATCGGAGTAATCACCGCGATCGTCGTGCTGCTGATCTTGGCATACTATTTTGTTGCGGAGAAGCAGGCGCTCGTGCTTTCCGTGTCTCGCATGACGCCCGCAGAGTACCATCCGTTCGTCAATCAGCTTGCCGCAAAATTCCGCGATAGACTGGGCGCATGGCTGCGTGGACAGCTCATGCTCATGGGAGCGATTTTTCTCCTGACCTATATCGCGCTTTCATTGATTGGAGTGCCGTACGCTCTCATCCTCGCCCTCCTTGCAGGGGCGCTTGAAGTCATCCCATTCATTGGTCCGTTACTCTCTGCAGTGCCAGCAGTAATGCTCGCCCTGGTACTCTCGCCGCTCCATGCAGTGGTGGTCGCAGGAGCATATGTGCTCATCCAAGCTGTGGAAGGGCAGGTATTGGTACCCAAGATCATGCAGCATGCAACGGGCATGAACCCATTATTGAGCCTGGTTGCGATTCTGGTAGGCTGGACACTCGGAGGTATTCCAGGAGCAATTCTTGCCATCCCGCTTGCAAACGCAGGCATGGTGTTTGCAGAAGAGATAAAAATATTCAAATAACGTAATCCCTTGTATTCCTTCTCTATGATTGTCAGACATTGGTTTCCGGTCATCGCGGGTGGAGTGACGCTTGCACTCTTGCTCAGCGTCGCGGTCGTCTACGCACATCGCGAAAAAAATCCGACGCGTATTCCTGCTGAAATGGTTGATGTTGCGCAACCTGCGCAAACAGATGAGGAATATCAACGTGCGGTTCGAGCGATCCTTGCCACATATGCGCAAGAAAAAGATGCGGGCGCGGCGCACGACACCCTCTTGTACATTACGCGTATTCCTGGAAGCATGAAGGACGTCCACATTGGACTCGTAGGAGCATTTGGAAAGCTTGCGGCAGGTGACCAAGAGGATGGTGAACGCCGTTTGCAAGCATTGGAGGCTCAATATTCTTGGCTTAGCCTGTGATTCTTCTTCATCGTCTTACTCCCTTTGCAATCGCGTTTCTTGGTGCGGCAGGATTTATCATGCTCATCTTGGCGCCGTTTTCTTTGGGCATCCCTGCGCTCATCTGTTTTGGCATGATCCTCGCACTCTTTGCGAGACTCTTAGTGTGGGATGTGCGAAGAACGGGTTTTTGGGTGTTCCTCGGCATGCCGCTGTTTCTGCTCGCGTCTTCGCTCGCGTTCTTTTTGCTCCTTGAAAATGACGGAACGAAGTGGGTGCTTGGAGCAGTGGTAACGCTCGGTCTCACGCTTTTCGCGGAAAGTTTATTTTCGTTCTACCATTTGCCGAGTACCTATCAAGCCTATTCCCTGGAATACCTTTCGCTCATGCTTGCGGTGGGAGGACTGTTCTTTATCACGAGTGCAACGTACCTTGCACAGCTGTTTTTGGAAGCACCCGTATGGGCGATGGCAATCCTTATTGCACTGATTATTTTTGCCGTGTTTGTAGCAGTGTTCTGGGTGAGTAAGATGAGCTGGGAAGCGGGAAGAATGTATGCGGGGATGGGGGCGCTCTTGTTAGCCGAGATATACCTCGCGTGCTCGTGGCTTCCAACGGGTTACACGACAAACGCTGCGGTCTTTGCAATTTGTGCTGCATGGTATCTTATTGTCATGCGCGCGCATGCTTTCCAAAAAGTAACAGGACCACTCCTCATGCGACACAGTGCCTTTGCGGCATTTCTTATTCTCCTGTTGTTTCTTACGACGCCTTGGCGCTAAGGTATGAAAAAGCACCTTCCTCTTCTTACTCTCGCACTCATAGCTGCAGCACTTGCAGGGACGGCCTCCGCGGTACTGGTAAGCACCTCTCTTGAACGCTATGCAGCGACGCTGCTTGATGATCGTCGTTTTGCGGCATTCGCATCTTCACAACGCTCATCTCCAACGTCGCTTGAAGAATCCCTTGGGGTCATTCAAGACACGATGGTAAATGCGGGCGTTTATTTTGTAGATGAAAAAACATCGCAAACGAACGGCGGGGCGGTGCTCTGGGGAGAAGACTACATTCATGGAGAAGGCATCGTGGTAAGTGCGGATGGATGGATACTAACGACCCGCACACAGCTTGCAAGATATGCGACTGACGAAGGATACGCTGGCTTCTCGGTGGTATACGATGGGGAAGTATTTCTGCTCGATCGCGTGGTTGAAGATACGCAAACCGATGCAGTTGCGGTGCGCGTACAAAACGCCCAAGGATGGACGCCTCTTGCGCTTGCACAAAGTGATGAAGTGCTTCCCGGGGGAACAGTGTTTGGGATAGGAGCGCTCGCAGAAGTGAATACGGTTTCTGTTTTGAGAAGGGGAGTAGAAGGGGAGTCGGTCATCGTGCCCGCAGAAGAGCCTCGTGCAGTCTGGTCTCCCGCACGTCCGCTGCTTCCGGGGATTCCGGTGCTCACGAACCAAGCGCGGTTGTTTGGATTTGTGAATGAAGAGGGGATGATACTCCCCGCACAGGCGCTTCGTCCGTTTGTTCGACAAGTCTTGCGCGGATCGACCGTTGAGCATGCGGCATTGGGCGCGACGGTAGTCGATCTCTCGCTTCCTTCATCGCTGTCTCCCGAGGTCACCCAGGAATATCAAGAGGGTGCGCTCATCTTTGCGCCGACGGGAGAGCGAAGCGGAGTACTCACGGATGGCCCCGCAGATCGTGCCGGGCTCACTGATGGGGATATTATTATTGCCATTGATGAAATTCGCATCACCTCCACAATGACCATTGCGGATATTTTGGCAACATATGCGCCGGGACAACAAGTAACGTTGCGCGTGTCTCGAAACGAAGAGGTGAAGGATATACGCGTAACCCTGGGAACGTGGGAAGAGCTGGTATACTAATTCACGTCTATGGCATCTGCCCCACAACTCACCACCATCTTGCGCGCATGGCCAACAGTGCTACTTTTTTCAGCACTCAGCCTTGCGCTTGCCGTGGTGATCTCATTGGTGCAGCCACTCGAATACAGCTCAACGACAAAAATTCTCATCACCCCAAAAGTAGACGGAGTAGATCCGTACACCGCAAGTAGAAGCGCCGAATCCGCGGCAGATCAGCTTGCAAGCTTGCTGAGCACCTCTTCTTTATATACGGCAGTGTTTAATGGAGGCTATAACGTAGATCGAAGTTATTTTCCTGACGACATCTTGAAGTTCCAAAAGAAATGGAAGAAAACCGTGACCGCTTCGGTGACCCGAGGAAGCGGGATCATGACAATTTATGCGTACCACACCGATCCAGAGCAGGCAGAAGCGCTCGCATCGGCAGTAGCGTATGTCTATGTTTCAGACGGGTGGCGCTATGCAAATGGAGACATCTCGGTGCAGGTCATTGATGATCCGGTAAATTCGCGCTATCCCGTTCGCCCGAATATTTTAGTAAACGCCTTTTCAGGAATTTTCCTCGGTCTTATTGGCGGGGCAGGGTACGTGCTCATTCAAGCAGATCGTGTTCGCCGACAACACCGTATTGTGCACGTGGAGTAGGGAAGGGGAGTGAGGGGAGTTGGGGGAGTAAAGGGAGTAGTGAGCAGTTAGGGAGTAGTCATAAGGCTATTGATAAGCTGCTGAAGAAGATAAGAAAGGAAGCGATAGCGTTTAAGAAGAATGATGTAGTGATCTTGTGGGAGAAGATGGAGATGATATGCAAGCTTCACGAGATAGCCTGTCTCAGCGAGTGATCCTCGAGACTGGATAAGAAAGTGACGATAATCCTTACGGGAAAATCTTGCATTGCCTTCTACGATATTTAATGTCACTGAAAGCGCTGATCGTTGAATTTGTGTTCCTAAAGTATAAAGATGTTGTTTTGGCCACTTGGAAGAAAAAGAAAACACATCCTTTGTAAAAAGATCAGCTTCTTTCCATACTCTCAGTTTTTCATAAGGCCTTTCATTTTCTCTCTCTAAATCTTTGATAGTTTTTTCATATTGCGCGCAATTCATATAACTCAAGGAGTTTTCCGGGCACGTCTGCTCATTGAGCTTATCATGATGTATTTCTACTCCCCTCACTCCCCTCACTCCCCTCACTCCCCAAACAAAAAATCCTCTTTCGCAGCCAGAGCGTTACGAGATGCAACGAGGAGGAGACGTCACATCCGCTCGCCCTGGCCAAGAAAGAGGAGTTTTGCCAAAGAATAAAAGAAATCACCCCGCTTGTCTAGAAAAGTCACGGGGTGTTTTTTGTTTTTTTCACTCCCCCCACTCCCCATACTCCCCTTACTCCCCAAGTTCCCACGCATACTCCCTTTCCCAACTCCCACGCTCCCAACATTGACTTTTTTGCATTTTTTTGGTACGATGGTTTGTCCCGCTGAGAGAGGTTTTCCTAGGGCGGGAGGTCGCACGTGCATTCTCCTCCACTGCATGCGCTGATATCTCGCCCTAGGAAAACCGCCTCAAAAGCGGGATTCCGAGCCCAATGCGGGCTCGGCCCGCATCCTTCAAAAACCCAACAAGAAGTGAATCTCATTCCCCGGCGTAGGCCGGGAAAGGAAGCTCTGATGCTGTCGTTCCTCACCCTTTTCGCCGTCCTCGGTCTCACCCCCGCCGCCCTCGCGGCGGACCCCCCCGCCTCGTGCACCGGTCTCACCGACTCCACTCAGCGGGCGCAGTGCCTCGAGGAGCGCCTCATTCAGCTGGAGCTGGAGGTCGCCGACCTCCCCGCCGGCCAGCAGCGCACTTCGTCGACGCCGAGCCGGCACTCGCGCCAGTTCCGCTGGCTCGTGTGCCAGGAGGCGAGCGACGAAGTGTGTCGAGACGAGTGGGGGGCCGATACCGTGGCCTACTCGCGCTACCTCGAAGGCGAGTACGGTTGCAGCGAGTTCGCCCCGAAGATCGATATCGCGGCCGCCCTCCGGGGCGACCCGGCCCAGTGCCGGCGGGGCGCCCCCCCGCCGCCCGCCCCGGCCCCCAAGCCGGAACCACAGCAGCTGCCCAGCAGCGACGAGCTGTCGGTGGAGCGCGATTCCGCCACGGGCATGAAGTTCACCCTCGGGGTGCCCATGACGGTGTTGGCCTACTCCAACCCCGAAGCTGCCGGCCCCACGGCCATCACCACCTTCGGTCTCCAGCTCGGCCTCACCGACCTGGAGACCAAAGGCAAGTGGGGGTACAGCGGCTCCGGCGGTATCGCCGCTGGAAGCAAGGGGACCGGGGTGGCCGAAATCGGCCTCTCGGCGATCTACAGCATAGGGAACAACATGCACCTGGGGCCGGCGGTCACGCTGAGCCACTGGGAAGTGGATCTCCTCCCCGACTACATCGTCACCTACAAGGGGGACGGTGCGTCTCTGGGGGCTGAGCTGCGGCTCGTGCCGGCGAAGCATCTTTCCGTCAACCTCGAGGCCGGGGCGATGCCTTACCGCATCTCCAACGGCAACGACGTGACGACGGGGCTGGGCTTCCGGGCTGGCGCGGAGATCTCGATCTACGCGTTCTAGGAGCGGGTACAAATCGGAGGAACTCTCGGGTTTCTCCGATCGTGGGGGGAGAGTGGCAAGCCTTCGGGCTTCGCCACTCTCCCTACCAGACGTTTGTAAAAGTTTCCAAGAACATAGTGTGAGGAATCGCAAGATTGCTCCCACTTTATCCGGGAAAAAGAAGATCCGAACATCCGTGAAATTCTTCGATATCCGCACCTTCTTTCATTGACAAAAACGGAAAAAAATGGTACGATACTCCGTTACGAAAATCAGTAATCCGGTTCCTGGTTACGTACGCATCACAGTGAATCTTAAAACAAGTAATAGATTTGTTCCTGCGATGTTCGTGGCTCTTGTTCCTCCACAAGAGACGCGAACACCGCCGGACCCAAACAGGGCCCTCGGGGCCTGAGACATCAATCAGGTCCCAAGCGGCCGGGATGGTCCCGGTAGTCCTCTGACAACTGAAACGAAAGAAAGAAAATCCTAGGACCCCAAATGGGTTTCCCCTAGGTACCGGAGACGCCATGAACGCCTTCTCCCTCCTCGCCCTCCTCGGCCTGTCCTCCCTCGTCGCTTGCGGCGGAGAGTTCAAGAAGAAGAGCGATGGCAACGTCGACGCCAACAACAACGGCGACGACACCAGCAACCCCAGCGACGACACCGGCGCCGGGGGTGACGACTCCGGCGACGACTCGGGCACCACCGGTCCCAGCTCCTCGACCTCCGACCTCGACAACGACGGCATCATCGACACCGCCGACAAGGTGGTGCCCTACGGCGACTTCGTCTACCTCGACCAGGGGCTCGTGGCCAGCCTCACCAACACCTTCCTCGTGGGCTACGGCCTCGGGGGAAGCGAGGGTGAGTACGACTGGTGCTCCGAGAACCTGCCGATCGAGCGCTACGACGACCAGTCCGACTGGCCGTCCGGCGTCCGGTCCGAGAAGGTGCGGTTCTTCTTCCCCGACGCCGTGGACATCTTCTTCGGCAACACCCGGACCTTCTCCCCCGGCGAGTGCGATCTGAGCACCGACGGGGGGCTGGACGAGTGGGGGGAATTGACCGCTCTGAGCGGCCACGACTCCGCGGTCTGCCCCAACCCCCTCGACGGGAACCGGTTGGGCCTCTACCTGATGAAGGATGAGGAGGGGGTCTTCGCCCCCGGCTGCCAGGGCTTCGGCCTGGACCCGGACGAGAACCCCGACTCGGACAACGACGGCACCTCCGACGTGGACGAGGACACCTCCTCCGACACGGACACCGGCACGCACTCGGGCAGCGACAGCGGCTCGGGCAGCCTCACCGTCGAGGTGACGAAGGACAGCTCGTGGTGCTCCGACTCCGGCGAGACCTGGGAGCTCTGGATCTTCAACCAGAGCGACTGGGTCGGCAACTGGCCGGGGCTCTCCAGCCCCGACTACATTGCCACCGGCGGGAGCAACACCCTGTCCGGGAGCATCAACGCTCAGTCCGGCGACCTCCTGTGGGTCTTCGGGCAGTGCAGCGATGGCTCCTACATCGCCACCGGCGGGTCCGAGCACTACAGCTCGATCGTCATCGGAGGGGACACGGCCACCCTCAACTACTCCACCACGGACGACACCCCACCGGCGGGGGAGTGCAACAAGCGCTCCACCGCCGACGAGCCGGTCTGCCAGGTCGAGTAGGGCGCCTCGTCAGCGCCACCCCCCCTAGTAGACGGGGTCACGTGTCTACTGTAGCCGGCGCCTCGCGCCGGTGAATCTTCCGCCTCTGCGGTCCTTCGGGACTGTAGGGGCGGTTGTTCGTTTTAAAAACTTTTTGGAGGAAAAGAAGTGCTCTGCAGGCACCTTTTTCCTTTACTTTTTCGCATTTTTTTGCTAACCTTGCTACGGGTTCAATCCCAGGAGGCAAAAGAAATGAAGACGAACGAGATGGGCCTGATGGCCCTCGTGTTGTTCGCGGCGTGTTTCCCCCCGCTGCACATCAAGGGCGAGCTTGAGCCGATGCCGGATGACACCGGCATCGTCACGGACGACTCCGGCGAGACCGGAAATCCGTGCGAGGAGATCGACGCCGACGGTGACGGCTTCTCGGCCTGTGACGACTGCGACGACGGGAACTCGGAGATCAACCCGGATGCCATCGAGGAGTGCACCGACCTCGTCGACATCGACTGCGACGGTTTCATCACCGGCGTGGACGACGACGAGGACGGCGTGGCCGAGTGCGAGGACTGCGATGATGCCGATTCGAGCGCCTACCCCGGCAACACCGAGGTCTGCGACGGGATCGACAACGACTGCAACGGCGACACCGACGGCGATGCCGTCGACAAGCAGACCTGGTACGCCGACACCGACGGCGACGGCTACGGGGAGCCCACCTGGGCCACCGCCGCCTGCGAACAGCCGGTCGGCTATGTGCCCGACTACACCGACTGCAACGATGCCGACGCGACCATCTACCCCGGCGCCCCCGAAACCTGTGAAGACGAGCAGGACATGAACTGCGACGGCTTCACGAGCAACGAGGACGGCGACGGCGACGGCTTTGCGGGCTGCGAGGAGTGCAACGACTCCGACATGCTCATCAACCCCGACGCCACCGAGGTCTGCGACGGGATCGACAACGACTGCAACGGCGACACCGACGGCGATGCCGTCGACAAGCAGACCTGGTACGCCGACACCGACGGCGACGGTTACGGCGATCCCGCCACGACCGTCTCGGCCTGCAGCACGCCCACCGGCTACGTCGCGCACGACGGTGACTGCGACGACACCGACGCGCTCGTCAACCCCGGCGCCATGGAGGACTGCAGCGCCACGGACGACATGAATTGCGACGGGTTGGTCGGCGCCGACGACAACGACGGCGACGGGTACGGCGCGTGCGAGGAGTGCAACGACACCGACGCGCTCGTCAACCCCGGCGCAACCGAGGTCTGCGGCGACGGAACCGACAACGACTGCAACGGTGTCACCGACACCGACGCAGCCGACTTCGTGAACGTCTACGTGGACAACGACGGCGACGGCTACGGCGACGAGTCGGACCCCGGTACCCCCATGTGTGAAGGCATCGGGATCGAGGGCTACGTCGAGGACAACACCGACTGCGATGACGGTGTCGCGGCGGTGAACCCCGGCGAGCTCGAGGTGTGCGCCGATACGGTCGACAACGACTGCGACGGCACCGCCGACGAGGCGGACTGCGAGGCGGGCGACACGGGCGACACCGGTACGCCGGATCCCTGGATCGAGCTCCCGCTCTGCACATCAACGATCTCGGTGGGCGGCGGCGGCTATATCGCCGTTGAGAATCGTTCCTCATCTTTCGCGACCGTGCAGTATGGCTGTGGCAGCCTCACCGACGGCGTCGGCGTGGCTGCCGGAAGCCGGATCGTGGAAAATCCCGCGTCCTGCACCGGATACGTCGCGTGCGCAGACGCCAATGACGTCTGGGCGTACGCCTACTAGCAGGGATTCCGCCCCTGCTCGATCAGCGGCTCTGGGCCGCGTTTCTCCTTTCTCCGCTTCGGTGGTGAAGGTGAGAAGCGCGTGCCTGGGGCCGCGTTTTGCGTCTTGCTATACTTCTCTCATGCGGCAACATCTTCATGTGCATGTGCTCTTAGCAGAAACACGCGCGCGTATTGCGCTCCTGGTCTTGTTTATCATTGTAGGTGGAGCACTTTTTCTGTCACTCTTTACCTCTCCGGCAATCACCGTAGCGTTAGTGATGAGCGTAGGCATTCTTGCCCTTGCATGGTGGAAGCCACAGATGCTCTTATTGGCCCTGCTCGTATATCTTCCCTTTGAACCATTCCTCCTCAAGTGGATTCCTGACGATGTCTATCTGCTCGCACGGTATGGTTCCGAGTTAGTGGTGTATCTCCTCGTCGCTTCGGTGATGCTCCGGATGTTTTGGCAGGAGAAAAGATGGAAGCGCTCTGCGCTCGATGTTCCATTCGTTTTCTTTTTGATCGCCATGCTCGCGTCGATAGTGGTAAACGTCGTAGATCCCACGGTGGCAATACTTGGCGCACGACAGCTGTTACGATTCATGCTGCTCTTTTTTGTCGTCGTGCAGCTCGCGCCGTCAAAACAATGGATGAAAATGCTGCTGGTTACCCTGACGGTGGTAGCGGGGGTTCAGATTACGTTAGGAGGCCTTCAGGCGGTCACCGATGGATCGCTGGATACCTTCTTACTTCCTTCCGAACGAAAGACGCTCGGCAGTATTCAGCTCACCGAAGGAACGACGCAATTTTGGGACCCTGGGCAGCGGGTCTTTGGCACCATGGGGCGCTATGATCAGCTGGGTATTTTTCTTGCGTTTGTCTTTCTCTTGATTATTGCGTTCTTGTATGACAAGCGTCTCGGAAGCCGAACAAAAATAATCGGCGCAGCAGTGCTCGCGCTCGGCATCCCGGTCCTGGTGCTCACCTATTCCCGCTCTGCATGGTTTGGATTTCTCCTCGGTTTTCTCTTCCTGGCGATCTTCCTTAAAAAAGATAAGCGTGTGCTTGCAGGTGCCATGCTTGCCCCGCTGATTATCGTGACGTACGTCGTAGGGAGCAATTTCTTGGTGCATACCCTGATCGACACGCCTGAGCAAACCGTAGCCGAACGTTTCTTTGAAGCTTTTTCATACGAACGCTGGAGAGGGGAATATGTCGGTCTTGGTCGTTTATATTGGATTGCAGAAACCCTGAGAACCGTTGTTCCTTCAGCGCCGGTTTTTGGCGTAGGGCCAGGACAATATGGAGGAGGAGCTGCGGCAGCATTAGGGAACACGCTCGTATACGATCGATTGAGCTTGCCGTTTGGCGTGTATGGAACAGGAGGATACATCGACAACAATTGGATGAGCTTGTGGGGAGAGATGGGTACCCTCGGACTCGCAACCTTTTTATGGTTTTATGTGGGACTTTTCGCGCTGTGCGTACGGACGGCGCAAGAACATGAAGATAAAGATGTCCGTGCGCTTGCGGGAGCTACTGCGGCAGTACTTGTGGCGTTTTCCGTAAATGCTTTCCTGGCAACGTACTTTGAAGTGCGTACCATGGCGCCCTATGTATGGGTATTAGGTGGATGGGTGGTCGCTCGCGTAAAGAACGATGAAGAATAATATGCGCATTTTGCATATTCATAAGTACAACCACGAACGAGATGGGGTAGGACGCTACATGCACGACATCATGCGTCTTTCGGACGCGGAAGGGCATGCAACGGCCGTACTTGCCATGCATCATCCAAAAAATCTCCCTTCCCCCTGGGAGCACTTTTTTATCAGTGCGCTCGAAACAGAACAGGTGGGAAGGGGGGTGCATGCGTTTCGCCAGCTTGGGCGAGCGTTGTGGAGTAGGGAAGCGTACAAAAAAACCATGGCCATGATTGCGGCGTTTCAGCCTGACGTTATCCATGCACATAATGTATATACGCATCTTTCCCCTGCAGTATTAAGTGCAGCAAAGCGGTGCGGCGTACCGGTGGTACTCACCGCACACGACTATGGATACATTTCTGCAAATTACGGACTCTTTGACGGCAGGGAGCCGATCTCTCCTCGTGCCTCGTGGATCGAAGTAGCGCGGACGCGCTGCATCAAGCAATCTTTTGTGGCAACGGCAGTGAGCGACGCGATCGTGCGCCTGCAGAAGAGTATGGGGATGTGGACACAAAACGTAAGTCATATACTCACGGCCTCAGAGACGGTCAAACGCGCCTTGCAAGAAGGGGGATATGCTGCTTCGCGCATTGAGGTTATTCCGCTTCCGTCCGGAGCGTTTGCGTATCATGAAAGAAAAACGAAAAGGGTGACGCGCAGAAAGGCGGTGCTGTTTGCAAGCCGATTTGAAACGTATAAGGGCATAGATGTCTTTCTCGAGCTTGCGGCGCGTATGCCCGATGTGGAGTTTATCTGCGCAGGGCATGGAAGCGAGGAGGCATATGTAAGAAATGTCGCAATGAAAAGAAAGAACATCCTGCTGCAATCGATGCTCAGCCCAAAGATGCTCTGGAGCCTCATGGAAGAAGTGTCAGCGGTGATCGTACCTTCCCGATGGTCAGAGCCGTTTGGGCTCGTGGCATTGGAGGCGTTAACCGTGGGGACGCCGGCAATCGTGAGTAATCAAGGGGGACTGTCTGAGATTGTTGAGCACGGGGTTTCAGGATTTGTAGAGCACCCAGATGCGCTTGATGCCTGGGAAAGAGATATTCGTCTGCTCTTACCTGAGGGGGAGAAAAAACCTGCCCGCATACAAGAGATGCAGGAGCAGGCAAGGGCACGAGGAAGGGAAGTGGGAGACCCGCGCAAGCACATGAAGGCGCTTTTTGCCGTCTATCAAGAGGCAATTCATCAGAAAGATACTTTGTAAAGAATCGTGCTGTGGATAACTATAATTGTGGCTAAAATAAGCCACAATTTAGCCATTTTTTTACAAAAAAACCACTTCTTTTTTCATTGACCAAAAGCCGTTTTTTTGCTACAATGGCTGGTTATGAAAATTGCCATGTTGGGTACAAAAGGCATTCCAAGTCGCTTTGGAGGCATCGAAACGCACGTTGCGGAACTCGCAACACGTTTGGTGCGCATGGGCCACGATGTCGTGACCTATGTTCGCCCGTGGTATGTAGGAAAGCATGCGGGAGATCGCTATAACGGAATCCGATTGATTCGCGTTCCTTCATGGGTGACCAAGCATGCGGATGCGGCAACGCATACGTTGCTTTCCACCCTGCACGCGCTCGTATTTGAGCGTCCGGATATTTATCATTTTCACGGAGTAGGTCCTGCGCTCTTCGCATTTCTCCCTCGTCTTTTTGCGCCACGCGCAAAGACCGTCGTAACGTTCCACTGCGTGGATCGAAAGCATGCGAAGTGGGGAGCATTTGCTCGCGTGATGTTGTTGCTTGGAGAAAAAGCAGCACTGCTTTTCCCGCATGAAACGATCGCCGTAAGTAAAACGCTTTCTACCTATGCAAAAAGCGCATGGCGCGGAACAGCGACCTATATTCCAAACGGCATTACGCCTCGCCGTGCTTCGCTCGACCCGGTTCTCCTTGACCCTTTTGGTCTTCAGCCGTACCGCTATGTGCTCATGGTGTCTCGGTTGGTGCCGCACAAGGGCGCCCACACGCTCATGGCTGCATGGGAAAAAGCACGCGATCTTGATCCGGTGCTCATGAAGGACATGAAGCTTGCGATTGTCGGTGACTCGGCTTTTACAGATGACTATGTTGCGCAATTGCGCGCACATGCCGCAATGAATCCTTCCATCGTTATGACCGGATATCAAACCGGAGAGTCGCTTGAAGCACTCTTTATGGGAGCGTCCTTTGTTGCGCACCCTTCACAAAGTGAAGGATTACCAATCGCCGTTCTTGAAGCAATGGGATATGGAAAAGCAGTCGTAGGTTCTGATATTCCTGAAAACATGGAGCTCCTTGCAGAAAGTGGAATTCCTGTACCGGTGGGAGATACGAATGCGCTCGCGTACGCGATCCTTGATCTCGTACGTGATCCGCTCCAAGCAACCGCGCTCGGGCGCTTGTCCCGAGAAGTGGTGGAAACGGAGTATCACTGGGACGATATCGCAAAAAAAACCACCGAAGTGTACGCAGAACAAAAAACTGCACCATGGGGAATGATGAAAATTGCCATAAAATAAAAAAACCTGATGTCGTAGAGACGACCCGCCGGGTCGTCTCTACGAATAATGTCAGGTTTTTTTTATTTTTTTCCGCGAGGGAATACGCCATTTTTCCACAAACATGCCAAAACCTACCGTATTCAGCTTTTTTTGTACGGTAGAGGTCTCTTCTGCCCATTGCAGGAGGGAATCGAGTGTAATTTTATAGCGGTCTTTTACGACTATATAGGTAACCGCTTCGGCAGCAATGGCGCGCCGAATGGTCCGTGTGCTGACGCCGAGAAACTTTGCAGCCTCGGAAACAGAGAGGCGAATAGGGGCAAAAGGAGGCATATGCTTGCTTTTTTTGGCTAATTTCCGTAATCTGGGGGCTTCGTATGGGGTACATTGTATAGGATTTTTGCGAGGAGAAAATCCGAACTGTAATAATTCTCCCCCTCGTACGTCTACTTACATGTCAGGATATCGCACGAAATATCTTGCGAAGCGAGTATTCACTGCTCGTGACGGGCAAGCATATGGAGAGCTCTACGACCTGTACGCAAACCGTATTCGCAGGTTTCTCTTCTTTAAACTTCCTCGTAAAGAGGATGCGGAAGATTTACTTCACGAAACGTTCTTGCGTGCATGGGAGTATATGACATCGAGCATGGTAGAAGATGTAGGCGCCTTGCTCTTTCGCATTGCGAGAAATCTTGTTGCGGACTTTTACCGCAAAAAGACGCCTGAAGCATTGACGGAAGCGCTCGAAGCTTCGCTCCAAGCGGGTACAGATATCGAACAAGCGACCGATCTTCGGATCGAAGGTGCTCAGGTGATCGAAGTGCTGCAAGGCATGAAAGAGGAGTACAAAGAAGTGCTCGTCATGCGCTATCTCAGCGAGATGGAAATAGAAGAGATTGCTGCTGCACTTACCAAAACGCCAAATAACATTCGCGTCCTCTTGCATCGTGCAAAGGCTGCGCTTAAAAAAATATTACCTTCATAACGCTGTGATGTTTTTGCCTCCCGCATTGCGAAAAGCAAAAAACCTGCCTCAGGCAGGTGCGGTTGATGCTGAGGTACATGCACAGGCTCGGGCGCGGTTGCTCAGTGCAATTCCCGAGGCGGTATTTGAATCCGCTCCTTCATCTACGGCTTACACCGTGGGATTTTTGCAATCCCTGATCTATAAGCCGGTTGCAGTGACTGCGGCATCTTTGGTATTTGTAGCGGGAGGGTGGGTGACCACATCTGCAGCCCAGTACAGTTTGCCAGGAGATACGCTTTATAACGTAAAGATCATTGCGGAACGTGCGCAAATCCGCATGGCTTCCCTTGATCGTCGAGCGGTTCTGCATACCGAATTCGCAGGTCGTCGCCTTGAGGAGGTTGCGGCACTCCAACGCGCCGTGCAAGAAGAGCCAAACAGAGCACAGTACATCCCTGAAACGGTTACGGCGTACCAGCGAGAAATCGCCTCTGCGACGACGGATCTGCAAATGCTCCAAGAGCAAGATCAAACCCAGGCACTCTCCACGGCAGCTTCAGTACTTGACCAGGTTGCCCTGCTCACGCGAAATGCGGAAGAAATTACCACCGCAAGCAGTGGACAGGAAGGAGTAAGCGAAGATCAGCACACAGAAGAAGCGGGAGTAAATACACGCCAGGTGGCAGAACAGGTCACGCAAACCACGCAATCAATTGCAGATGTTGCAACCGATGTAACGATTATTGCGCACGAAACCGCCCCAAGCGACCGTTCGACCGTTGAAGTAGGAAAAGTATTCCGAAATCTTTTTGGAGAAATAGAAACCCGTCGTGCACTGGTGCTGCACCGCATCACGACCATCGAAGGCATCGCGGTGGAGCAAAAAGAGATCCTTGCACAGGCGGGTGTTACACTCCCTGAAAAATCAACATTTGCGAATATGAAAAAAGCCATGGAAGAAATGGATGCGAAACTCCCTTCCATTATGGATGGATTCGCAGCCGGAGGAGTGCGATCCGCACTTGATACCTTAAAAGAAATGGATGCTGCGCTCGCGGGCATGGAGAAAGAGCTGACGTTCATCGAAGAATCCATTACGCAGGCATTCATGGAAAACGAAGCGAAAGAAAAAACAGACGACGATACGCAGGAAACGGGAGAGGAGACGCCCTAGGCGGACCTCGCCCTTCCTTCAGAAGGCATCATGCGCAAGCGTGGTGGATTCCGAAGGGATGGCGTTCGCATCCCTGACAAAACCAAGCAAGGTCGAGGCCGCAGGGCCGGATTTGTCCTTCTTCACATCAC
Organism: Kapaibacterium sp. (SeqCode); assembly: GCA_044350705.1. Lineage (GTDB taxonomy): Bacteria > Patescibacteriota > Patescibacteriia > UBA9934 > UBA9934 > JAGORL01. The sequence continues at coordinate 68,192 of JBILHA010000002.1, read as the reverse complement.
CCCCGGCTCTTGGGGTAAAAAGAGTCACATTTATTTTGCTTATGCAACATGTTCTTGAAACAGGTAAGCGTGCTTTCTCTGCAGCAGTAGCTGCAGCGACCATCGCTTTCTCTGTAGGTGCAGGCCTTCTCGTTTCCCCTGCATCGGTGAGCGCAGCTTCTGCTGGCGATCTCATTAAGGGAACGTCGCTCTCTACCGTCTACTACTACGGTTACGACGGTATGCGCTACGTTTTCCCTAACGAAGCAACGTACTTCACTTGGTACTCAAACTTCAATGACGTATCTACCATTTCTGACAGTGCACTCTCCGATATCACCCTCGGTGGTAACGTAGTAATGCGCCCAGGTTCTTGGTGGATCAAGGTGCAGTCCATCGCTGATGTATATGCAGTTGCTCGCAACGGCATGATTCACTGGATTGAAACCGCAGACATCGCAGAAGATCTCGCTGGTTCCGATTGGAACAAGCGTATCGTAGACGTACCAGACGTATTCTTCGCTGATTACACTGAGGGAACTTCTCTCATGGAAGCAGCTGCATACGAAGGTGCGCTCTATGAAATGGGAGGAACCACCTACCTTTCTTGGGATGGTGAAATGCGCGAGGTTACCTCCGCAGGTATGTCCGCAAACAACTTCATGTCGAAGTTCGTTTTGGACGGTGCAAACATCGATGACAGCGATTTGACCATGGGTGATGAAATCTCTTCCGAGATGACCTCCCTTGTAGACGCTGCTCAGACGGAAACCAGCGATGACGACTCTTCCGCAATGGGAGACGTTGAAATCTCTGCGGCATCTTCGATGCCAGCTGGTTCTACGGTTACGAAGGGCGCAAACGGCGTTGAAGTATTCGCTTTCGACGTTGAAGCAGGTTCCGAAGAAGCAGTTCTTGACGGCGTTACCCTCTCCCTTACCGGAGCAGGCGCAGCAAGCACGCTCTCCGCAGTGTACCTTTACGAAGGTGATACTCGCTTGACCGATGCTCGCTCGATCAACTCTTCTACCCGCGAAGTAACTTTCAACTCTCTTGATGTTGAGCTTGGTGCTCGCGATTCCGTAACCCTTACGGTAAAGGCAACGGTTGCTACCCTCGCAGATGCAGCTTCCACCTTCGGATTCGAGCTCGAATCTGCAGATATGGTAACCGCATCGGGTGACGTTTCTGGTCGCTTCCCAATCGAAGGCGATGAATTCACCGTAGGTGGAGCAAGCTCTGGAACGTTGACGATTGAGGCTGCAGGAAGCATCCAGGACCCTGCAATCGGTGAACAAGACGCAGAAATTGCGAAGTTCCGATTGTCCGCAGGTACTGAAGATGCTGACGTAGAGCTCATCACCCTCGAAGTTGAGGATGCAGGAGATCACTCCGATTTCAACCTCTGGGATGGTTCCGACTGGCTCGCAGAGTGTGAAAACACCTCTCGTGACCAGGTTGTATGTAGCCTTGCAGACGAGCCTTTCTTCATTGAAGAAGGTGATAATAACGTCTTCACCCTTTCCGCTGATATTGGTGGAAAGTCGTCCGACGTTATCCGTGTGTACGCTGAAAACGCGGTAGACATTCTCGCGATCGGTGGAGACTACGGATTCGGCATGGCAACAAACATAGAGGAATACGATGACAGTGCATGTACGTCGTCCGTGCAGTGTTCCTACAGTGTCGTTCAAGGCGGCGATGTAACGCTTGCATTCAACGGCCCTGCAGTAGGCGACATTCAGATCGACGCACAGGACCAGACGCTTCTCGAATTCTCCATCACGTCTGCACAGACGGTAGATGTGAAGTCGATGGCGGTAAAGCTTTACTCTGACGACGACGCTGATGGCGACGCTCGTGATGCAGTAGAGAACGGCGGAGATGATGACACTGATGGTCTTTTCACGACGGGATCCGTACCTTCCTTGACTGATATCAAGGTGGTAGATACCGACAGTGGCCGCACCGTTGGCGCATCTCTCGAACTTACGGGAACCGATGACGCTGACGAAACGCTTACGTTCACCGATGACTTCACGATTGAAGCGGGTGAAACCCTCAATCTCGCAGTTGTTGCAGACGTAGATGATTTGGTTGGTTCCGGAACCATCTTCTTAGCCGAGGTAACCGTTTCCGGTCTCGACATTGAGGATGCAAACGGTGACACGGTAACCGACATCGTTCCAGCATCTGGCGTTGTAGGTTTCAACCAAACCGCACGTGCAGCTTCTCTTGCAATCAGCTTGGCTTCTACGCCAGTTGATACCACGACCGTTCAGGGAACCGACAGCCATGCTGCTGTAGGATTCACCTTCACGGCAGGTGACGCATCTGATATCACGGTAAGTGAAATCGTGCTCTCCGCATACGGAGATGACGATGGTGATGCAACCTTCACGATCGGAGGTGAAACGAACGCAGACGTCAATGACTTCATTGAATCTTGCTCGCTTTACCACGGTTCTGAAATCGTAGGTGGCCCAGAGTCTCCTTCTTCCAACGGTCAGACGATCACGTTTGATAGTATGGACTGGATGCTCGACGCTTCCGAAGTTGCAACCCTTACGGTAAAGTGTAACCTTGCAAACCCATCCGAAACCTCCAACCGTCATTTCGCATTCGATATCGTTGATGCATCTTCTGATGTGATCGCCGAAGACGAAGATGGTGACGATGTAACGGCAACGGGTGACGCAGTAAACGGCAGCGCAACAACGGTGGATCGCGTTGTGACCATCGCAGCAAGTGGTTCTCTCGCAGCATCCGCTGCAGCAGACATGCCAGATGCGGATTTCCTCCGCACGGGCACGTCCAACAGCCATGTAGCAACCTACCGCTTTACGGCTACCAACGAAGATTTCGTCCTCAACACCTTGTCCTTCTCTGAAGAACAAGCTGAAGATGATACGGGCTCTTCCAACTCCGCTGCATACGCAAACAACATTTCCGTTGTTTCTCTTGCATGGGATGGTATGACCGGAACTGCTCCTACCGCAGCGCTCTCTGGAAACATCGCTCGCTTCTCGGGTCTTTCGATCCCAGTAGCAGTAGATGAACCTACCGACGTTGAGGTATACGTAAACGTTCCTACGACTGACCGCGTTTCTGGTGGTTCTGCTACCTCAAACGAAAAGGTACGTATGGGTCTTTACACCTCCGGAGCAGGAAACACCTACTTCAAGGCTACGGGCTCTGGCTCGGGTTCTGAAGTAAACGGTGCTTCCGTTGCTGACCTTGGTGACGATCTTGAATCTACCGATGGCGTACCTACCTTCGTCGTGAAGGAAACCTACCCATCTGTAGCTCGCTCTTCCTCTTCTCCTTCTACGGGTGTTGCAGGTGGACGCCCTGAAGTTCTTCGCTTCAACGTTTCCGCAACCGCAGGTGAAGATGTAGTCATCGATCGCATCATGTTCCGCATGAGCGCTTCCGATGTAGGAGGTGCTGATTGGAACACGTGTGATACCGCGTCTCCAGGAACCTATGTAAAGACTGGTGCAGATTTCGATATTTTCGATCGCTCGAACCTTTCGACCGCTCTTGATACGGCTTCTGCAAACTGGAGCTTGCACAAGGTAGCTTCCAGCGAAGTAGTAGCATGTGACGGTACCGCAGCTGATATCGCATTTGTTGGTGTAGCATTCCCAACCGATGAAGTAGTTGCTGCAGGAACCACAAAGACCTACTCGCTCTACATGAGTGCAGCAGGTGCATCTACCGACGACAGCGTATTGTTCGAAATTGTAAGCGATCCTGCTTCAACGAACTACGACGCAGTTGCTGATGCTTCTGCTGAAACCTCGATTGCAGTAACCGATACGGTAATCACCGTAGATTCCGGAGCTGCATTCAGCGTTGGAGATATCATCATCTTCGACGTTGCTGACGACGGCGTTTCCGCTTCCGATGAACGCATGCTTGTAACCAACATTAGCACCAATGACCTTACGGTTGTTCGTGGATACCTTGGTACCAACGTTATGGCGAACACCGGCATCGGTACGTCCGATGACATCTTCCGCCTCCCAACCTCTTTCCTCTGGAAGGATGACGGCGTAGCGGGAGCTACTGGAACGACTGATGACTGGTGGGGTGCTTACCTCGTCGACATCACCGACTTCAGTGGTGCTTCGTCTGTACAGTTCTAACCATCGATCTTCGTAAGAAGAATGATGCGAACGCCAAAACCCCCGGCCTTGTGCCGGGGGTTTGGTTTTCTCAAAAAGAACCATGCTCTTTTCATCCGAAGCACTCTCTGCTACAGTTTTTTTATATGAATTTCAGGAATATTTCTCGTGAGCAATGGATCGGGGGAGTGGTCGCAATCGCGCTGATTGGAGCGCTTGCGTTGGGGGCATATGCCTGGGTAAACCGAGATCCCTATAAGGGATTGGTAACTCGCATTGAGGTGCAATCCGATGAAGGCGTGCGCGCGCTCGCAGAGCAGCGTATTGCAACGGCACAAGCATCCATACAAGCAACGGAAGATGCAGGGGAAGATGTGGATGAAAATCTCTACGCATCGATTGCAAATGATGCACTGTTGCTTGGTGATCTCATTCTTGCGCGAGAATCGTTGGAAAAAGCGATCGAAGAAAATTCGCTCAATAGCGGATTCTGGAGCTCGTACGGATATACGCTCCGTCTTATGCAAGATTGGGAGGACGCAAAAAATGCATATCTGCGCGCCGTAGAACTGACGCCAATGGAACAAACCTACCGTGATGCAATAAATATTCTGAAGGAGCAGTTCCCTGAAGAAAAAGAAAAGATCAAGGAGCTCTATGAAGATTCGGTTGAGACCGTTGGGCGAAAAATGTTTAACATGCTTGGCTTAGGGCGTTGGTACGGGGAAGCGGGAGACTGCACAAAGGCAAAAGATCATTTCGAGGTTGCAGAAACGATTGCGGAGACCGGTGAAATTCGTCAGCAAGTGGAAGATGAAAAAAGAGAAGTGCTGAGCGCGTGTCGGACAGCATCTGGCGCACGAGATAATGCTGAAGGACGAGAACTGAAAAATCCTACCGAATAAGAACATCCCGTTGTGCTCCTATGCGTAGATACGGCCCACGAAGCCGTATCTACGCAATGACGGGATGTTTTATGTTATGTGGCATAATACGCCCATATGCATAAGCCCCTTGCACTGATCGCCCTCCTGGGAATGGTAACGCCTGCTCTGGCGCTCGCTCGTACGCCCAATGACACCAAGTATGCGGATCTCTGGTATCTTCCACACATTTCAGCACCAGAGGCATGGGAGATCACGACCGGCAGCGAAGAGGTCGTTGTAGCAGTGCTCGATACGGGCATTGCCTTGGATCACCCCGATCTTGCAGGAAACCTCTGGAGCAACGCAGGGGAAATTGCAGGAAATGGAAAGGACGATGATGGAAATGGATATATTGATGATACGCAAGGGTGGGACTTCATTGATAATGATGCAACTCCCGCACCTGAGCTCGAGCACTCGAGTGATCCTGAGGCGCAGTCGCACGGAACAGTGGTCGCAGGCATTGTGGGGGCGGTAGGAAATAATCACGAGGGATACGCGGGAATTGCGTGGAATGCAAAAATCATGCCGCTCCGTATTCTCGATGAGCATGGAAGTGGAAATGAATCTGATGCATCCGCGGCGATTGCGTATGCGGTGCGGAATGGCGCAGATGTTATTAATTTGAGCTTTGCCGGAAATGAAGCGCATGCCTCACTTAGAAACGCGGTGCAACATGCCTATCAACAAGGGGTAGTGATTGTTGCCGCGCTGGGAAATGACGCACGTGATCTCAATGAAGTACCGGTCTATCCTGCCTGTTTGCAAGGATCGGTTTCCGATTGGGTCATTGGTGTTGCGGCGACTGATGCGGACGACCAAGAGACGGGATTTACCAATTTCGGATCAAGCTGCGCAGACATCTCCGCTCCTGGAGAGGGAATCTACGGGCTAGGATATGCAGAGAGGGGAAGCCGCGCGGAAGCAGGGGAGTTATATATCGGGCCGTGGTCTGGAACGTCCATGGCAAGCCCTATCGTTGCAGGGGCAGCGGCGCTTATTGTGAGTTATTACCCTGAAATATCGGTAGACAATGTGCGTTCTGCGCTGAAGTTGAGCGTTGATCCTGCGCATACGCTGTCAGGAGTGGGGGCGATCGGAGCAGGGCGTATTAACATCGCACGCGCTTTAGAAGTGGCGGCCACGCTCGTGGGTATGCAGGAGGAAGGAGATGAAGAGCGTGAAGAAGACGAGGAACGTATTGATGATGAAGTAAATGATTTTGCAGGCGCCCGCGATTCATACATGGTGCTCGGTGCACGAGCAGGGGGAAAGTCGGAAGTACAGGTGTGGCGCGCAGATGGGGTTGCATATGCATCGTTCCTTGCATTTGGTGAAGCATTCACCGGCGGGGTACAGGTTGCGGTAGATGATCTCAACGACGACAATGCGGTAGAAATTGTGGCAACGCCCGGAGTGGGCGGGGGGCCGCAAGTGCGTATATTTTCCGTTTCCGGTGCGCTCATGCGAGAATTCTTCGCATACGATGAGAACGCTCGCCAAGGCGTTTCGGCAGCGATTGGAGATGTAACGGGAGACGGGATTGAAGAAATTGTGACTGCGGTCGGGGCAGGGGTAAGTAATGACGTGGTTATTTTTGATCAATACGGGGAAGAACTCTCGCGTTTCACGGTGGAGGGATTTGCGGAAGGGACGCGTTTCACGGTTGCCGTTGCAGATGTTGATCATGACTGGGAAAAAGAGCTCATTATTGCTGCGCAAAATAAAGAGCCGCGGGTAGCTGTTTACAATGCGGACGGATCTCGTCTTGTAGACTTCTTGGCATATGCGCCGAATATGGATGCAGGACTCACCTTGAGCGCAGGAGACTTCGATGGCGATGAGCGTGATGAAATCGTGATTGGTCCCCTCACGGGAGGCGCGGGCCATGTGCGCATTTTTAACTACATTGGTGCGCTCTGGAGAGAGTTCTTCATTACGGACGTAACGGATGGGGGAGGAACAAATGTGTCCGTTGCAGATATTGATGTAGATGGATATTGGGATATCGTGACTGCGCCGCATGGGCATGCGGGGAGTGTGCAGGTGTGGGCGCCGGATGGAACGCTCATGGGAGAGATAAAAGACATCGTTCCTGCGCAAGGCACCTGGATGGGGGCATGGTAGGTGATAAAATGAACAGCGTATGGAAAAGAAAAATGTACTTGTTACCGGAGGTGCTGGATTTATCGGCTCTTTTCTCTGTGAGGCGCTCTTACGGGAAGGAAATAGGGTGATTTGTGTAGATGATATCTCGACAGGGAGCTTATTGAATATTGATGCGCTGCTCAGAAACCCTGATTTTCAATTTCTCCGTCTCAATATCAACGAGCCATTCCAGATTGAAGCATTTAGCGAGCTCGATCCGTTTAAAGTAAAGTTCGTAGGCATCCAAGAGATTTATCACTTTGCAATGCCTACCTCGGTAAAAAACTTTGAAAAGTATCGCATGCACGCGGTACTCAGTAACGCCGTGGGAATAAAACACGTGCTTGATGTAGCGGTAAAATATAAGGCAAAGTTCCTCCTCGCATCTTCAGCGACTATTTATGGCAGTCATGCGGATCATGGCATGGTAAAAGAAGATGTACTGGGGGTATTTGATCATCTCAATCCCCGGGGATGCTTTAACGAAGGAAAGCGTTTTGCAGAAACGATGACCGTAACATATGCAGACACGCATGGGCTCGATGCAAAAATTGCACGTATTTTTAGAACATACGGCCCGCGCATGCCGCTTTTCCACGGACATCAAATTCCGGATTTTGTGCTGAATGTTCTCGATGAAGAGCCCATTGTCATAGCGGGTGACGAAAAGAGCGCCACCTCGCTCACCTATGTCACCGACGTTGTTGATGGAGTGATGCGTTTGATGAAGGCGGAAAGGGGAATCGGACCCGTAAACATTGGCAATGATGCTGACGTCATTATTGCTGATGTGGCAAAAAAAATCATGGAGCTTGCTGGAGTGACGGTGCCTATTCAGTACGAGCCGCAGCCTCCGCACATGATTCCTTTAGCGCTTCCTGCGTTGCAAAAGGCGAGGGAAAAGCTCGGATGGATCCCGTTGGTGCGCATGGATGACGGGTTGCGAAAAACGATCGATTATATTCGAGCAAATAAGGTGCTCTTGACGCGAGCGTCATAAACCGGTGAGATGATAGGTAAAAGATATGCCGCTCACCGTCGCTGTTATCCCCGCGTACAATGAAGAAAAGCGTATTGCACAAGCCGTGCAAGATGCGCTGCGTTATTGTAGTGCCATAGTGGTCGCCGATGACTGCAGCACGGATCGCACAGGACAGGCGGCATATGCAGCAGGAGCGTATGTGCTCCGACATGTCATTAACCGAGGACAAGGAGCAGCGCTCCAAACGGCAACGGACTTTGCGATTCGCAATCTCGGGGCGGATATTATCGTCCATTTCGATGGGGACGGACAGATGGAGGGTGCCGATATTCCCTCCATGATCGATCCGCTTTTGAAAGATGAAGCGGACATTGTGCTTGGTTCGCGATTCCTGGGAAAGGACGCTCAGAATATGCCATTTACGCGAAAACTCACTCTCGCAGGAGGGAGGCTCTTTACGCTTCTCGTTTCCGGAATTCGGCTCACGGATACACATAACGGTTTTCGCGCGCTCACCAAAGATGCAGCGAAAAAACTCCGCATTTCGCTTGATAGAGCGGCGCACGCATCTGAAATTCTTGACCTCATTCCTACCCGGCGTCTTCGTGTGGTCGAGCGGCCTGTGACGATTCAATATAACGATGAAGTATTGAAAAAGGGACAGTCAGCAAGACCTGGCGCCTCACTCACGATCATGAAGGATGTTATTAAAAAGCGCCTGTTAGGATAAATATGGTATTTCAAATAAGCATTGTTCTTTTTGCGCTCCTCATCATTGTTCGTACCTACGGACAGTATAAAAAAGAGATCGTTTCTCGATACTGGCTTTTGGCGTTCTCGGCACTTTGGACGGTGATTGCTATCGCCGCGATTATTCCACGCGCAACAGACAGAGTAGCTCAAGCGGTGGGAGTAGAGCGAGGAGCAGACTTGTTTGTGTACGCAGCGGTACTCGTATTGCTCTACGCGGTATACCGTTTATTTGTGCGCACGCAAAAGATGCAAGAAGAAATAACGGAATTAGTTCGACAGATCGCTCTTCAGCATCCGAAAGTTCCCGTGAAGAAGGAAGGAGAAAGAGGAGAGTAAGAAAAGAGTATGCATATTCTCGTGTTGAGCCCCGTCTATCCGCCCTACAAAGGAGGGATGGGTTCAGTTGCGGCACAAGAGGTGAGTCTTATACGAGAAGCAGGACATAAAGTGCGGGTCATGACGCCAAGATACAAAAGAAAGGAGGCTACGCAAGAAGAGTGGGTAACGCTTCTTGATCCCTGGTACGCCTGGGGAAATGCTGCAGTGCTCCCCTGGAAGCCTCTGCGAGAAAAGATTTCCGGCGCGGAAGTGGTGCATATCCACTATCCCTTTTTTGGAACCGCGCTTCCCGTGGCGCTCATGACGAAATACGCAAAAAAGCACTTGGTGATTTCTTGGCACATGAGAGCACAGGCAGAGCCAAGGGCGTGGGTAAGAAGAGCGCTTTTTGCTGTACACCGTTGGGTTGAAGAGCCGCTCGTAAAATACCTCGCTGATGTCATTTGCGTGAGTACGCAAGAATACGGAGAGCTCCTCAATCTTCCGCAAGAAAAAATACGTGTAGTACCCTTTGGGGTCGATGATCGCCGGTTTATGCCTCGGAGAAACACCGAGCGAAGAATAGCACGTGGCACTTCTGAGGAGACATGCGTTTTTCTCTTTGTAGGAGGAATGGATAGGGCGCATGCATTTAAGGGTGTACCCCTTTTACTGCATGCATATGCAAAAATGGAGCAGACGGGAGCAACAAAGCTTTGGCTGGTAGGCGATGGCGATTTGCGCGACACCTATGAACAGCTCGCGAAAGAGCTCGGCATGAAAGAGCGAGTGACATTTTGGGGAGGGGTCCTCGCGGAAGAGTTGCCCGAAATGTACCAAGCGGCTGATGTACACGTGTTGCCTTCGGTAAGCGGCGCGGAGGCCTATGGTCTAGTAACCCGCGAAGCAGGTGCGTCAGGAATTCCGTCGATTGTCAGTGCGCTCCCCGGCGTACGCGCGCTTGTTGCACACGAACAAACGGGACTCCATGTTGAGCCGGGAAATATTGCAAGTTTGACGTCCGCAATGGAGTATATGGCAAAACATGCAGACGTACGACGAAAATGGGGAAAGGCAGCACACGAAAAGATAAGCAAAGAAGCGACCCTCCAGGAAGAACAAGCCGCGCTCTTGCGAGCCTACACAGAGCAAGGTACCCTGGGCGAATAAGTATGAAGATCGGGATAATCACCAACCTCTATCCTCCCTTCGCGCGAGGGGGAGCGGAGAATGTCATCGTTCGCACTGTGGGCCAGCTCATGGCGCTTGGCCATGACGTGTTTGTGATTACCGGACACCCAAAGCACCTCGGAACAAGAAAAGTGCTCGATCGATCAAGTACGGAGCGAATCTACCGATTCTATCCGCGTAACCTGTACTTTACCTTGGATGACTTCAAGCATCGCTGGATCACCCGTTTGCTCTGGCATATACAAGATGCCGCTTCTTGGCATGGAGCGGAGCACGTACGGAGTATCTTGCGAGATGAGCAGCCCGATGTCGTCATGACGCACAACCTGAAGGGCATTGGGTTAAACATCCCGAGCGTCATTGCAGATTTGCAAGTTCCTCACGTGCATGTGGTGCATGATTTGCAGCTCATCGTCCCCTCCGGTCTCATGATGTTTGGACAAGAACGCCAGAATCTCCTTGAGCGCGTCGCATATGCTGCCTATCGTTTTGTGTGCAAGCAAAAATTCGGAAATCCTGATTTGGTAGTATTCCCGTCAAAGTACCTCAAGGATGTATACGATGCACATGATTTCTTTCCGAAGAGTGAACGCGTAGTAATGCAAAATCCTGCGCCAAATTATGCACAAAATAAGCGTAAAGGCCGCGCGGGTGGGCCGTTAAAGCTGCTTTTTGTAGGCCAGCTGGGGTACCACAAGGGATTACGCTTCCTGCTCGATGCGCTGACGCGAGTAAAGGACGATATACGTCTTTATATTGCCGGCGCAGGGCCCATGAAACCCGAAGTCGAAGCTGCCGCGGGAAAAGACAAGCGCATTGTTTTTCTGGGGTATACGCCGCCTGAAGAGTTGACGAATGTCTTTGGGGTAGTGGACGCACTTATTGTGCCCTCACTCTGTTATGAGAATTCTCCCACGGTCATCTATGAGTCACTCATGGCGGGAGTGCCGGTCATTGCATCGCGCATTGGAGGAGTGGGAGAGTTAATCACCGAGGGCGAAACAGGCATGCTATTTACGCCGGGAAATGAGGAGGATCTGAAGCGAGTCATGCAGGAAATGGATCGAAGAAAGGAAGAATTTGCCGAGAAGCGAGAGGAAATCCGTGGAAGCGTTGAAGGATATGCGCTTGAAACGTATGCGCATAAACTTGTTGAAACATTGCAGAATGCGATCATGCACCGCAATCCTCCCAAAGAGCAAATAGAAAATTGAGCGAATAATAGCTAAAAAACAAAAAAGAGCCCAAAGGGCTCTTTTTGCGTGAAGCGGTTCCCCGATGAAAGCTAAAATGCAAACACCGTAATGGTTCCGTCGTTGGACGTAAACCAATTATGAGTTATTTTTTTTGCTTGAGCGATGCGGTCATCCGCTTCCCACCAGTAATCATGAACAACAAAATACACCCGAGATGCTCCAGTAAGACGCTTTACTTCCTCAACGGTTGCAAGATTTGGTGCTCCTTCAATCATTTCCAAGAAAAGCGCGTAGGTGGGACTGCTGGTAGGAATAGGATAGGCGAAAATGCTGCCGTGATAATACTGAAAGAAGCCAAACTCCTGCACCGCCATGGAAGCCAGCGTTTGGTTGCTTAGTACGATATACTCCTCGTCTTTTGCATCATCTGCAATCCGATGCACGATTTCTTGATCAGCGGGAGTGACATTGAAAGCCGCAGATCGGGAATAGCCATCATGTCGAGGAAAGGAAACGTATACATTTGCAGAGAAAAGAAGCGTTACGAAAACAATTCCGTACGCTTGTACAAGACGATTTGCAGTCGTCTCTTTTTTCTTGTGAGCAATCTGTTCGATGATGAAACGAATGCCCTCCGATGCAAGCGGGAGAAGGAAGATCCAAGCAAGAGTAATGAGACGAAGGGCAAAATCGGTGCGCTCGTAAGAAATGAGAAAAGGGAAGTTGAATCCGAGGCTCAAGATAAAGAAGTTTCCCATGGCAATGATTGCGGAAAGAACGAGAGGAACCCGGTACGCTCGCTGAGTATTCCGTTGCGTAAAGAATCCAATCATCGCAAGAAGAAGGGTGATAAAGAAGAGATTTCCTCCAAAAAGCATGATGCTATCAAGAAGTGCTTTACCGCGAAGATCGAAGAAGCCAAGCGAAGGGATGCGTGAAAAATCAGTAAGTGTGAACCAGGAGAAGCCGACATCAGTGCCAGTGATGAGTTGCTGGGCAAAGAACATGAGCGGAATCCCGAAGATGCCGAGGAGCGTAAGAACGGTAAGGGGAAGGGGGGATTTCCTGAAAGTTTGTTGAGCAGAAAAGAGGGTAACGAGCATGAGGGCGGGAACGCCTGCAAGAGGATGAGCAGCGAATGCGGCGAGCGCAAAAATCCAGAGATATACGCGAGGAAGTTTATTGCAGAGTGCAAGGACAAGAAGAGCTACCCAAAGAAAGCTCACGGCCTGAGGAGTAGTACTGATAAAGGCTGCAAAAGGAAGGAGGGCGAGCGCTGCAGGATGAAAGCTTTTGCTGCGAAGTGCTATCCAGGTGACCAGGCCGATGCCAAGAGGCGCAAGAAGAACATCTAAAAAGAAAAGAGGAAGTGCAAAAAGAAGATGACCCCAAAGTTCAAGAATATAAGCGCCGATATAATAGAATGGCTTTGGAGTAATGGTTCCGTGCAGGGCGATGTGTTCAAGAGTTGCACGGTGAAGGAAGGGGTCAAAGCCAAAGCCGAGGGGAAAGAGAAGGGCTGCGAGAGAGGCGGTAGTGCTTGCCGTGAGTCCTCCGAGAAATGCGCTTAATCGAGGGGAGGTATGATACAAGAGAAGCGTTGCGATACAGGCTGCGGCAAGGAAGAGAATGTGACCGGGGGGAAAAAGAAGCCAAAGCGACCGGGTAGCGGAGGTGATGGGACTTTCAAAGACACGCCAAAGAAATACGCCCAGGGAGAGGAGACCTCCAAGAAGAAGTGCTCCCGAAACGGCGGGAGTGCCCCGAGCAAATATCGGCGCTTGCTCAAGTTGCTCAATCGGCACAAGGCGTGCCACCAAAAGCGTGGCAAGAGTAGCGAAAATCGTTATGAGTGCAAGGCTGCCTGGGGTGACGAAAGAGAGATAATAGACACCAGAGCCAAAGAGCGATACAAAGGAGAGTAGGGTAAGGCCCAAAAAGACACGACGCATAGATTTTGTTACCATCTTTTCATAGAGTATGCCTGAAAAACAAGCTCCACGTTTATACCCCCATGATCATCTCATGAAAGCGGTGATTTTACCGTTCATTCCAGAGCTTATTCAGCCGAATCACATGACGGTGCTCCGCTTTTTGCTGACCCCGATCGTGCTATGGCTGCTCGTTGCTGAGGCGTACGTCTGGGCAGTGCCTCTCTTTGTCTTCACCGCTTTTACCGACGTGATCGATGGCTCGCTTGCGCGGGTACGCGATCGGATTACTACCTGGGGCATCTTCTTCGATCCCATTGCAGATAAACTGCTCGTAGGTTCGGTGATGTTGCTTATTTCATTGCAGTATTACCATGCGTGGCTCGTATTTCTCGCACTATTTTTGGATATGATCCCTGGGCTCCGTTGGGCGTTTTCAAAAAATCAAAGTGGAGGAGTGATCATGTCGGCAAATGCATGGGGAAAAACGAAGATGGTTTTGCAGTGCGTCTCCATTGGATTTCTCCTCTTAGGAATTACCCTGCAGCTTCCCGTCTTTATCGCTGCGGGTGAGTATACATTTGGTCTCGCAACGGTATTTGCCGTGATTGCAGTGATCACCTATTCCCTTTAGCTATATGGCCATGTGGAAGAAATGCGTGCTTGGCGTGCTCGCACTTGCCTACGCGATTTCACTCGGTACGCTGGCGGTACCCTTTGCCACGACTGATGGACTTTTCGTTTCTCCTGACGAACATGCGACGTGGACATTTGCTGAGCGTATCGCCGAGACCGGAAGAGCTCAGGTAAGAGAGGGGAGGAATGAAGTGTTACGAGGTCTTCTTCATCCCCGAAGTACGGTAACGATAGGGAGCTCAATCGTTCCTGCAGGATTTCTTGGCATGCCGTACCTTACAGGCCTCCTCTTTTTGGTGAGTCCTTTTCTTGCGGCAAGTACAGGACCGCTTTTTGCGCTTGGAGGACTCTTTGCCTTGTACCGCATCATGCGTTTAGGAGGAGCATCGAAAGAGTGGTCGGCGATGACGGTAGCGGTGCTCGCAATACATCCTGCATGGTGGTACTACGGTATCCGTTCACTCATGCCAAATGTTCCTTTTGTAGCATTGGTTTTATGTGCGGTATGGGCGGCTCTCTATGCTCGTCAAGAAAAGAAAGCTCCACGACGTTTGGGCATTTTCTTCTTATCAGGTGCACTCTTTGCGTTGGGCATCATGATTCGCCCTTCAGAGATTCTGTGGATTGTGGGAATTTTTCTTGCCGGAATACTCTTCTTTAAACATATTTTCAGCTATCCAAAAGAAATAGGAGTCTGGATTGCCGGTGCGGTAGCGATAGGGGGAGTGGCCTTGCTGTTGAATAGCGCCGTGTACGGACATCCACTGACGACGGGCTATACCGTAGATCAGGCGGTGTGGGAGGTGGGAAGCGCTTCAGTTTCTGCGCAAGAGATTCCGTGGTACACAAAGATAAGTGCATTTCTTTTTCCTTTTGGCTTTCACGAATATGCAACGTTGCGCAATGCATGGCAGTATGGTGTGGAGCTCTATCCATGGATGACGGTGATCGGAGTATGGGGAATGGCGCTCTGCCTTACGGTTCATCGAAAAAAATGGATACGAGAAAAGAGAAAAATACTTGCACTAGCTATTGCAGCTACAGCGCTTCTTTACCTGGTGATCTTGTACGGAAGCTGGACCTTTTTTGATAATCCAGATCCTTCCGTGATCTCCATAGGAAATTCGCACGTTCGTTACTGGCTTCCGCTGTTTGTTCTTCTAGCTCCTACGACGGCATATGCGCTTCTCTATATCCGAGATCGTGTATATACCTGGGCGCAGAACGAACGAACCCAAAAGCTTGCGGGAATGCTCCCGATGACGCTTTTGCTGCTCATGGGTGCCTGTTCTACGCAGGTAGTATTTGCAGGTGATGATGGGGTGCTCCACACCCGAGAAGCCCTCCTAACGTTTCAAGAAAAACGCGAAAAAGTTCTTGAGGCTACCCCTGATAACGCGATTATTATCGTTGATCGAGCAGATAAATATCTGTGGCCCCATCGCGCGGTAGTGGTACCTTTGCGAAGCGAGCAAACCTACGCGGCAATTCCTTCGCTTCTGGAAGCTGCGCCGCTTTACTACTTCAGCATTACTCTTCCCGAGGAAGATCTCCGCTATTTGCATGAGCAGATATTAGCGGGAAAGGGGATAGTGTTTACGCCGATGCTCACGATCAACGAAGAGACGCTCTATGAAATTACTCGCAAGTGAGATCAAGTCCTGGATGCTGCCGGCGGCACTACCGGCGGCACTCTTCGGTTTGCTGACATGGATCTATCTTGCCCCCATGGGTACACGAGAAATTTCCTGGCGCGCAGATGAATCATCGATACTCATTGGGCGCCCCCTTCCTGATGTACGCACGCTGGAATGTACAGATGAACAAGGGGGATGTATCACGATGAGGGATGAGCCCCTCTACATGTCGATTACTCCTCCCGCAGGCTTATGGCATGAAATGGAAGTGGATGTGTTATATAACCTAAAAGATCAGCAGAAATTTGAGCTGGGGTTGATGCAAGATTTTACGACGCAATCTTTTGTACTTCTTCCGCTTACTCCTGAAGAGAATCACGGAGCATGGCAGAAAGGTTCAGTGACTTTTGCGGTAGAAAATGTGCAAAAAGAAAACGGAGCCTATAAGCTCATCTTGTCGCTTCCAGGAGTGGAGGAGGTAGCAAATAAGCCAACAATTCATGCGCTCAATGTTATCTTTGTGCGAAATACCTCGGTCCTTGGGGAAGTGAAATGGTTTATCAAAGGACTGTGGGAACGACGACCATAATATGATCACTTTCTCACGTCATTTTATTGCATGGTTTTTCGCGCTTTTTGTTTTTGCGTTTTTTGAATGGAGACATCCGGGATTCGTATCCTTTATTTTTCCTTTCCCGATTTTGATCCTGTTTCCAGCGCTCATCATCCTTGCAGGATATGGCTGGCAGGTTTACTCTAAAAGATAGTATGCGGCTCAAGTCTTGGAAGACAATACCCAATAGTAAAGAAATCATTCATGAGAATCCCTGGTATTCAGTTTATAGGGAAAGATTCACTTTACCTTCAGGGAAGGAGGGGGTGTACCATGTGGTAGATTCCCCATCTTCATTAAAAATAATACCCGTACTTCCAAATGGGAAAATCAGATTCGTAAAGCAGTTTCGATATACCCTCAAAGAGGAGAGTATTGAGTTTCCTGGTGGAAGTGTAAAACACGGGGATTTATTTGATGAGCCTGAAGTGGGAGCCAGACGCGAGCTTTCCGAAGAAGCTCATCTTGCAGGAAGTTTGAAATTTCTAGGGAATTTTTATCCTCTAAATGGAATAGGGTCAGAAAAGTGTTTCGTTTTCCTTGCAACCAACTGTGAAGAAAGTATTTCAGAGGCAGATGAGACCGAAGAATTTATCTTTGTAGATTTAACACCAGAAGATGTAAGAAAGATGATAAAGAGTGGAGATATAAGTGATGGAATGAGTTTGGCGGCTTGGATGTTGTTCGAAGCTTCTCTCTTATAAAGGCGCTGAAAGACAAAATGTTAACTTTTTTATCTATAGTATGCCCTGTCTCTTCTGTAAAATCATCGCAAAAGAAATTCCTGCAGAAATCATTTTCGAAAATGAGCAGGTACTCGCATTTCTTGATATCGCCCCCGTGAGCGAGGGGCACACGCTCGTCATACCCAAAACGCACGCAAAAAATCTTTCCGAAGGCTCGAGCGAAGACGCGGAAGCGATTATGCGCGCGGTGCACGGCATTGCTCCCACAATCCTTCGTGCCGTTGGCGCCGACGGGTATAACCTTGCCATGAATCATGGTGAAGTGGCAGGGCAAGAAGTGATGCATACGCACGTCCATATCATGCCAAGAAAACAGGGCGCGCCACGTTCGTATGTAAAACTACAGCTCTCCAAAGAAGAAATACATGTAACTGCAGAAAAAATTCGACGAGAAAATAAAGTATGAAAATTCTTGTAACCGGTGCGGCGGGATTTATTGGCGCGAATTACGTGCATTATGTACTAGGCGCCCATCCCGAAGATGAAATTATCGCAGTTGATGTACTCACGTACGCGGGAAATTTAGAGAACTTGGAAGATGCGGTAAAGAGTTCGCGCGTGCGCTTTGAAAAAGCAGATATTTGTGACGAGGCACGCATGGATGCGCTCGTTGCCGAATGCGATGCTATTGTGCACTTTGCCGCAGAAACGCACGTTGATCGCTCCATTAAAGACAATCGTCCGTTCGTGCGAACGAATGTACTCGGCACGCAAACGCTCCTCGATGCGGCGGTACGCCATAAAAAAAGATTCCACCACGTCTCAACCGACGAAGTATTTGGTGCACTCACACCAAACGACCCGCCATTTTCAAAGAGCACGCCATACGATCCGAAGAATCCATACAGTGCTACAAAGGCCGCTTCTGATCATTTGGTACGCGCATATGTAAATACGCACGATCTTTTTGCGACAATTTCCAATTGCTCAAACAACTACGGTCCATTTCACTTTCCAGAAAAGCTAATTCCACTCTTTATTCGTAACTTAAAAGCAGGAAAAAAGGTTCCTGTGTATGGCGATGGAAGTCAGGTACGAGACTGGATTTATGTCGAAGATCATTGCAGGGGAGTGGACATGGCACTTCGCATGGGAGAAAAGGGAGAGACGTATTTATTCGGAGGAAAAGATGCCGAGATAACAAATCTCGAGCTTACCAAAAAACTTCTTGCACTTACGGGACGTGATGAGTCTTTCATCGCCTACGTCACTGATCGTCCCGGCCATGATCGTCGCTATGCGATCGATTACGCATTCGCGAAAGAAAAGCTCGGATGGGAGCCCCTCGTTTCTCTTGAGGAGGGGCTAGAAAGGACGATGAAGTGGTTTGAAGAGCATAAGGAATGGGTTGAGCGTTGTACTTCCGGAGCGTATCAGTCGTATTACGAAGAACATTATCAAGGAAAGGTGTAATACTTGTATGAAAATTCTCATCTTTGGAAAAGGGTATTTAGGAAATCGATGTGCGACGGCATGGGGAGATGAAGCGGTACTTTCTGAGGTGCGCATTACTTCGGTTGAATCTGCGCTGCAGGAGATCGATCGCGTGAAGCCCGATGCGGTACTATGCACCATTGGAGTAAAGGGAACACCAAATGTGGACTGGTGTGAATCTCATCAGCGAGAAACGATTGAAGGAAATGTGATGGTTCCGCTTTGGGTTGCTTTCGCGTGCCAAGAAAGAGGAGTTTATATGCTTCATATGGGATCAGGGTGCATTTTTTATGGCCCATCCCAGCATCCAGATCAAGCATGGCGAGAAAATGATTTTGGAAATCCAAGTGCAACGTATAGCCGCACCAAATGGGCGGCAGATCTTGCCTTATCAACGCTCCCTCATGTAGGGATCGCACGCATCCGCATGCCTATTGATCACGCGTCAAATCCGGGAAATCTTTTAGAGAAGCTCGCAAAATATCCGAAGGTCATTGATGTAGAGAATTCAATAACCGTGATAGACGATATGGTCGATGTCTTCTACAAGCTCATGGAAAAGAAAGCGACCGGATTCTTCCATGTTACAAATCCAGGAACGATTAAACACCGAGAGATCCTCGGGCTTTATAAAGAAATGGTTGATCCTTCACACGCGTGTGAATGGATTTCAAACGAAGAATTAGTTGCGCAAGGTCTTGCAACAAAGGGGCGTTCAAATAATTTCCTTGCGTCAGAGCGTTTGTCAGAATTTGGAATCACGATGCGACCGGTACAAGAGGCGGTTCTTGATACGGTGAAAAAGTTTGCTGAGAAAAATTCCCAGGGATAAAGAATATGAAAGGAATTGTTCTCGCAGGGGGTTCAGGAACCCGCCTGTATCCTATTACACAAGGAGTCATCAAGCAGCTTGTTCCCGTTTACGACAAGCCGATGATTTACTATCCGCTCTCAACCCTCATGCTTGCAGGCATTCGAGAAATACTCATTATTTCTACACCAAAAGATCTTTCTCGCTTTGAAGAATTGCTTGGCGATGGATCGCGACTTGGATGTACGTTTTCCTATGCGGTTCAAGAAGAGCCTCGGGGTCTTGCTGATGCGTATATCGTTGGAGAACAATTTATCGGAAACGATTCGGTGGGAATGATTTTGGGGGATAACTTGTTTCATGGAGCAGATATGGGACAGACGCTCAAACAATACCGCAAGGTTGATGGCGCGGTAGCATTTGCAGCTCGGGTAAAAGACCCTCAGCGCTATGGAGTATACGAATTTGATGCGAACATGAACGTTCTCTCCATTGAAGAGAAGCCAGAAAAGCCGAAGAGTAGTTACGCAAATGCAGGCTTGTACTTTACCGACAATGAGGTGGTAGCAATTGCAAAACAGGTTCAACCGAGTCATCGCGGAGAAATAGAAATCGTGAGCGTTCTTGACGAATATCGCAAAAAAGAAAAGCTGAAGGTATCGCTTCTTGGCCGAGGCACGGCATGGCTTGATACGGGAACATTTGAGGCGATGCACGATGCGGCAAACTTTGTTGAAGTCATTCAGCAGCGCACCGGATTAAAAGTGGGATGTATTGAAGAAGTTGCGTGGCGTGAAGGGTTTATCACCGACGCGCAGCTCGAAAAGCTTGCGGAGCCGTACATGAAGAGTGGATACGGAAACTATCTGCGCTCTCTGTTGGAAGCCTAAACAAAAAAGACTCGCTCAAGAGTCTTTTTTGTTTACCACTGCACCAAGAAGATGAGGATGCGGCGATAGAGGCCAAGAACAGGATTCGCAACGTATCTCACAATCGGTGAACTCGCGGACGCTTCTTGAAAAAGAATTTCCCCAACGGTCGATTCTTTGAGGAGGGTGCGGTCAGAGATTTTGCGAGTAGCCTGAATGCGCTTTCTTTTTGCGAGCCAGATATGCCAAAAATCTTTGTGAAGCCACGCTTTATACGCGAGCATCTTCTGCTCAAACCATCCTCCCTTCCAGGCAAAAAAGAGCATGGCAAGTTCAACTCCCAAGAGAGCAGGGAGGAGGAGAAGAAGGGTAGGAGTCTTGTAAAACATGAGTAATGTCGCATAACGATTGCGCTCCATGAATTGAAACTTCGTAATACTGCGAGAGAATTCGTACTTATGCCCAATAACCGAATCTCTCACGCAGACGACCGAGTATCCGTGCATCTTCAGTCGAAGAGAATATTCGAGATCTTCATGGTACATCCAGAAATCTTCATCCCAAAGACCATATTTCTGCAAAAGATCGACACGAAGAAGTACTCCCGCGCCGCTCGCATAATTGATGGGGAAGACAGGATCCATCTGCTGATCGCGCGAAGTAAGATATCCGTTTGAATAGCCGAATCCTAAGAAGTGATACGCATTCCCGTTGGTATTCAGTAAATCAGTACGCGGATAAAGCGTAATAAGCGACTGAGCGCAGCCAATGCTTTGATCCTTCTCAATCGCATCAACGAGGGGTTCGAGAAATCCTTGCTCAGGAAGAGCGTCGTTGTTGAGAAGATACACATAGTCATAGCCATGTTCTTGCGCCCATCGGATACCTGCATTATTTCCTCCAGAAAACCCAAGATTCTTTTCTTGGGGAAGAAGAATAACTCGAGGGAGACTTTTTTCTGAACGCGCAAGAACTTCCTTTTCAAGAATGGACATGGAAAGACCATGAGTAGGGTGTGGATTGTCAGGAATAACGAGCGCCCAGCGATCTTTGGGGTACGTCACCTTCTCGAGAGAGGGAATGAGATCGGGAAGATACGGATCGCAGTGAAACGAAAGGTAAATAACCGCTATCCGAGGAGCATGCATAAGTGAAACTATGGAGTAAGAGGAAGAGAAGAGAAGGAGGATGTGGTCGCGAGATAAGCAGTGCTTCCATCCTCCGAGAACCATGCTTCCATAGGCTCAGAGAAAGAAAAGAGGGTGGTATGAAGACGGCCGTCGGTGTAGGAGGTCAAATCAATACCAAGGAGTCCCTGAGCTGACGCAAGAATCAGACTTTCGCCATTATGCGCAAAGGTGAGTGCAGAGATGGGGTCGCCTTGGCGAGTAATGAGTTCCTGGCTGTTGTTGCTAGGAGAGAAGGTGCGAACTTCAAGTCCATCGGTCCAGGCAAAAAGCCGTTCTTTTTCCTCCCACGCGTATGCGATCACATTTTTCCCTAAAGATTGGACGGCTTGCGCTCGGGTCAGAGAAAGAACAAAGACCTCTCCTTTGCTATTTTTCACAAAGAGATCTTGGTCACCGACAATGAAGGGAGTATAGCTATCTGTAGGAAGCAGCGTGAGGAACGTAGAGTTCGTGAGCGAATCAAGATACACTTCTACGCCTGCAGAGGTAGGAGTAAGGCGGATGTTCTCGGGGAGGATAACTTCTTCAATGAGACGAGCGGTTTGTGCGCGGTTCCATGCGGCAGTATTGGGCTGAAGAGGGAGAGCATCCTCCTGCAGGAAAAGCGGCGCCGTAACATAGGTTGTTGCGCCACTTTGAACTGAGACGGTACGTTCCCAGGGGTGATAGCCCTCTTTCACGAGACGGACGGTCCGAGTACCCGTAGAAAGACGTTGAAGAACGGCGGGAGTAGCGTCGCGAATATCTTCGCCGTTAATGAAGGTGCTTGCGCCTCGAGGAACGCTCGCGATGGCGAGTGTTCCGGTCTGGAGGACAGTATTATTATTTCGGTTGAATCGGTATCCGGCCGTATAGAGAACAACGAGCGGAGCAGACACGAGAAAGATGCCGACAAAGAGGAAGAAAAGGGCTTTGCGTGCTGCGTAAGAAAGCATAGATAGTGGAGGATGGATGAGAGAGGGGCGCAGGAAATTTTGGGAGAGTTTTGAGGTTTGGTCGTTGCATGCCGGTGATATAAATCTCCCTAAGTCACTATATAATACCCGCTTTTCTTTCGCTGCTCCGTATGGTACACTTTCCTCATATGGCTACAACCCCCGACACGTCGTGGCGGGCGCTGTGGATGCCGGTGAAAGTCTTTCTCGGTTTAGGCGCTGCGGGCGCACTCTTTTTTGGGGGATATCTGTACGGAAAGGGTCCTGACTTCTTAGGAAATGTTCAGGCGGAAGGAATTTTTGGCACCACGGTGACCGTACCGGCGGACATTGCGGCAGATGTTGACTTTGAACTTTTTTGGCAAGTGTGGAGCTTGGTACGTGAACGGTATGTTGACCAGCCGGTTTCCGACCAGGATCTTTTTGAAGGTGCCCTTCAGGGCCTCATGTATGGATTGAACGATCCATATTCTGCGTACTTTACTCCCAAAATGGCCGAAGAATTTTCTCAAGAACTTTCCGGTTCTTTCTTTGGCATTGGCGCCGAACTTGGGCTGAATGATACCGGAGGACTTGTCGTTGTCGCTCCCATCTCTGATACCCCTGCAGAACGTGCGGGAGTACGAGCGGGGGACGCTATTCTTGCCATCGATGGAACCGATACGCTCGGCATGACGGTTTCACAAGCGGTAGGGATAATCCGTGGAGAAAAGGGAACGGATGTGACGCTTACCTTGCTTGGTGCTGGAGAAACCGAGGCGCGTACGGTAACGATAACGCGTGATGAAATTCGTATTGAAAGCGTAAAAACGACGATTCGTCCGGACGGCATCGGAGTAGTTGAGGTAAGTATGTTTGGCGATGATACGATTGCAAGTTTTGGAGAGGCAGCGGATACGCTTGAAGCAGCAAACGTTAAGGGTATTATTGTTGACATGCGAAATAATCCTGGAGGATACCTTGAGGCCGCAATTGCACTTGCGGGGTACTGGACGGGAAGCAATACGGTCATGCAGGAAGAAATTCGCGGTGAGCGTACAGAATTTGCCGGAGACGGCGATGGTCGTTTTGCAGATGTGCCTACCGTTGTGCTCGTGAACGGAGGTAGTGCCTCCGCATCGGAAATTTTTGCGGGAGCATTGCAAGATTATGGATATGCCACCGTTATCGGTGAACAAACCTTTGGAAAGGGAAGTGTGCAGGAGTACCAAGAGCTGCCTGATGGAGGCGCGGTAAAAATTACAGTTGCTCGTTGGCTCACCCCAAAGGGTCGTTCGATTGATAAGGAAGGTATCGCGCCAGATCAGGAAGTAACTCGAACGCTTGACGACTACCATGCAAACCTCGACCCCCAACTCGACGCGGCGATCCGTTTCCTCACGACGAAATGAGGGTGAACGAGAGCGTCATAAAAACGAAGTCTCCGCCGGAGGCCTCGTTTTTCGTCGCACGAAAGATGGCCTGCAGTTTGCGATGGTTATTGATTCGTACGGAAAATGGGCCTTTCCCAAGGGGCATGTGCGGCCAGGAGAGCGCTATCGTCAAACAGCGATTAGGGAAATTCGTGAAGAAATGGGGTTAGGTAATCTCAGGTACGTCGCAAAGCTCGATCATATTGATATCTGGTTCCGCGATCGGTTCGTGCATAAAGGGATGCTTATCCACAAATACATCTACTATTTTCTCTTCGAGGCACCTCCAGATGCGACAATTCGCCCTCCAAAACCACAAGAACAGGGTGAAACGATTCGGGGAGTAGCATGGGTTTCTGCAAGCGAGCTCCTGTCCCGGTCAAGCTATCGTGATATGGTTGGTATAATAAAGAAAGCATTGCGCTTATGTGGGTTACCCTTACAGAAGATGTCAGCTCCATCGGCCCCGCGGGGGCGACGGTGGAGGTTCCGGAAGGATACGCGGTAAACTTTTTGTTTCCGCAACATTTGGCATTTGAAAACGCAGGTGGTCCTCCCAAAGAAGAAGAGGTAAAAAAGACCTCGAAAGAGGAGCGAGAAGATGAGCAGCTTGCAGGAGAACTTGATGGCCTCGAAGTGGTTATTGCAGGAAAGATGAAAAAGGGAAAATTTGCGCAACCCATTTCTTACAAAGATGTGCGGGCTTCACTCAAAGAAATGGGATATAAGGTGGGGTTTGATGTCATTAAGATGGCGCCCATCACTGAGCCGGGAACACACGAGGTGCTCTTAGAATTCCCCACAGGTTTTGAAGCAACGATGACCGTAATTGCAGAAGCATTGCCTGAAGGGTAGCGAAAGAGGAAATAAAAAAATCGACTCTCGTATGAGAGTCGATTTTTTTACACCACGGAAACGTAGGTGCGGAGTTTGAGCGCGCCAACGAAGTTGGGAGACTTGCGCTTTGCGAACTTGACGACGCCATCCTTCATTGCGAAGAGAGTGTAGTCTGCGCCCACGCCAACGTTTTTACCGGGGTGGACTTTGGTACCACGTTGACGGACGATAATCTGTCCTGTGGTAACTGCTTGACCATCAGCGCGCTTGACGCCGAGGCGCTTGGCCTGCGAATCGCGGCCGTTTCGTGTGGAGCCTTGGGCTAATTTATGTGCCATAGAAAGTAAAGAATTCGGCCAGCATTCGCTGGAAACGTGGAAAAGAGTACCAAAAACCCTTGTGAACGTCAAGGGGAACAAGGTACCCTATCCCCATATGGAAGAACAGGTGCGAGAGGTATTAAAAACCGTAGAAACAGCGCTAAAACTCCATGCGGGAGGTATCGAGCTCGTATCTTGCAACGAACAGACGGGAGAGGTGGTAGTGCGTCTTTTGGGAACATGCGTAGGCTGTGGATTAGCAGAGATTACGTTAAAAGAAGGTGTAGAAACAGCTTTGGTACGCGCGATTCCTCAAGTACGATCAGTGCGTGCGGTACAATAAGGAAAACCTTGTGGCAGCAAATAAACAACAACCGGTCATTGAAGAAGAACTGCTTCCCGTCGTGCGTAAGGCGTCTACGGTAGTTTTTGGGATCTGTTGGCTCCTTGGTTTGGCGCTCTTAAGCTGGCGAATCCTCCCTCTGGTGTACGGAAGAGACAGCGTTCCCCTGCACTACAACATCTATGTAGGTATTGATGCATTTGGTCCGTGGTGGATGTTGTTTGAAGTCTCTACGGCTGCGCTCGTGATTGCATTGGTGAATGGTCTGGTAGCTGCAACGCTCCTGAAAAAAAGAACCATGCTCGCGCTTGCCGCCTGGACGGCCACGCTCTTCGTAGGCGTTCTCTCGCTGATTGCGCTGGTGCGTATCGTGCTTATTAATATTGCATATGGTTGATGCTTTCGCACTCTCAAAATTACTTATCCTTTCAACACTTGGATTTATTCTCGCCATCGCATGGACTCCTGCGTTGACGCATTTTTTATACAAATACCGCTTAGGAAAGAGTATCCGAAGTGCGGTCACGGCGCCCATGTTTGCCGAGCTTCATAAAAAGAAGGCCGGCGTACCAACTATGGGCGGTCTCCTCATGTGGGTGACAACAGGCTTCATCGCGCTGCTCTTTGCAGGAATTGCGTGGCTTGAGCCAGGAAGTACGCTTGCGCAACTCAACTTTTTCTCACGATCTCAGACTTGGCTCCCTCTGGCGGCGTTGATTATTGCAGGTGGAGTAGGGGTAGCTGACGATATTTTCAATATTTACAAAATAGGTCCTCACGGAGGAGGAATCCGCATCTCTCATCGTCTCGTGCTGTACACCCTGATTGCCTTGGTGGGGGCTTGGTGGTTCTATGTAAAGCTTGGCTGGGATACGCTCCATCTTCCGCTCTACGGAGACATATTCATGGGGTGGTTGTATGTTCCGTTTTTTGTTGCGGTTATTGTGGCGACTTCATTCTCGGTAAACCAAACGGACGGATTGGATGGACTTGCGGGGGGTACCCTTGCAACCGCGTTTGCGGCATACGCGGTCATTGCACTCATGCAGGGGAGAGTGGACTTGGCTGCATTTTGTGCAGTGATCGTGGGAACGATTCTTGCTTTCCTCTGGTTCAATATCTACCCCGCCCGTTTTATCATGGGAGATACAGGCGCGATGAGCTTGGGAGTAACGCTTGGAGTAGTGGCCATGCTCACAAACGCTGCATTTCTCTTGCCGATCATCGGTATTGTCTTTGTCGCGGAGGCGCTCACCACGTTTATCCAAATTGGATCAAAAAAAATCTTTAAGAAAAAGGTATTTCTCATTGCGCCTATTCATCACCACTTTGAAGCCAAAGGATGGCCTGAACCGAAAGTGGTCATGCGCTTTTGGGTATTGAGTTGGATGGGGGCGGGTATTGGTCTTGCGCTCGCATTTATTGATTACGGCTTTCTCACGCAATAAAAAATATGCGTGGCTCTGGAGGAATGCATGTTGCGGGAGATAAAATCTTTGCACTACTCTTTGCGGGAGTGCTTGTGTTCGGCCTGCTCATGCTTGCATCAGCTTCTTGGCCGCTCGGTTTTGATCGCTTCCATGGAAATGGGTATTACTTCCTCGCGCGTCAGTTGCTTTTCGGGGTACTTCCCGGATTGGTAGGCTTCACGGTTGCATATCTTGTGCCTCATCAGTCCTACAGAAAGTTTGCACTCCCCATGCTCGGAATCTCGCTCCTGCTCCTTCTCATCGTTTTTGTTCCCGGATTAGGGATCGAAATTAAGGGCTCGAGAAGTTGGATCTCTCTCGGTCTGTTTTCCTTTCAACCGTCCGAACTCGTAAAATTCACGTTCCTTATCTATCTTGCCGCCTGGCTTGAAGGATCCATGGGAAAGAACGTAAAAGATGCTACAAAGGGATTGCTTCCATTTCTTGTAGTATTGGGGGCTATTATGGTGCTCCTCCTTTTGCAGCCAGATACAGGAACCATGGGAATTATCGTCATGATGGCACTGGCAGTCTATTTTGTTGCAGGTGCTCCGCTCAAGTATTTTGCATTTTTTGGAATAGCGGGAGCGGCATTGCTTTGGTTACTATTTACCATATCCCCGTACCGCGCGGAGCGTCTTACCGCCTTTCTTCATCCGGAGCTTGATAAGCAAGGATCAGGCTATCAGATCAATCAGGCGCTCCTTGCGGTCGGATCAGGAGGATTTTTAGGAAGAGGGTATGGGCACAGTCTGCAAAAGTTTCAATATCTTCCTGAAGTGGCAGGAGATAGTATTTTTGCGGTCATCGCAGAAGAGCTAGGTTTTGTGCTTACTTCGGCATTCGTGATTTTGTATGTCGCCATGCTGTTTCGTGGGCTCGTTATTGCGGAACGTGCGCCGGACACCTTTGGAACCTATCTCGTCGTAGGAGTCATGGCATGGTTAGGGATTCAAGCCTTTGTAAATATCGGAGCAATGGTCGCTCTTCTTCCAATTACGGGGGTGCCTCTCCCGTTTGTGAGCTATGGAGGAACGGCCCTCGCCATTGCGATGACCGCCGTGGGGGTGGTGTTGAATGTTTCAAAATCCCAGAAGGAACTTGTCGTATAATGCCAAAAATTTTTTGCGTATGGATCATAACTACATTTTCGTGGTGGGGGGCGTAATGAGTGGAGTAGGCAAAGGAACATCCACCGCAGCACTTGGTCTCCTGTTGCGTGCGAGGGGCTATAAGGTGACCGCCATGAAGATTGATCCGTATGTGAATGTGGATGCGGGCACGATGAATCCCGTTGAGCACGGGGAAGTATTTGTGACGAGAGACGGAGATGAGACCGATCAGGATATCGGGAATTACGAGCGTTTCTTGGATATCGACATTACCAAGAAAAACTACATGACGACTGGACGTATTTATCTCTCAGTTATTGAACGTGAGCGCAGAGGAGAGTATGAGGGGAAATGTGTTGAAGTGGTTCCGCGCGTACCCGAAGAAGTCATTGCGCGTATTAAAACGGCGGCAAAAGAAGCAAAAGCTGATTTTACGCTCATAGAAATCGGAGGAACGGTAGGGGAGTATGAAAATATTCTCTTCCTTGAAGCAGTACGCATGATGCAGCTGCACGATCCAAAACGAGTGAAGACGGTACTCGTGAGTTATCTCCCGGTGCCTCCCTCGATTGGAGAAATGAAAACAAAGCCCACGCAACACGCCGTGCGTGAAATGAACCGAACAGGACTCGCCCCCGATTTTCTCATCTGTCGTTCGGAGCTCGCCTTGGATGCTCCTCGGAAAGAAAAGCTCAGCCGTTTTTGCGGTGTAGCGAAAGAACATATTATTACTGCAGCAAACGTACGCTCTATTTATGAGGTGCCCCTTGCGTTTGAAGCGCAGGGATTTGCAGATAGTGTCCTCACCGCGTTCGGAAAGCGAAAAAAGAAGCCAGATCTGGCCCCCTGGGAACAATTCGTGGAGACCATTGGAACTTCGCAGAAAGAAGTACGCATCGGGGTCATCGGGAAATATTTTTCAACCGGAGATTTTTTGCTCTCAGATGCATATCTTTCTGTTTTGGAGGCGATTAAACATGCGAGTTGGGCGCAGCATGCGAAACCGGTTATTGAATGGTTGAATGCAGAAACTTACGAAAAGAATCCTGACGCGCTTGAAGAACTGCGTTCATTTGACGGCATTCTTATTCCGGGGGGATTTGGCTCTCGAGGAATAGAGGGCAAAATTGCCGCAATCCGCTTTGTGAGAAAACACCGAATTCCTTATTTCGGAATTTGCTATGGCATGCAATGCGCGGTAATTGAATTCGCGCGCACCGAGCTTGGATGGAGCGATGCAAATACCGAAGAGATTAATCCAAAGAGTACATACCCCGTCATTCATCTCATGCAGGGACAGGAAGAGAAGCTGAAAGGACCAGGCGTGGGAGGAACATTGCGTTTAGGGTCGTATCCCTGCCATCTGAAAGAGGGGAGTACGGCAGAAAAGGCGTATACCCAAAGAGCAATTTCTGAACGTCACCGTCATCGTTACGAATTCAACAATGCATATAAAGAAGATCTGGAGAGCGCGGGCTTAGAAATATCCGGGGTCTCTCCTGATGGAACATTGGTGGAGATTGTTGAAGTAAAGGATCATCCTTTTTTCGTTGGGGTACAATTCCACCCAGAGTTTCAATCGCGACCACTGTCACCTCATCCTTTATTTAGAGCTTTTGTAAAAGCAGCGATGGAAAGAGGAAGGAAATAAAAAAAAATCTCTATGGCGCATCACATTCTCTTTACCGGCGGAGGGACATTGGGGCCAGTCACCCCCCTTCTTTCGGTTGCGGCACAGTGGCGCAGGAGAGATCCGGAAGTGCGTTGTTCTTGGATAGGAACTCCGAAGGGCCCGGAACGACTACTCGTTGAAGGAGCGAAAATTCCTTTTTATGAACTCACTGCGCCTCGCATGAATCGCTATCGCAAGTGGACGTATCCGTTCATTCCGTTGCACATGCTTTGGAGCATGTATAAGGCCGCGAAGATGCTCAAAGCGATACGGCCCGACATGGTATTTTCTGCAGGGGCATATGTTTCTGTCCCTGTGGCACTGGTAGCGTGGCTGATGCGCATTCCCGTGTGGGTGCATGAACTCGACGTGCGTCCAGGTGTGGCGAATCGCGTCATGGCGCCGTTCGCCAAGCGCATGAGTACGACGTGGCCTCAGAGCGCGGAAGCCTATCCCGCAAAGAAGACCACGGTAGTCGGGACGATGGTGAGAAGCACCTTGGCATTGGGTGACCGAGTAAGTGCACGAGACCGATACGGGCTTCGTCCTGAGTATCCGACCCTGTTAGTCCTTGGGGGAGGCACGGGAGCAGCTTCCCTGAATGAAGCAATGCTCATTATTGCTGATGAAGTGCTTCGGATAGCAAATGTGATCCACCTTACGGGAAGGGGAAAGATGCTTCCTGCGTTGCAAACATTGCAAGAGCAAGGAAAGTCCTACATTGCCCTTGAGTTCCTCCATGAGGGTCTCGCGGATGCCTATGCGGTCGCAGATGTTGTGGTTGCTCGTGCGGGCATGGGAACTATTTCAGAGTTGGCTGCACTTGGTAAGGCTTCCATTATCATTCCTCTCCCTGGATCGCAGCAGGAAGAAAATGCGCGAGCATTGGAAGCGCAGGAGGCTGCGGACGTCCTCTCGCATATGACGCCGCAAGTATTATTGCAAGCAATCACCAAGATGTTGCAGTCTCAAGAGTATCGGAGTGAACGTGCGGAACGTCTTCGAAGAATCTTTCCGGTCAATGCGGATGAGCGCATTGTGCATGAAGCGCTTGAGATACTCGCACAAAAGAAAGTACAACAAGAAGAGATCTTATAATGATTCTTTTTCTCTTCTCTATGAAACTCCTGGGAATGTTTATTGGGAGTTTGCTCAGCGGAGCATTGGGGACAGGGGCTTCTTTTCTTTATCCGCAGACGAAGACAGGTGCAGATTTTGATATTTCGGCACTGTGTGCGGCGCGAGGCGGGGCATGGGTGCATGGCTCAGCTTTTCCCCTGTGCATGACGCCGGGTGACGGGCTTTTACAATTTGTCGATGGAAACTTTATTGCGTTTGAAGGTTGGGAAGAAACAAAAAAGGAGATGGCACAATCTGAAACGTGCACAGAACGAAAAATGGAAAAATATGAAGGAAGAGTAGCGCGGGTAGACTTTTCTACCTGGCCTGATGCGTCAAAATATCGCAGCGCGATCACGAAAGATGTTTCACGAGGAGTGAATTTTGCGGGTTCGTATATCGTTTCTACGTGGGGATGTGGAAGTCGACGCGATGCTTGTGTAGGTCACGCAATACTTGATGCCCGAAATGGTGCCATAGTGCTCTATGGAATTCAGGGCAAAAGAGCGGGAGAGTTTTCGATTGATGCAAATCAGCTCGTGATTACGACGACAGATGGAGAAAAAAGGAAGTGGAGTATAGAGGGAGATGAATTGGTTTCTTGCTTGTAAATACAGGGTTTTCTTCCTCGGGATATCTCCCTTGGCGGAATGTAAAAATCTGCTAAGGTTAGGCCCTATTTTAGAAAAAGACTTCTCACAAAAAGTGTGGAAAATCGCTGAGCGTACGCAAGATGACCTTCTTGCGCAGCTTTTGGTAAACCGAGGAATAGCTCCCCAGGAAAAAGAAAAATTCATGAATCCTTCCTGGGAAGAAGGAACGTATAGTCCGTTTGCGTTTACCCGTATGCAAGAGGCGGTTGATGTTGCGCTTCATGCTTTGCAATCAGGAAAGCGGATCGTCATTCATGGAGACTATGATGCAGATGGAGTAAGCGGTACGACACTCCTGCATGGTGCGCTGCACGAGATTGCGGCAAAGCTTGGATGGTCACCGAATATTGTCGCGTTTCTTCCGGAGAGAGAAAAGGATGGATATGGCGTTGCGATGCATACCGTTGATCGCTTGGGAGACGAAGGAACGGACCTTCTCATTACCGTAGATTGCGGGATCGCGAATGGTCTTGAGCTTGGTCGAGCGCATGAGCGAGGAATGCAGGTGATTGTCTGCGATCACCATCAGCTCGGGCAGTATTATCCTGATCAGGCAATCGTGCTGCATCCCTTGGCGCCAAACGAAACCTATCCCAATAAAACGCTTTGTGGGACGGGAGTAGCCTTTAAGTTTGCTTCCGCGCTCATTATTGAAGCGCAGAAGCGTGGTGCAACGTTCCCGCAGGGATATGAAAAGTGGTTTTTAGATTTAGTAGCCATTGCAACCGTGACCGACGT
Source organism: Kapaibacterium sp. (SeqCode) (assembly GCA_044350705.1). GTDB lineage: Bacteria > Patescibacteriota > Patescibacteriia > UBA9934 > UBA9934 > JAGORL01. Next base: position 36,092 of record JBILHA010000002.1, on the reverse strand, counting down.
GATGCCGCTCACGGGTGAAAACCGTGTCTTGGAATACTATGGACTACGGGTATTGCAAAAAACGAGACGCCCAGGATTGCGGGCCCTTATTGAAATGAGCGGAACGGAATTTTCAGAGATTGATACAACGGCAATCGGATTTCGTATTGGGCCTCGGCTCAATGCCGCAGGACGCATGGCATCCGCTGCAGCTGCGTTTGAAGCGCTCGCCGCGAAAAATCCCGAAGAAGCAGGAGAGAAGGCGGCGGTACTGGAGCGTATGAACCGTGAACGCCAGGCGGTATTCCAGCAGATGTATAAAGAAGCAGAGGAGCAAGTGCGTGCACAGTGCATGGATGACCAGCTTCTCGTCGCATATGCGCCACATTGGGCTCCGGGTATTGTAGGACTTATTGCCGGAAGACTGCAGAATGATTTTGGGAAGCCTGCATTTGCACTGACGAATGTAGGGGACCATGTAGTGGGCTCAGGGAGGAGTATGGGAGGATTGCATTTGGTAGATCTCATGAATGCGTGCGGTGATGAAATGTATGTAAAACGCGGAGGACACCCTCAGGCATGCGGACTCACGCTCAAAGGACCAGACATGGTGCAAGCATTTCGTGAACGGGGGAATGCATTCGCTCGTTCCTATTATGGAAGCGAGGGGCCTCGTGACACCTTAGCGATTGACGCGGTATATGCGCCATCGGAGGTTTCATGGGAGATGTATGGAGATCTTTCCCGTTGCGCGCCTTTTGGAGAAGGAAATCGTTCGCCCATTTTTGCCGCAAGAAATCTCGTGCTCGAAGAAACGATACGGATGGGGTCTACGAACGCGCATTTACGCTGTAAAGTGCGAGAAGAGGGGGGAAGACAAGTGACATTCGTGGGGTTTGGTTTCGGTCACCTTGCTCCTCACTTGCGCATGGGAGATCGGGTAGATATTGCATACGAAGTCGAAGTGAACACCTGGAATGGAAAACGGTCGCTTCAGTATCGTATGCTCGATATTCGAAGAGCGAAATAAGAACATGAGAGCGGATGATTCGTGCTTATGCTCTCGTGACTTGGAAAAGAATTTCTTCCGAGAAAGAGGGGTATTTTAAGGGGGAAGAAATCTTGGTGTACAGTGTGGGACGTATGTCCATCCCCTCATTTCTTTGCAAGGTATGCGAGAAGACCTTTTCTCTTCCTGCCGCGACGCTTGCAAAATATCCTAATTGGAAACCGAGTACCTGCATGAAGTGCAAGAAATCATCTTCCGCCCAAGAAGAAAATCTCACCCGAGAGGAAGTGCTCGAGAAGTACACGGGAGGTCCTCTTACAGGAGTATTTACTGATGGCGCTGCAGAGCCAAACCCGGGACCTGGAGGATGGGGAGCGGTTTATGTAGTAGAGAATCAGATTCTTGCAGAAGAATCAGGACACGAGCCGCATACCACGAATAACCGCATGGAGCTCATGGGCTTACTTGCGGCATTTCGGCTTGTTCCCCATGGAGTCCCAACGACCGTCTATTCAGACAGCGAGCTCTGCGTAAAAACGTTTACGCTCTGGGCGAAAAACTGGGAAGCACAGGGGTGGACGCGGGGGAAAAAGAAAGAAGCGATCAAAAATCTTGAATTAGTGCAGGAAGTGCACGAAACATTGCAGAAGCGCCCAGAAATTAAGTTGGCATGGATTAAGGCACATGCAGGAAATCGTTGGAACGAATACGCGGATTGTTTGGCTACTGCATATAGAAGAGGAGAGAAAAAGTAGGGAGGGCTTTTCTGCTATACTTTCCCCATATGGCACTTTTTGGGGGATCGAAGAAAACGACAGAACCGGTCTTTACTGGGTTACTCGGTATTGATATTGGAACAACCGGGGTGAAAGTAGTGGAGCTCACCGTAGAAAAAGAGAAGCCTCGTTTGACGACGTATGGATATGCGGAGGTTCCTGCGCTCCAGGGAGATTTGTCTTCCCTTGCAGATCCTTCCCGGGTTGCCGATCTGATAAAACGGGTATGTAAAGAGGCGGGAGTAAGGGCGAAAAAAGCGGTTGCCGCTCTCCCGGCTTCAGAAGTCTTTCACACGATTATTAGTATTCCACTTCCGTCTTCACCCACAGAAGATCTGCGTCCCGCTATCGAAGCGCAGGCAAAGAAGGTTTTCCCTCTCCCTGTGGAAGAAATGGTGCTTGATTCTGTAGTGCTCGATAAAGAGGCGCTCAAAAATGCAGGAAAATCCGAAGTAATCAAAGGAGAAAAGGAACGATTTATTCGCATTTTCCTTACCGGAGCACCCAAAACCTTAATCCAGAAATATCTTGATCTCTTCGCAAAGGCTGGTATTGAGCTCATCTCTTTAGAAACCGAAGTGATGTCCTTGGTGCGGTCTTTGGTATCCGAAGAGGATGCGCAAATCATGATCGTCGATATGGGAGGAAAGCGTACGAATGTTGTTATTGCAGATGGGGGAATCCCTTTTCTTACAAGAGGAATTAAAGGCGGGGGCGAGGAGATCACAAAGGCGCTCGCGAAGAGCATGAGTATTTCAGAGGTAGAAGCCGAACTTGCAAAGCGTGATTTAGGATATGGTGCTGCAGTGCTCCCAAAGCCGCTGCAGGACGCATTGCAACCCATTGTTCACGAAATGAAGTACGCCTTACAGGTATACGCAGATCAGTCATTTCATGATCATAGAACAGTAGAAAAAATTCTCATCACCGGAGGATCCGCGCATTTGCCGGGTATTGATCCATACTTCACTTCAGCATTGAATGTGAATGTGTATATTGGGAACCCTTGGGCCCGTATTGCAGCGCCTCCCGAAGCAAAGCCCATTCTTGAAGAAGTGGGGCCTCGTTTGTGCGTTGCGGCGGGATTGGCATTGCGGATAATGGAAAAAGGCGTGTTATGAACTCGCGCGAACCTCGTGTTATCGTGCTTGCATCAGACGCGTTGTACCGGGGGGTACTTGCGCGCAGATTTGAAAAAGAGGGATGGGAGGTGGAAGAGTCAATGCGTGCAGAAGATGCAGAGCGCAGAGCGGTACAATTTCTTCCCCATGTGGTCGTTGTTGAAATGCAGACTCGAGAAGAGGTGGAATTTCTTCTGCGAAGATGGAAGACGCTTCCGACCCTGCGGCAAGCCCGTGTTATTGTAGAGGCACATGAACTGAGTCACGGTGAGGCGGAAAGATTATTAGAAGCCGGTGCCGCAACCATAGCGCTCCGCGGACACCAAACGCCGGGAGATATTGTACGACGAGCAGGAAAAGAATTGCCATAAATCATGTCTATGCATAGAACAGAGGTACTCGCGATAGGAACGGTCATTGGAATTTTGGGAGTAATTTCAGGATTTCTTGTACTTAACGCCCGATCGCAATTGCGGGATGTCACACGCATTGCGCACATGCGAGAAATGCAGATCGGACTCGATTTGTTCTATATGGAGCAAGGAGTCTATCCAGAGGCCGCCATGGCGATTCCGCTTGGACAAGTTGCGACCGCGTGCCTAGCCGCAGAGGGATTCTCTTCTCCTTGCGGAGCGGACGCAGAGCCTTATCTTGAATTTGTTCCTGAAACGCCAGCACAAGGACTCAAGGATCTCTCTTCTTGTGGAGGGAAAGAAAATGCCTACTGTTACGCTTCTGATAAAGAAACGTTCCGCATCCAATTCGAATTAGAATCCGCCAATGCGGAACTGGGACTGCAAAAAGGAGCAAACTGTCTCACGGAAAATGGATTCTCTGCAGGAGTGTGTCAGGTATATACAGCCGAAGAGGAAGGAGCCACGACCCCATAATATTTTTCTATGTTGGCTGAAATAGCACTCATCCTCCTTGCGGGAGGAGCAGGACTGCTCACGGGCGCACTCATGAACGCTCTTGTAGCTCGATCGCCTTCTGGCCAGGCGGTGCTTTCTCGTCGTGCATGCGCGGTATGCGCGCATCCCGTAGGAGTCGCGGACATGTTTCCTGTGGTAGGGCATATGCGTCTGAAGGGACAGTGCCGCAAATGTCGCGCGGTGGTGCCTTGGCACTACGCAGCAACGGAGGGGGCGCTTGCGCTCCTCTTTATGGTATTCGCTGTGCGCATCATTTTTAGCATTTGGATTCCTGAGTATGTTTCTTCGACGGAATACTTCCTGCTCTTCTTACGCGATGCGCTTGTAAGTGTATCTTTGGTGTATATTTTTCTATTTGACGCGCTCGCTTCAGTAATCCCTGATAAGCTTTCTCTCCCTGCAATCGGTGTTGCGCTCCTTTTCAATATGATGCTTGGATTGCCGCCGTTGCAGATCCTTTTGGGCGCGCTCTTGATCGCATCATTCTTTGCATTCCAAACCCTCGCATCGGCAGGAAAGTGGGTAGGCGGAGGAGATGTGCGGGTAGGTTTCCTTATGGGTGCACTGCTTGGCCCGTGGATCGGTGTCGCTTCGTTGGTACTCTCCTACATTTTAGGAGCGATCGTAGGGATTCACCTGCTCTTTTTCCGTCGCGCAAAAATGACCGATCACGTTCCGTTTGGAACCTTTATGGTGGTAGCTATTGTGGTCATGATGCTCTGGGGTGAAAAAATGCTCGCCTGGTATTTTGATCTCGTGCCACTTACCTAAATCAGGATAAAAACTGCAGATAAAAACTGCAGTTTTTGTATAGGAAAAAAATTGTTTCTTCTCTTGAAGGCTGCTAAAATAGGTGCATTCTATGACCAAAGAACAGGCGGCAGAACGCATTGAAAAACTGCGTGAAAGTATTGATAAGTATCGCTATCAATATCATGTTCTCGATGCACTTGAGATTCCCGAGTCAGCGCTTGATTCACTGAAGCACGAGCTGTATGCACTTGAGCAGCAGTTTCCTGAACTCATCACGTCACATTCTCCCACCCAGCGCGTTGCCGGCACTGCACTGCCTAAATTTAAAAAAATTACCCATCAGCGTCCCATGCTTTCCATGGAAGATGCTTTCTCCTTTGAAGAGGTGGAGTCGTGGGCTGCGCGCATCCAAAAATTGAACGAAGGGCATTTGCCTTCCTGGTATGCCATGCTCAAGATTGATGGTCTGGCGGTCTCTTTGGTGTACGAGAATGGGGAACTCAGCACTGCAGCAACGCGGGGTGATGGACTTATCGGTGAAGACGTGACGCAGAACATTCGCACTATTGATGCGGTGCCCCTGACGCTCCGCACACCAGATGAAAAAGAAATCGCGGCATGGGCAAAGAAATTCGGGATGCCTGAGCGCATGGCGTCTTTAAGTGCATCGGCAAATGGCCGTGTAGAAATTCGTGGGGAAGTGTACGTTCCAAAAAAAGCATTTGAAAAAATGAATAAGGAGCGTGAAGAGCGAGGGGAGGAAAAGTTCGCAAATCCGCGAAATATTGCCGCGGGAAGTATTCGTCAGCTTGATCCGTCCATTGCGGCATCTCGCCCGCTTTCATTTTTTGCGTGGCGCATTGAGGACGGCGTGGATCTCCGCACGCAATCCGCAATGATTGATGTGTTGCAGATGTGGGGTTTTAAAACAGCGCCTGGAGTTTCTGCGGACACCTTGAAAGAGGTGGCGGGATTCTTTGAAGAAATGGGAGTAGAAAGAACAAAGCTGGATTTTTGGATTGATGGAGTCGTTATTCGGGTAGATGATACGCGGCTCTTTGCTGATTTAGGTGTAGTAGGAAAAACGCCTCGTGGACTTGTGGCATGGAAATTTCCTCCCGAAGAAGCGACGACGCGTGTTGAATCGGTGGAATGGTTCGTAGGAAGAACAGGGGCACTTACTCCTGTAGCTACGGTTACGCCAACGTTTGTAGCGGGAACCACGGTTACGCATGCGACACTCCACAATGCCGATGAAATCGATCGCCTTGATGTGCGTGTAGGAGATACGGTCATTCTTACGAAAGCGGGAGATATCATCCCGAAGATTCTCAAAGTACTTCCCGAACTTCGTACCGGAAAAGAAAAGAAGCTTGAATTACCCAAGAAATGTCCGGTATGTGATTCGGACGTAACACGCCGACCAGGCGAAGTGGCGCTGGTGTGTACAAATCCGAACTGTTACGCGATGGAACGTGAGCGTGTACTTCATGCGGCGCGTGCATTTGCAATTGATGGCCTGGGGGAAAAAATTGTTGAGAAATTGCTCAATGCCGGACTGGTAAAAATTGCTCCTGATATTTTTACGCTCACGAAAGACGATCTCCTGACGGTCGAAGGATTTGCAGAAATTTCGGCGCAGAAACTCGTAGATGAAATTCAGGCAAGAAAAGAAATCGAATTAGAAGATTTTATCGTTGCGCTCGGCATCCGACACGTGGGCGCAGAAACGGCCTTTGTACTTGCAACCTCTTTTGGGAATATGCAATCCCTCGCTCAAGCCTCCGCAGAAGAGCTCGCGCAAGTTTCTGAAATCGGCCCAGTCGTCGCAGAATCGATTGCATCCTTCTTTGCCGATCCTCATAGCAAGAAGCTTCTCTTGGAATATGAACGAGGAGGGGTGGTGATCAAAAAAGCAAAAGCGATAAAGCGCATTCTGGAAGGACGTACCTTTGTGATAACCGGCACGCTCGCTTCATTGGGGCGTGAAGAAGCAAAGGACAAAGTACGTCTTTTGGGAGGCTCGGTATCGGAATCCGTAAGTAAAAAAACCACCTTCGTGGTCGTGGGTGAGAACCCTGGAAGTAAAGCGGATAAGGCGCGAGAATTAGGGGTTGCTATCCTTTCTGAGGCTGATTTTCTCACGATGATTCAAGAATAAAATGGCTAAAATTAGCTATTTTATTCTTATGTGTGACGAAAATACGCCTCTTTCGTTATGAGGGGTGTATGAAAAAATATCTTCTTATCGCCGCAGGAGCGGCAATGGTGAGTGTGGGCGTGATGGGCGGCTACTTGTTCGCGAAAGGCATTCCAGTTCTGACTCAGGAGTCTTCCATGCTTAATCCTTCTGAAAACCAGGTACAGGAAAGTATCGTAAAAAAGACAGAAGCACCGACTGAACAAAAACCAGTGGAGCAAAAGATAAATACCGTCGAGCAGGGAAAGGCTGAGGAAAAGAAGGAAACAGCGTCTGTCCCTCCATGCAGCGGAAGTGTAACGACGCAAGTTGCAAATGGCGCAGTAAGCGTTTCTCTTGAAGGAAAGTATATTACTTCTCAGAATATCAAGAACGATTTTGCAGACACGTATGATATCGGAGAATCGGTAGAGGCACGTCTTGAAGATAAGGCCGGATGTGCGGCCCTCATCTCCCTTACCTCAACAGGAAAAGGAGGTGCAATTTATTACCGAGGAAATGATGCACTCTTAGGGGTTAATCTTGCGACAGGACAGCATTGGTATGCAGGAAATATTTCTGAAGTAGTATCTGCATATGATATTTCTCCGGATGGAACGCGCATTGCAGGCATTGAAATGAATAGTGCAGGGATCTACGAAATCGTCATTCTCGATGCAAAGACCGGAAAAGTGATCGAAGAGCACGCCATTGATAACGCATATGACGAAGTGAGCATGCCTGCATGGTCTCCCGACGGAAAGAAGCTCGCTTTTGCTGCCGCATATAAATGGGAAGAGCAGAAGACTGAGATTGTTATCTTAGATCTTTCCACAAAGAGCACGAATATCTACAAGACTTCTACCGAAAGAATTCTTACCGTGAGCTCATGGACAGGAGAATTTCCTTTCGTGATTGAAAATTAGCGTATGATAGTGGGCATATGACCGAGCAAGGTACGTATTCCTCAGAAAAAATACTCACCCTGGGGCATCAAGCGTCCCAGGGTGATATTCGTGCCTTTGGAGAGCTCTATCAGTATTTTCTTCCAAAAGTATTTGGCTATTTCTCTGCCCGAGTAAAAAATAGGGAAGTGAGTGAAGAGCTTACGAGCATCGTGTTTGTGAAAGTCGCAGAACATGTCAAAACTTTTTCTCCTGAGAAGGGTATGTCCTTTTCCGGATGGCTCTTTCGCATCGCGCACAACGTGCTTGTAGATCATTGGCGAGTACAAAAGAGCACGTCGTCCCTTGAGAGTGAAGAGGCATGTGCAGTTCCCGCGAAAGAAGATCTCGTGCGCTCTACGCAAACACAAGAACAGATGCGCGCAGTAGAAAAATGTATGGAAAAACTCTCTTCTACAGAGAGTGAAATTGTTCGCCTGCGTGCATGGGAGGGGTATGAATATGATGAAGTGGCAGAGATTGTAGGAAAAGGAGCGGGAGCAGTGCGTATGGCACTCTCGCGTGCACTCGGAAAACTCAGAACGTGTTTAGAGGGATTTCATATTACGATCAACGACATCGTATGAAGCAATTTCAAGAATCTCCGGAAAACGAATCATTGCTGAAGGCAATAAAAAATCTCTACAAACCCTTGGATGTACGAGATGATTTTGCGGACGATCTCTATCACAAGGCTTCACAAGAATTTTTGAAACATACTGCAGCTCCCTCTCGCAGCATGGGAATGTTGTGGTTTATGCGTGCAGGAGTATTTGCAGCGCTTCTTCTTGCGCTGTTTGGAAGCTATTTCGCCTTCCGTCCAGCGGCGAATAATAATCCGGTGCCTATTGTTAAAGATCCTGAACCAACCTGGGAGCGTGCCGATCTGGCGTTTGCGCCAATTGTTGAAGGAGGATTTGGGGGAGGAGGAGCTCCTGATTCGAATAATATCCTTATTCGTATTCCGGAAAACCTTCCAACGAGCAGTATAGCTTTTGCTTTTCAGGGAAGGGATCTCTCAGATGAATTGAAATCTTTTTTTTCGGTCAGGCAAGGATATGATGGGCAAAAGATAGTGAAAGAGGAGGAGGATTATGTGTACTCCTTGGAGTGGTTTGAAAGATGGTACAGCGCTCGTTTTTCACGCGAAGAAGATGCGGTAAAAAATCAGAAATGCGGATCTCCGTGCACTGCAGAAAGGGCGCGAGAAACTGCTGATGCTTTCCTGAAAAATGCCGCTCTCGATCTTCCGTATCTGAAAGCGGGAGAAGATGAACAAAATGGAGAAAACCAATGGATCATTTGGTATATCCTGGAGGGTCCTGAGGGAGTGGTAAATACTCGTCCATCCGCGGTAGTAATTGTAGATGAAGGCGGAGTAAAAGAAGGATGGGTAGAAGTATATGGATTGACATATGCCTATGAAGAGGTAGCGCTTGAGGAAATAGAAAGTGCGTTTATGCGCGCTATTGAAAAGGGATTTATCGACAAGGAACTTTTTACGGTCACCTTCGTACCTGCCAGCGCCCTGTCTGAAGAGGAAGAGGCTTGTAAGGTGGAAATATCGCATCGAGTAGTGGATTCGCTGGAAGAAGAAACCTTATTTGGCCCGCTATATGACGTGGTGTGCGAGGGAAAACCTTTCCTTTCCATTCCTGCATGGTCAGAGTAAAAAGTTTTTGATAGGGTATCTGCGTATGATTTCGATTGACATCGCAAAGCTCGAACAGCTTGCGAAAATAAGACTCACTCCTGAGGAGCATGCCATATTAAGCGCACAGCTCCCTTCTCTCTTGGAATATGTTTCTCAGCTGCAGGAGGTAGATACCGAGGGTGTTGATGAAGCGGTATATATTTCTGACTTACTGAATGTGACGCGTGATGATGTGCCTCAAGAAGATGCAGCCGCGCGTGATGCGGCAGTGGCGCTCTTTCCCCAGAAAAAGGCAGGCGCATTACAGGTGTCTTCTGTAGGCGCGCGTACCAAAAAGAAGAGTGTTGAAGATGAGGAATAATCTATGGCAGTAAAAACCGTAAACGAGATTCGTTCGGAAATTCTCGCGAAGAAAAAAACCGCACGTCAGATCGTTGATGAAGTGATAGAGGATATTGCAAAGCGCGATGAAGAATACGGCACGTTCTTAGAGGTCTTTGCAGAACGTGCGCGTGTGAATGCAGATCGTATTGACGAACTCACGCAAGAAGAGAAAGAAAAGCTTCCGTTGTGTGGAGTTCCTGTAGCGATCAAGGACAATATGTTGTATACAGGAGAGATCGCGAGCGCGGGTTCTCGGATGCTCGAAAAGTATCGTGCGCCTTATGCGTCTACCGCCGTGGCTCGTTTAGAACGAGAAGGCGCGATCATCATCGGCCGTACGAACATGGATGAGTTTGCATTTGGATCTTCAACAGAAAATTCCGCATTCAAAAAAACAAAAAATCCTTGGAATACTTCAAAAATTCCTGGAGGAACAAGCGGAGGATCTGCGGCGGCGGTTGCGGCGGGCTTTGTTCCTCTTGCGCTTGGCACGGATACCGGAGGAAGTGTGCGTCAACCTGCGGCAATGTGCGGCGTCGTAGGAATCCGTCCTACGTATGGGCGTGTATCTCGTTTTGGTATCGTTGCTGATGCATCAAGTTTTGACCAAGTCGGCGTGCTTGCAAATACCGTTGAAGATGTGACGCTTGGTCTTTCGGTTATTGAAGGAAAAGATGTGCACGATAGCACCTCGGAAGATTTTCCCGTTCCGGTGAAACCGTCAATCGCCAACCATAAACCATCACCCCTTCGCATCGGCGTTCCCAAGGAATACTTTGTCGACGGCATGGACGAAGAAGTGCGTAAACGCGTGGATGAAGCTATTGAAGTGCTGAAAAAAGATGGCGCGGAAATTGTTGAGCTTTCTATTCCTGCAACCAAGTATGCACTTCCGGTGTACTACATTCTGCAACCTGCAGAAGCCGCATCAAATTTAAATCGGTACGATGGCATGCGTTATGGGAAGCGCGCGGAAGGAGGTCTTGAAGAGTCCTATATCCTTGCACGTACCGAAGGATTTGGATTGGAATCAAAACGCCGTATCATGATGGGCTCGTTTATTCTGTCTGCGGGATATATTGATGCCTTTTACAAAAAGGCGCTTGCCGTAAGAAAAATACTCTGCGATCAGTACGACGACGCGGTAAAGCAGGTTGATGTACTTGTATGCGCAACCTCTCCTTTTGTCGCATGGAATCTTGGCGAGAAGTTTAATGATCCGATCGCGATGTATCTTGCAGATGTGCTAACGGTTACGGCGAGCATTGTGGGTGCTCCTGGCGTATCCGTACCTTGCGGTTTAGCGCATGGATTGCCGGTAGGCTTGCAGTTCATGGGTCGGCGAGGAGACGACCTTCGTGTGCTCCAAGTGGCGGAGCGGTATACTTCGCTTGCGCCATTCACCGAAAAACCAAATGAATCATCTCGATAATTTCACGTCAAATATCATTTCCCTTGAAAGCTGGGGAATGTTTGGTGATATTCGACTGTTGTTTGCGCTCGGCGTCGCATGTTTTCTTGCGATGATTATTTTTGCAGTTGGGAAGCGTTCGGGGGGATTGCAAGCGCATGAACGCGAGCGCATTTCTGCGGCATGGCGTGAGGCATTGAAGCACATGCAAAATGCTGATGCTTTACATGAACGAGTGCGGAAGGTAACGAAGCATGCGCTTGCAAATGATGCGCTTTCTTCAAAAGAAAAAAATGATCTAAAAGAATCCTGGGGAATGGTGAGCGAGGGGCTGATCCTGGGAAATGAATCGCATTGGCGCACCGCAGTAATTCGTGCAGATGCGGTGTTAGACATGGCGCTTCGCGCGCGAAGATTTCCTGGACAAACGATGGCGCAGCGCATGGCTCGTGCTGCAAGAAAATATCCGGCAGTTGAAGAAGCATTTAAGGCCCACCGACTACGCAACGAATTGGCGCACAATCCCATGAAAAAGCTCAGCGAAAAAGAAACGCGTTGGGCACTGCAGATTTTTGAGCGTGCGCTACGAGCGCTTGGTGTATAACATGATCCCTTCCTTTTCACTCACTTCTTTTTCGATCGGCCCCCTTACTGTGCAGGTGTGGGGCATGCTTGTAGCACTTGGATTCGTCGTGGGAGCAGGAGCGGCTGGATGGATGGCAAAGAAAAGAGGATTGAAAGCAAATATCGTGTACGATCTTGCGCCCTGGCTCGTGATAGCGGGAATGGTAGGCGGAAGATTGGGGCACGTGCTGCTCTACGATCCCGGCTACTATCTCGCACGTCCTTTAGAAATAGTTGCTCTTTGGGAAGGGGGAATGTCGGTTTTTGGAGGGTTCCTCGCATGTATTGCTTGTGGAGTTTGGTACCTCAAGAAAAAACAGGTTGATGTGCATGCATACGCCGATGTCCTGGTTTTTGGGTTGCCGGTGGGAAAAATATTCGGACGCATTGGTTGTTTTCTCATCCACGATCATCCAGGTACGCTCACTGACTTTGCACTGGGGGTGCGCTATCCCGACGGAGAGGTGCGTCACGACCTTGGCCTATATCTTGCAATCAATGCATTGGTCATGGCGGCAGTATTCTTTTGGCTGGCAAAGCGTGGAGCGCGTCAAGGAACGTACATCGTTATTTTTCTTATATGGTACGGCATCGTGCGCTTCTCGCTCGACTTCCTTCGTGTAGTCGATGTTCGCTATGCAGGATTGACGCCGGGGCAGTATCTTTCCCTGCTTTTCGTTCTTGGGGGGATAGGATACGGATTGTGGATAAAGCATGGGGTAAAAAAGCAAGAAAGTCGTTAAAATGCCTCGCGTAATGCTTGTCTTTTTCTATGGCAGAGAACTCTAAAGGGTTTTTCGATGGGAATCCAAAAACCATGTTCACATTCGGCGTCGTCTCAGGCATGGCGGCGATCCTCTTGTTCAATAGCTTTGCTGGTGTAACCTTCGGTGCAGGAAATGGCAACGGAGGCGGGTGGTTCGGTGGCGCGGGGCAGGAAGCTGATGCAGAAGAAAATGCAGCGGCAAAAGTAGCTGCTCCCGTAGTACAAGGAAAGCTCGCGGAAGTAACCGAAGCTGATCATGTGCGCGGAGATCTCTCAAAAGCAAAGGTGGTCATTGTGGAGTATTCTGATTTCGAATGTCCATTCTGCGCACGTCACCACCCTACGCTCGAAGACATCATGGATGATTATACGAATGGCGAAGTAGCATGGGTATATCGACATTTCCCGCTCTCTTTCCATCCAGAAGCAGAGCCATCGGCACTCGCATCTGAGTGTGCAGCGGAACAAGGAAAGTTCTGGGAGTACGCAGATGCATTGTTTGAAAATCAGACCCAGCTGAGTGAAGCGTATTACAAGTCTCTCGCAAAGGAACTTGGCTTGAAGACCGCGCAGTTTGATGACTGTTTCGACACGGCAAAGTACCAGGATGTTGTAGATGCAGATATGGCATCTGGCCGCGCAGCGGGAGTATCCGGTACGCCAGCAACGTTCATCAATGGAGTAATGGTGACCGGTTCCAACGGTTCCTCCGTAGGAGCAGCTCCAAAGAGCACATTCACAAACCTCATCGATGCACAGTTGAAATAAATAAAAACGGACGGATCACATGATCCGTCCGTTTTTATTTACCAGATTTTCCACCAGGGTTTCTTTTCCTCGTCACGATTTTGAGCATCAGCATAGCGCTGCTTCTGCAACTCTTCCTGCACGTGGAGGATCCAGCCCTGAATGCGTTCCATTTCCTTTTCGACCTGTACGCCCTCATATTCGCCGTTATGCATATGAGCGCCTCCGTAGGATGCTTTTTTCTGATCAAGATGAAGGGAGAGGGTAATGGTGGCATCATCTTCTTTGAGATAAAGATGGAAACGAGGATAGAAGTCGGGACCAAGACGACAGACAAAGCTCTGGGCTCCGCTTTGTGGATCGCGGAATGGAAAATAGCCGGCACGACGAAGTGCCTCAAGCGGATTTCCTACGTGGGAGCGCTGCATCCGAAGATCCATAGAGCATTACGAGATGGAGAGAATGAGGAACGATCGGTGATCTTCTCCTATCATACCTGAAACAATTGCTCCTGTTTGCGCGCGCAAAAAAAGACGACCAAGAGGGGAGGAATAAGAAGCGGTACCAGGACGGGGAGAGAGGAGAAGGTAACTTCCTAAGGTAATACGATGTTCATTGCCGGTGTTGAGATCTCGATAGTGAATATGCTTTCCAATATGCACATCGCTGCTTTCAATAACGGAAGCATGAGCAGCAACATGGGAAAGTTGTTCGAGCTCTTTATGCAAAACATCAAGCTGCCGGCTGCCTTCTTCAAACATGAAATTATCATGCCACGTTTCGGAACTTTGTCGGGTACTTTCGGCGATGGTATCGTGCAGCTCTTTGATATCTCGTTCGATTTTTGCAATGCGTTCACGGAGCGCGTGGAGATCTTCGTCAAGAAAGAGATAGGAGGGGATTTCCGAGGGATAAGTCATAAAGACGGGCTATTTTAGTATTTTTTTGCAAAAAAGACAAAAAAGCTCGGCAGAAAATGGTCCGCACCCTTTCGCTTCTAACTTCCCACTTTGAAATTCGTCACGCCCCCCCGAAAAAACAAGAGCCCCGTGACCGAACAAGTCGGCCACGAAGGCGTCTTGTTCGGTCACGGGGCACGAATGCCCTCCCTAGTCCTCCGACTTTTCGTCGGGTTCGTCTGGGGCCTCCTTCGGAAGCCCGAGGACGTACACGATGGCCGTCGCATCGTGCACCCGGGAGGTGTGGGTGGCGATCTTGACGATCACCCAGCCCCGGGTAAGCATCTGGTTAACGAGCTCATTGGAAATAGGGGTGACATGGGGCCCAACCGTGGCCGGCGGATGAACGCCGGCCGTGCTGACCATGACCGCCGCTCCCGCGACGTGTTGAATTTTTTTATACGCCATTTCGCATGCCGTCGAGAGCAGCCGGCGGGCTGCCACTCTTGTCGCCCTACGACGACATATAAAGATACTCAAAAAAAGTCGTTTCGTCAAAGAATTGAGCTTTATGTAAGCGAAAGAGTGTTAAAAAGGTATGTCATGGTTTTCTCCGCTCTTTCGAACTTGTCGAGCGCACGGCTCTCCCGTATGCTCTGAGAAGTCTATGGGAAAAACCCTCATTATCCACGATCGCTTTCAATTTCGCGGGGGAGCAGAGCGCATGATCTTGGATTTGGCGAAGATGTTAGATGCTGATCTCGTGACGGAATTTTGGACGGATACCACGTATCCAAAGTCAGAGGTACCGCAAAAGCTCACGGTGCTTGATACGGGCGAGCCGCGCATGATGGTGCTTCGATATTTCCGTGCGCAGTGGAATTTTTGGTGGAAGACGCGTCATCTCCTCAAGGAATACGATACGATCATCTTTTCGGGAAACAACTGCTTGTCAGCGGCACTTCGCCCACTTCAGGGAAAAAAACTCGTCTACTATTGTCACGCTCCGGTGCGCTATGTCTACGATCTGTTCCCCGTACGTCGCGCGCAAGAGCCTTCACCCCTAAAGCGCATCGTGTATTACGACATGGGAAAATGGCTCGTTCGCGGCTGTTATCGTCTTGGACTTTCTCGCATGCAAAAAGTAATCACGAATTCACAAAACGTGCACGATCGACTGATCAAATTTTGTAACACCGAATCACGAATCATTTATCCTCCTATTCGTACAGATAAATTTTCTTGGCAAGGGCAGGGGGATTATTATCTTTCGTTTGCGCGACTCGATATGCTCAAGCGTGTAGGAGATATCGTGCGTGCATTTCAACAAATGCCAGACAAAAAACTCGTGATTGTTTCGGGCGGAGATGATGAAGATAATGTTGCTGAACTTGCAAAGGGATACGAAAATATTTCTCTTGAAGGCTGGGTCGACGATCAGCGACTAAAGAAGCTCGTGGGAAACTGCATTGCAACTGTGTACATTCCCATCGATGAAGACTTTGGCATGACGCCCGTTGAAGGCATGTCGGCAGGAAAGCCCTGCATTGGTGTAAACGAAGGCGGATTGAAGGAAACGATTATTCCCAAAGAGACCGGAGTGTTGATTCCGAAAGAGTATTGTATTGAAGATATCGTTTCTGCAGTGCAGGCAATGACGTCGGAAAAAGCGCTTGAGATGCGGGAGAAGTGCGAAGCACAGGCACAGCGTTTTTCGGGAGAAAGATTTGAGAGTGAGATACGACAGGTGATAAACAAGTGACATCCTAAAGGAGCCGCTAAGTCGACCGAAGGATCTACAAATTTGAGTTGACGGTTCATGGTTCATGGTTCATGGTTTATGGTTGACGATAGTCCCAATAAAAACCACCACCCCCTCACTCCCCTCACTCCCCTCACTCCCCTCACTCCCATTTCTCCCTTCTATTCCCTCACTATGAACATCGCCATCGACGCATCGCGTAGTATCGAGAGTGTACAAAAAACTGGCGTTGAGGTTGTGAGTGACGCCGTGCTTTCGCATTTAGAAAAACGTCGAAGAGACGACGTGAATTTCGTGTACTACACGCCAAAAGAAATTCCTTGGCTCCCAAAATCAGCACAACGCATCATCGAACGCACGCGACTTTGGACGATTGTGGGTCTTTCTCGCGCACTCCTTCGCGACAAGCCGGATGCACTTTTTGTTCCCGTGCACACGCTTCCATTTTTCTGTCCAAAAAAAACGGTGCGCGTCATTCACGACGTTTCGTTTTTGCGTCATCCAGAGGCATATAGTTGGCGCGAGCGTTCATACATGAAATTTGACCTCTGGCGTGCAAAGCGCATCTGCACAAAAGTCATCGTTCCTACCGAAGCAGTGAAACGCGATCTGGTCGACTCACTTTCTTGGCCCGCAGAGAAAATTGTGGTCACGGGCTGGGGAATTCCTCCCATGGTTTCTTTTCCTATTGATCCACCCTCACCAGATAAGAAGAAATGTATTTTGTTTATTGGCCGCGTAGAGGAAAAGAAAAATGTCGCCAATATCATTCGCGCCTTTAAAATATTTAAACAGGATTATCCGGATTGGGAATTTGTTATTGCGGGCAAGCCTGGATTTGGATTCGAAGCCATCCAGCCCCTGCTTAACGAACCAGGTGTTCGTTATCTTGGCTACATTTCTCCCGAGGAAAAATGGGAACTCCTTGTTACGGCTTCCATGCTCACTCTGGTTTCCAATGAAGAAGGTTTTGCATTTCCCATGCTCGAAGCCTTTCATGCACATGTGCCAGTTATCGCCTCGTCTATTCCGGTACTGAAAGAAATCGCCGAGGATGCCGCACTCTTTGCCGATCCAACGGACATCAAAAAGATCGCCGATAACATGATGGCCCTCGCGGAGAATAATGATCTGCGCGCTATGCTCGTTCAAAAAGGAACAGAAAAGCTTAAAAAATATTCATGGGAATCCGTAACTGAGAAAATATGGCAAACGCTCTTCGTATAATCATGCAGAGGTAATTATGCAACACACTCAAGATTTTTTTTCTAAAGCGCAGAAGTACACAGATCTCTTTTCCGATTGGACAAAAAAATTTTCTCCTCCCGCGATCGCGGATCACATCTGCTACAAATGCGAGAGCAGCGAGGAGTTCGAATATCTGCGTCGCTTGTTTGAAAACGAAAGCGAATTCATCTATCAGTCAATTATTTCAAAACGGCGCATCGCGATTGTGAAGTTTAAAAATCCACTTGCGACTTCGCTCGGAGATATCTGGTATCTCGAACTTTCCGATCAGAAATCGGATGGAAGTCAAGGAGGTGGATTTGATCACATTGAGATATATCCAAAGGAGGGAACGATGAAGGAACTCGCGAAGATTCTTGAAGAAAAAGGAATGACGCTTGAAAAGATCGAGCGGCCACATCACACCACCTACGACGGTATCATTGCAGAGCATTTTAAAATCCGTCTTGAGCCAGAGTCTTTAATTGAGAAAATTAAGGAGGAAGAAATGAAATAGAAAAAACCGCCATTTGGCGGTTTTTGCATAGGAGACTCCTTGACAAATGCAAAAAATTTGCAATAATAGAGACAAAAGAAATATGCGCGTTGCCTTTGTAGGAAAAGGAGGAAGTGGGAAGACGACAGTAACTGCGGTCTTTTGTTTATTTCTTAAAAAAAGTTTTCCCGTATACGCCATTGATGGCGATATTAACATGCATCTCGCTGAGCTGCTGGGCTTTGAAAACACAAAGGCGAACGTGAAACATCTCGCAGATACGGAAAATGCAGCTTGGATTAAGAAATATCTAAAAGGAGGCAATCAAAGAATTGAATCTCTAGAATCAATGCGCAAAACTACTCCTCCTGGACAGGGGTCACGAATAATTACCCTCACGAAAAATGATCCATTCCTTCAACATTGCGCAGAGCAAAATGGTCAGATGTTCTTTTCTTCGGTAGGGACGTATGAAGAGAAAGATATTGGCGCAAGTTGCTACCATAACCACCTTGGAGTGGTAGAAAATGTTCTCTCGCACACGCAGGATGCGGATGGATGGGTAGTTATGGACATGGTTGCGGGAATTGATGCATTTGCGAATTCTTTGCACGCACAATTCGACGTCCTTTTTTTAATCGTTGAACCAACGCGAAGAAGCGTTGAGGTCTACGAACAATACAAAGATCTCCTACAGAAGGCGAAAAGTCCTACGACGCTTTTTGTTATTGGAAATAAAGTCACGACTCAGGAAGATAAAGAATATCTCATGCAAAATATTCAAAGAGAACATCTTCTCGCGGTATTGCCACTATCAAATATGGTGCGAAATAACGATCGCACGGGAGGAGCGCTTGTCCTTGATGAAAGTGATGATGCCGTGATGGATGCCCTAAGGCTGATGCAGATAACTGCGCAAAAGCACGAAGTACCCCCGCAAGAAAAATTGCGCGTACTTTGGAAACTGCATGAAAAATACGTTTCACAAAAGTTTATTACTGATCGGTTCGGTGATCTTACCAAGCAAATCGATTCCACATTCACCTTTTCTTGATATGAGCTTCTTTGTGCGGAGGAATAAAAATGTATTTACAGGAGCTGATGGAATTGAGCGCTATCTCAACCCTGAGAACCATGCAGATATACCTCTCGTCGAGCTACCGCCGGCATTGAATCCTTTTTATGATGATGGCATCCATATTTATGCGAAACTCATGCATACTCTTCCGCTGGGAAATGTAAAATCTCTTCCCGCGCTTGCGATGCTTAACCAGGCAAAAAAAGAAGGAGCATTGAAAGAGGTAGAGACGATAATTGAAAACTCTTCGGGAAATACGGTATTTTCACTGGCGATTCTCGCGAGATTGTTTGGCATACACCGCACAAAAGCGCTTGTTTCTCATGAGGTAAGTGAAGGAAAGCTTCAGCTGCTTCGTTTAGCAGGGGTAGAAATAGAAGTAAATAAAGAACCAATCTGTCCTGATCCTCAAGATCCAACAAGCGGCATCTACAAAGCAAAACAGCTGGATGGAAAAGATGGCTACTGGAATCCTGGTCAGTATGACAATGAAGCTAATCCGCGTGCGCATGAGGTATTTACGGGACCGCAAATATGGAGACAGCTCAAAGGAAGAGTGGACGTTTTTTGTGCAGGCCTAGGAACAACGGGTACTCTTGTTGGTACTGCCTCATTTCTTAAGAAGAAAAAGAAATATGTGCAAATTATCGGCGTGGTACGTGCGCCAAATAATCCTGTTCCTGGCGTGCGAACAAAAAACCTGCTTTCACAAATTGCTTTTCCTTGGGGGGAGTATGTGACGGATGTTGAGCAAGTGGGAACGAAAGAGTCATTTCAAAAAAGTGTGGAGCTTTGTCGCGCGGGGCTGCTCGTTGGTCCGAGTGCAGGATTTGCATATGCAGGACTCCTTGCGTATCTAGATAAGAAAAAGAAAGAAGGAAAATTAGAAGACGTGAAATGCGGGAAAAGGTCAGTACACGCGGTATTTATCTGTCCAGACAGTCCTTTGCCGTATTTAGAAGAATATTTTCTCTATCTTGATGAATCGGTATTTCCGGAAATAGGAAAGAAAGAGTTGTTGATAGGGACTAAACAGCAAGAACGAACGGAGCAGAAGAATAGATATGCCGAGGTTACGCCTCAGGAATTGTATGAAATCCTCTTTCCTAATCTCTCGAGAGAAGAGATAGGGAGCCTGCTTGAAAAGGGAGATATAAATCTCCCCCCAGACACGGTGATCCTCGATGTACGCACTGCAGATGAATATTCACATGCATATATTCCCGGATCTCTGCATATTGACCACGAAGAGGCGTTGCGATCTAGTGATGATATTGCTCGAAAATATCAAAAAACAAAGATATACGTTTACTGTAAGTCAGGAGGGAGAAGTTCTCTTGTAGCGGACGCGCTTACTGAAAGAGATTGTCGAGTGATCAATCTTTCTGGAGGCATGCTTGCATGGTCATTGATGGACTTTCCACGTGTACGTCCTGCCGCATGTAAAGTGAAGCATGGAAAATAAAAAAACCGTCCCGCAAAGAGCAGGGACGGTTTTTTGGTCGGATCGGCGGGACTTGAACCCACGACCTCTTGCACCCCATGCAAGCGCGCTACCAACTGCGCCACGACCCGCTGATTTGCCACCCAAGTTTGTCCATTTTCGGCGTCGCCTCCTGTGCGCAGCCTCATCGTACCGGGAAGTACGCTTCGGCTGTGCTCGTCGGCTCCTTGAAACTGAACAAACTTAGTGGCAAATCCAACTTTCCAGAAACGGAGAAAATCGACTCTACAGTATCCCGATTTGAAGCTTGCGTCAAAGCGGAAGCTGGGATATACTCGTCCCCGCTTGGAGAGGTCGCATAGTGGTCTAGTGCACCGTCTTGGAAAGGCGGCGTACCGCAAGGTACCGCGAGTTCGAATCTCGCCCTCTCCGCCAAAAAATACCCATGGAATTCCATGGGGATTTTTTATTGCGTGCATAACGTATACTTTTGCTATGAAAAACATCTATCCAACAAGCACGCAGGGAGGAGTTATCATGGTGGCATCAGGAATAATGACGGCGATGTGCGGAAAAGTTTTTTTAGAACAAAACGATTGGTTTTTCCTAGCGTGCGCACTGGTAGGTGTGTGGGGTTTCATGCAAAGCGTTACGTGGTTTTTCCCCATCGGGATAAGTCCCGACCGTGTGCGTTTTTGGCAGCCAGCGATCGTGGGAGGTTCTTGGAAAGAGATAAAAAGAAAGGAGATAACAAAAATATCAGTCAAGCATATAGTTGCATGGGGTGCAGATGGAATACTTCCAGGATATGAAGTGGGATTGTATACGGGAAAAAACAAAGGAACAGTTTTGCGGTTCGCATCGAAAAAAAAGATGCAAGCATTTGTGGATCTTTTCCAAGAAGAGAAAAAGATATCCGTGATAACTCTCGCGTAAGGGGATGTATACTATCTGCGATATGCGAAGTATTTTCTTGAAAAGTTTATTATTCTGCAGCGCAGTATTTTTGGGCACCATAAATACGGCGTTTGCGGCCGAGGTCGTAGGGACCGATGGATTGGAGGCGGAAATCAATGAGCCGCTTGCAATTACGACGGTACAAATTACGGGAGCATCAGGAACGATTCCGGTGAAATTGCTGGTGACGCATGGAACGCTGAGCATGAGTACGACCACCGGACTCACTTTTACCGGGCCAACGTCGGGCGATGAACTGTATTTCAGCGGAACCGTAGCGAATGTAAATGCCGCCCTTGCAACGTTAACGTACACGCGAACATCGACGGGAGCTGATGAACTCGAGGTTTCTCTTGTGGAACCGGGGGAAGTATTCTTCCCAGATAACGGACACTTGTACGAATACATTGCCGTACCGGGAGGAATCACGTGGACGGCAGCGCAGACCGCGGCGGCAGCGCTTGAGCGTTATGGTGCTGCTGGATACCTCACGACTATTACGTCAGCGAATGAAAACGCATTCGTTACCGATCGATTGGAAGGTGCGGGATGGATGGGTGCAAGCGATTCGGTGAGTGAAGGGGTATGGCGCTGGGTAACAGGCCCGGAAACGGGAACGCAATTCTGGACGGGTACCTCCACGGGTTCTGCATTTGGCGGAGCATATGAAAACTGGAATACGGGAGAGCCGAACGACGCAGGAGGAAATGAGGACTGCGGACAATTTCTTTCGGGAGCAAGTGGAGAGTGGAACGATCTTCCTTGTACGGTAACGACTCTTGGGGGATATGTTGTAGAGTTCGGAGCAGTGGGTGACATGCCTGACACGGCGGGAAATTCCTTCACGATCACTACATACGATTTGCCTGAAATAAGCACGTTCTCCCCGCAAGACGGCGCGATACAGGTACAACCGTATGCAAATCTCGTCATGACGTTTGACGCGGCGGTAAACGTGGGAACGGGATATGTACGGATTTATCGGAGCTATGGAACGCTTCTTGAAGCGATTGATGTAACAAGCAGCCAAGTAACCGGATCGGGAACGACAACGATCACGATCAATCCCACGCATTTATATCGAGAGAGTAGATACTATGTAACCGTAGATGCGACAGCTTTTGATGCAGTTTCCGGAGGAAGTTTTGTGGGCATATCAGCAAGCACCACGTGGGACTTTAGAACCGTAGAATCAGAGGATGTCGAAACGGTGCAGAGTGGTGCGGTAGAAATTCTGCATGCAGATCGTGCATGCGAAAGTGGGGTGATAACCGGTGTGGTGCGCGTGACCGCGCAAGGGGCAGATCGTTTCATGCTCGCCAACGATGCGACATATCAAGGGGGAGTATGGCAGACCATGCCTGCAAACACCATGGATATTTCATGGACCTTCCCAACATCCGCTGATCAAGCAAGTGTCTACGCGCTGTTTGAGGGAGAGAATGGAGGAAGAATAAGCGTCATGACAACAGTCGCGGTAGCTGATCAGGAATGTGAGGAAGCGGAAGAGGATGAGGGGATAGGAGAAGAAGAGGGAGGCACCTCTGCGTCTCGGCTGATCAAAGGCGCATCGTTCTCCGCCGTGTATTTGCTTGAAGAAGGGAAGCGAAAGCCATTCCCAAACGAACACATTTTCTTCACGCGCTTCTCATCATTCGATGACGTAGAAGTACTCACCGACGCAGAGCTCGCGGCGATTCCCATGGGATCCCCAGTTCTTCCCAAGGAAGGATCGCTCATCAAAATTCAAAGTCTTGCACCGGTCTATCTCGTGTCGCTTACAAGCGCAGGGTACGTGATAACGCACATTCCAAATGAAGCCGCCGCCGCAGAGCAATTTGGAGAAAACTGGGCAAGTCTTGTCATGGATATTGAGCCAACGCTCTTCAGATATTTCATCCAAGAATAAGAAAAAAGAACCGCGTATGCGGTTCTTTTGCTTCACAGGAAAAATCGTTTACACTCCTTGCATATGTACATCGAAATCATCACGCTCGTCTTCTTGCTTCTCGGAGCGTTACTTATGTGTCTCCCCATGATGCCGGGTATGCCGCTCATGTTCATCATGACCGTGGTCTATGGATTTGTAACGGACTTTTCAGAAATGGAACCATGGCATTTGGCGATCTTTGGCGGCCTCACACTCCTCTCGGTGATCATTGACTGGTCGGCAGGATTACTGGGAGCAAAGTTTGGAGGAGCATCCCGCAAGTCGCTTTTCTATGGACTCGTAGGTATGGTGATCGGTCTCGTCGCTTTTCCACCGTTCGGCATGCTTGCAGGATTATTTATCGGAATTTTTCTCGGAGAAATTCAGCGGAAGCGCTCAGGAGAACAGGCGCTCAAAAGTGCAACGTCGTCACTTGTCGCAACGGCTGCGGGGATCGTTACAAATATCGTACTCGCGTTCGTGTACGTCATAACATTTTCAATTATCGTATTCTTTTAACGTATGTCACTCCCCGAAGATTTTCGTGACCGTCCGAAGCTCCAAAGATTTTTTATCGACCTACTCATCCTCTTTCGTCGAAGAAAAATAAAACTCGTGTGTTGCGAATCATACAAAAAAGTCGACAAGATGCGCGCATGCAAAGGATGTCCAAACGTCTATTCGCCAACGTCCGATTCTGCATGGAAAAGATTTTTAGCGAGAGTGGGGGAGAAGAAAGGTGAAAAATGAGAAGCCGCCCGCACCCGGTGAGGGGTGACGGGCGGCACGAGGAGTCAGCGGGAAACGAGCAGAACGTGTGTGGGGCTCTTGCGTCCGTCGTCGCGCCGCCTTTCGGGCGGGTCAACGTGCACCGTGAAGGGATCCGGCCCCCAGCTCATTTCATCCCCCCGGGCGATGTAGGTGGGGCTGTAGTCCTCCTTGTCCCAGGCGCAGATTCGCATCTGCGGCGCGGGCCAGATGGGGAAGAGGCCCCCGTACTGCCGGCGCATCTCCAGCGCCCGTTTCCCGACGCGGATAGCATCGGGGACGCTGGTGACCGCAAACCCCGGGGGAATCTCGCCCTTGACGGCGAGCCTCATCGGGACGATGAGGTAAATCACCCCCGTGAGGACGGTCGAACCGTTAGGATTCTCCCGGAGCTCGTAGAGGGGCCGGAACCCCTCGTAGACCCAGGCGAGGACATCGGCGGGAGTGACGCCCGGGAGCCATGCGCGCATGTCCTCCGAGGGCATCTGCCCTCGTCGCGCTTGACCAATCATCAGGCCCTCGAAGAGGGCCCGGATGGTGGTGGCGGTAGCGGTCTCAGAGAGCCCAACCGCCTGAATCACGCGCGCGAGCTGCTCGATGCTCGCGCCGGCGATGAGCGCGGCGATGGACGGCAGGTCCTGCGCACGCGTGAGGCCGAAGGCCTCGCCCAGCTTCCGCCGGGCCTCCTCCTGCTGGGGGGCGGAGAGCATGGCGAGGGCCGCGACATGGAGCTCGCGGGTGTGATAGGTCATGGGGCACCATGAGGTGAAGGTTGCGCATGCGTCAGATCACCTCAATCCGAACGCAACAGCTTAAGATAACAAAAAAGAAAAAGATGTGCAAATGTGACAGATGACATGCGTAGCGCTTTCCGCTATCCTATTTTCATATGTCCGACGTCCGAATTACCCCTCGTGGGGAAGACTACAGTCAGTGGTACCTCGATGTTATTGCCGCCGCAGAAATGGCAGAACATTCACCAGTAAAAGGGTGCATGATTATTAAGCCATACGGTTATGCACTCTGGGAGCGCATTGAAGAAGTGCTCGATCGTCGTTTTAAAGAAACGGGTGTAGAGAACGCGTACTTTCCAATGTTCATTCCGCAGTCTTTGCTTACTCGAGAAGAAGAGCACGTGGAAGGTTTTGCGCCAGAGGTAGCAACGGTTACCCATGCCGGAGGAGGGAAGCTCGAGGAGCCTCTCGTAGTTCGCCCTACATCGGAAACGATCATGTACGAAGTGTTCAAGGATTGGATTCATTCATACCGAGATCTCCCACTGCTCATTAATCAATGGGCGAACGTTGTACGTTGGGAAAAGCGCACGCGCCTCTTTTTGCGCACCACGGAATTCTTGTGGCAAGAAGGGCATACGGTACACGCGACCGACGAGGAGGCCGACGATCGTGCGCGTCAAATGCTTGAGGTGTACCGCGACTTTGCCGAAAACACGATGGCTATCCCGGTTATTCCTGGGCAAAAGAGCGAGTCAGAAAAATTTGCAGGTGCACTGCGTACTTATTGCGTGGAAGCCATGATGCAAGATGGAAAGGCGTTGCAGTTTGGAACGTCTCATCACTTGGGGCAGAATTTTGCAAAAGCATTCGGCGTAAAATATACCGACGAAAACAATACCGAGCAGTTTTGTCATCAAACAAGCTGGGGAGTTTCAACGCGCATGATCGGTGCGCTCATCATGACGCATAGCGATGACAAAGGTCTTGTAGTGCCTCCTCGTCTTGCGGCGCTACAGGCGGTCATTATTCCGTTGTGGTTTAAGCCCGAGCAAAAAGATGCAGTGCTCGCTGCTGCGAAAAATGTAGAAGCATCTTTGAAGTCTGCGTCCATTCGCACGAAGATCGATGCAAAAGAAGGACGTCCTGGAGAGAAGATTTTTGCATGGGAAAAGAAAGGCGTGCCTGTTCGTATTGAAATCGGTCCAAAAGATATTGAAGCAGGAAAAGTAATCGCCGCGCGTCGCGATACAAGCGAAAAGAAAGATATCGCGCTTGAGAATATTACGACAGAAATTCCTGAACTCCTCGAAGACATTCACGCAACATTGTTTGCACGAGCAAAAGCATATCGAGATGCAAAGATCGTTGAAGTTGATACATGGGAGCAATTTACCTCCGCAATCGAAGGAGGAAATTTCGTGCGCGCACATTGGAATGGCGACAAAGAAACGGAAGCAAAAATTAAAGAAGAAACAAACGCAACCATTCGCTGTATTCCATTTGATGCACAAGAAGAAGCGGGAACGTGCGTATATTCCGGAGAGCCTTCAGGAAAGCGGGTGATTTTTGCGCGTTCATACTAGAACCACACCCACTCCCCCCACTCCCCCCACTCCCCCCACTCCCCCCACTCCCCTTACTCCCCGCCCCCTATGTCCCACTGGCTTCTCAAATCCGATCCCGAAACCTACTCCTTCCAAGACCTTCTTCGCGATGGAAAAACGGTATGGGACGGCGTACGAAATGCACAGGCGAAAAAATATCTCTCACAAATGCGCCCAGGAGATATCGCATTTATCTATCACAGCCAAACTGATAAAGAAATTGTCGGAACGGCACGTATCGTAGGAACACCCATGCCCGATCCAAAAGATGAAGCGTGGGTTGCGGTTGAAATTGCCGCACTCGATGTGTTTCCGCATGCAGTGTCGCTCGAGCAAATAAAACGTGACGAGACGCTGAAAGAAATGTTGCTCGTAAAACAGTCTCGCTTGTCCGTCATGCCGGTAACCGCGCCGCAGGCAAAGAAGATAGAAAAGATGGCGCGTGTATAAAGGTATGCATGCAGTGATTCTTGCCGCAGGAAAAGGAACGCGGCTTCGTCCCTATACCGATGAAATACCAAAGCCTTTAGTAGATATCTGTGGAAGGCCGCTCTTAGTACATGTCCTCAACGCGTTGCCTGCAATCATAGATAAGCTGACAATAGTTGTTGGATATCGAGGAGAGCAGATTATCGAATACATCGGTCGATCATACCGAGGAGTTCCGGTGACCTACGTCGTACAAGAGCGCTTAGATGGAACCGGAGGCGCATTGGAACTTTTGCGAAGAGAGATTACGGAAGCGACTCTGGTGATGAATGCAGATGATATGTATGCCGCACATGATCTCGCTCGACTCACGCAATTCCCCCTTGCCGTATTAGCGCGTCTGACGAACGACGCAATCGCGCATCCTTTTGAGGTAGCAAGCACAAATCTCCTCATGGGCTTTCTCCCAAAGAGAGATATTATTCCTGGTGGAACATACTGGCAGAATTGCGGTGCATATATGATTGATCCGCGTTACTTCCTGGAGCCTGTGGTAGAAGTGCCCGTGCGAGAGAGTGTAGAGGCGAGTGTGCCGCACACGCTTGCTGCAGTTGCGCAGCATGAGAAGGTTCATGTAGTAGAGGCGACGAGCTGGATGCCCGTAGGAACGCCGGAAGAACTCGCCCATGCTCGTACAGTAGTATGTGGAGAATAAAAAAAAGACCGTATCCTCCGAGGATGCGGTTTTTGCATGGCGCATAAAAGAGGGTGAGAGATTGAAGGAAATTGAGAAATATGGCTTACTATAGCCGCAAATGGGCTGGGTAAACGCGGCGTCTCACCTTCCTCTGTTGGGAGGCGGAGCGAAGGAAGATCGCGTTTATGGGAGGAAGTGCTTGAGAGGGGCTTACGCTGTCGACTGGGGAGGCGACGGCGCGTACCATCTCAGTGATTTTCTTCCAGACAACGGGGTTGCTGAGCGGGTTGCCGCTCACCCCCGTTGTCCCCGTGCTCAGTTTTATATCGTCTTGAGCCTCACAGGCATCGTTTCCAAAAATAATCAGCCTCTTCTCCCTTGATAGCCTCCTGGGAAGAAGACCGCGTTGATCTCGTCATCCCCCCGACGAGTTGGAAAGTGATGCGCTGTGAGGCTCTTTGCGTTCTTTGAAAAAAAATGCGCACACGAAAAAAAGATGAACATACGTTTTACAAAAAAATGTCACAAGAAAAGAAAAAAAACAATGATGAAAACAACTGAGAGCAGAAAAAAGCGTCGCACGATGAGAGCCTGTGTATGAATTCTCTTGTGACAGATGCGCACACGTCCTATCATGTCGAGTGTTATGCACATCATAAGCCCAACGTTTGAAGATGGTGGACGCGTTCCACCAAAGTATACGTGTGATGGTGATGATGTGAATCCGGAACTGCGTTTTGTGGACGTTCCAGGAGAAGCGGTGAGCTTGGTTGTCATGATTGACGATCCAAAATCACCGAGCGGGAACTGGCTTCACTGGTCTGTGTGGAACATAGACCCAAGCATCCGCACGATTCTCGAAGATACGGTGCCAAAAGGTGCCATTGAAGGAGAAACGGATTTTAGTGAGATCGGATATGGGGGCCCTTGTCCAAGCTACGGTGAACATGAATACCGTTTCATGGTGTTCGCACTCGATACGCTGCTCGATCTTCCTCGCGGAGCACAGCGTCATATGCTTGAACGTGCAATGGAAGGACATGTGCTTGCATCTGCAACTATGAAGGCAAAGTATCAGCGCGTAAAAAAAGAACCCCGTGTTTCAAAAATGAAGATGAGTGCGCTGGTGCATTAGGGTTAAGATGGTTGATTGGTTAACCATATTAACCACTTTAGCCGCTTCACTATGCTTACCCCGTTCACGCAATCCATTTACAATATTGTAAAAAAAATTCCGCAGGGAAAAACGCTGACGTATAAGGAGGTCGCACGCTTAGCCGGGCGGCCTTCTGCTTTTCGCGCGGTAGGAAACGTTCTTAACAAAAATTACGATCCAGAAATTCCTTGTCATCGGGTCGTGCGAAGCGATGGAAAGACGGGCGGGTATAACCGAGGAAGTGAAAAGAAAATAGCACGTCTCAAAGAAGAAGGTGCCTTATAAAAAGGAAATGCGCCGCCCGGGTGAGGGGCGACGCGACGACGGCGAGCGAGATATAGAGATGATGGAGCGGCTCTGTTTTCCCATGTGCGCGGCAAGGCCTGCGCGGTGGTATAGGCTGGGAGAGTGTCCTCATACGCTAGGGATCTCGTGCTCTCACCGCCGTGAGAGACGATGGGAGGTGGGATCCAGCTGAGCTGGAGGACCTCCCAATGCGATCCGAGAGGTTCAGCGCGGGCCGGACAGACCGCGCGAACGTATCGGAGGGGAGGGGGAGTGAGGGCCACGGCGATGCGACGCTGTGGGGGTAGGCGTGCCTTCCGCGTCTTGCGACGCGGCGGCTTCCGCCATCTCTGCAAATCTGCTTTCTCCCAGGCTTCATCCTCATCTGTATTGGTGAGGAGAGCGAGGAAAAAGAGAATGCTGAGCGCCCAGAGGGCGCAGGTGCCGAGAAACTCGAGCATCTATGACCTCGTGGGTTGGCGGTTGCGGTGGGTATTGAATCACGATACCCTGGGTCTTGTAAATGTATGGAACCCAAAGATCTCATTAAACAAAAGCTCGATATTGCTGAAATTATCGGCGAATACGTGCAGCTGAAACCGGCAGGCTCAGGCAGCCTGAAGGGTCTTTGTCCTTTTCATAATGAGCGCTCACCGTCGTTTCATGTTTCTCGCGAGCGCCAAATCTATAAGTGTTTCGGATGTGACAAAGGGGGAGACATGTTCTCCTTTGTCATGGAAATGGAGGGCATGGCTTTCCCAGAGGCGCTCCGTCACCTAGGTCGGCGTGCAGGAGTAGAGATCCCGGAATTCCGTCCGCAGTCGCCAGGACTACAAGACAAGCGCGAGCGCATGCTCGAGATGTACGACGTTGCAGCAAAGTACTACGCCGATGTTTTACGCGAATATCCTTTTGGAGCAACCGCGCGAGCATATATCGAGAAGCGTAATATTGCTCCTGAGATGCGCGAGCTTTTCCGTTTGGGCGCTGCCCCAGAGAGCTGGGACGCGTTGACGGGGGCGCTCAAGAAAAAAGGATTTCTCGATAAAGAATTGGTTGAAGCAGGATTGGCGTTGCAAAGAAAAAGCGGGGAAGGAGCGATAGATCGCTTCCGCAACCGAATCATGGTGCCCATCTGCGATGCGCAGGGGCAAGTAATTGCCTTTACGGGTCGTGTTATTCCGGGAACACCTGGAGCAGATGAGGGAGGAAAGTATGTAAATTCTCCTGAAACGCTTCTCTATAAAAAAAGTGACGTGCTTTACGGTTTACATCTTGCAAAGCAAGCGATCAGAAAAACGGGGGAAGTAATTGTGGTAGAAGGAAATCTGGACGTCATTGCCTCGCATAAGGCGGGGGTCGAGAATGTCGTGGCGTCATCAGGAACCGCGCTGACCGAGGCGCAGCTTCGTCAACTCGGTCGCTACACACGTCGTATCGTTTTTTGTCTTGATGACGACGCGGCAGGTTTCTCAGCGGCAAAGCGGGCGCTCGAACTTGCACTGCAGTTGCAATCCTCCGGAGAAGATTTTGATATCCGTTGTCTCATGATCCCTACGGGAGCAGGAAAGGACCCGGATGAGATTGTGCAAAAAGATGCGGCGCTCTGGAAAAAGATCGCTGCACATTCGACGAGCATCGTGGAATACGTCTTTCAAAAAACGTTCCAGCAGTTTAGAGCGGGAGATATGGGAATTGATGAACGAAAAAAACTCATCGATGCACTGCTCCCGTATGTGCAGCGTTTGGCTCGTCAAGACGAGCAGCATCTCTATCTTCTGCAGCTCGCTGATACGACGCATGTGTCTTTAGATGTGCTCAAGAGCATGATGCAGAAGGAGGAAAAAGAAGGAAAGAGAGTCTCTGCCCATGAGCGGCAGATAGGAAGAAAAGAGGATGAAAAAAAGAAAGAAAAAGAAGAGCTCTCTTCCAAAAAACAGGAGGATCCTATGATGCGGGCACTGAGCTTCATATTTGCGCATGCACTCTCAGACGAATCAATGACTGAAGTCATTCTTGAGAAGTTCCAAGGGAAGGAGTTGCCCGAGCCCTGGGGAAAACTTTACGGAGCGCTCAGGGAGGTGTATACTTCCACGCAGTTTCGTGCTTCTCTCTCGGGTCAAAAACAAACCCTTTTTTCGCAACTTCGGACATATCTCGATCGCACCGCGCCTGGCACATACGAAAATGCCATTGATCGCGCAGTGCTGCTCTATGACGAGATCGTTGTCGGACTGTCGCATACCCAAAAGCAAGAAGAAGCGCGAAGGCAACTGATCATGCTTGCCCGTGCACGCATGGAAGAGCAAAAAAAATCATTAGAGGCGGCTATTCGGCAAGCGGAGACCAGTGGAAACACTGCTCTGCTCTCATCGCTCCTCGCTGAATACACCGCGCTCCTGACTGAATTCCGCAAAGTGAAATAACTTTGCGCTTGCTATGCCTGTGAAAAATATCGTGAAATCCGTCCGTTCAAAAGTGAAGGCAATCGTGGGAGCGAAAGAAGCTCCTGTCAAAAAAGCTCCTGTCGCAAAGGCCGCAAAAAAAACTCCTGCAAAAAAAGCAGAAGCAAAAGAGGCGGTAAAAAAAGCACAACCCGCCAAACTTGTTGTTGACAAGAAATCGCCTCCTCCAAGTGAAGAGTCATTGCAGCGCATGATTGAGCGCGGCATGACACGCGGCTTCGTGACGGAGAACGAGGTGCTTTTTACGTTTGGATATATCGAAGATCATCTCGAGCTTCTCGAGGAGTTCATGGATCGCGTTGAGCGTAAAGGACTCCACTTTGTAGAAATGAAAGAAGGATTTCTTGGCGGAGGAAAGAGCCGAGAAGATGTCTACGACAAGCTTCGTATTACGGTCGAAAAGCGTCCGGATGCATCAGCACTTGCTTCCGAGCTTACGCAAGATAGTATTCAGATGTATCTCCGAGAAATCGGTAAGATCCCATTGCTTACTGCGGAAGAAGAAGTTGCACTTGCGAAGCGTAAGGAGCGCAATGAAAAAGAAGCTGAACGTCGTCTTATTGAAGCGAACCTCCGTTTGGTAGTTTCGATTGCGAAGAAATTCGTGGGAAAGCAACTTTCACTTTTGGACTTGATTCAAGAAGGAAACGTTGGTCTTTTCCGTGCAGTGAAGAAGTTCGAATACCGCAAAGGGTACAAGTTCTCTACCTACGCAACCTGGTGGATTCGCCAAGCAATTACCCGTGCACTTGCGGATCAATCACGCACCATTCGTATCCCGGTACACATGGTAGAAACGATCAACCGCTTTAAGCAGGTTGAGCGTCGTCTCATTCAAGATCTTGGTCGCGAACCACTTCTTGAAGAGCTCGCCGCAGAAATGGACATGCCGATCGATAAGGTCGTACATATCCAAAAGATTTCTCAAGAAACTGCATCCCTCGATACTTCTGTAGGTGATGACGATGACGATTCTAAGCTCGAAGACTTCATTGAAGACGTGAAGAACTTGCCTCCCGATAAGAGCGCAGCACGTCAGCTCCTGAAGGATTATGTGACTGATGCCATGAAAGATCTCACGCCGCGTGAACAGAAAATTCTTGAACTCCGTTTCGGACTTGAAGATGGTGTTTCACACACGCTTGAAGAAGTGGGCCGAGAATTTGACGTGACTCGTGAACGTATTCGTCAGATTGAAGCAAAAGCCCTCGAAAAAATTCAGCAGAAAGATATCATTCAGAAACTCAAAGATTACTAAAAAGTACCAACGCCCAGCTCCTTTCGAGGAGCTGGGCGTTTTGAGGAGTGAGGATGGCGCATTACGCCTGGCGATGAGACGCCGCCTCTATGTGCCGCCGCCGGAGCCAGAGCTCCAGGGCGCGCACGCGGCGCAGGTGCACGCCCGCCATGCCAAGGAGCGTGCGCGGCACGCGCCGCAGACGCAAGATCCACGCCTGCACGCTGCCGCTCGGCACATGCGCGGGGAAGGCGAGCGGCACGATCTCTACCCGCTCGCCGAAGAGTCGGCAGGCGTGGAAGCGCACCAAGTCCTGGTGCGTCCACGCACAGAAAATCACGATTTTCGAGGAAGCGGAAACGACTTCCGCCATGAGCTCGAGCACCTCGCGGGCGTCGAGTCCCCGAGGAATTGCGTGAATTCGTTCATCGGCAACATGAAGTCGCCGATGAAGGATTTCCTTGGCGGTTGCGGCCTCGGTCAAGCTCGGGCGACTCGGATCGGTCGCGCCGCCGCCGAGGAGGATGACGGCATCGCGAGGGAGTCGGAAGAGCCCCCAGCAGAAAAAGTTGTAGTAGTTGGAATCCGTCATGGGATCGCGAGGAATCCCATACAGCATGAAGATACCGGCAACCTGTGCCATGGTGGAGCGCTCCCGTGGTTGATGCCGAGCTGAATGCTCAGGCAACGAGCGAGGATACCAGATTTCAGAGAAAAATAAAACTCCCCCATGTCGCTCATGAAGAGCTTCGCTGGGGGAGTTTTATTTTTACGCGGAGCGTTCTGCACGCTTGCGGTCGGTTTCGGTGAGGTGCTGTTTGCGGATACGAACGTTGAGAGGAGTAACTTCAACGTATTCATCGCTATCAATGTATTCAAGTGCACGTTCAAGGTTCATATCAATCGGCGGAGTTACCTGCACGATGTGATCGGCGCTACTTGCGCGCATGTTCGTAAGCTTCTTTTCGCGAACAGGGTTCACGGTCATGGTTTCTTTCATGCTCGCGCCGATAACCATACCTTCGTAAACCTCGGTACCCGGAGCAATGAAGAGCGGTCCGCGCTCTTGCACCATGGCGAGTGCGTAAGGAGTAGTCTTTCCGGTTTCGCCCGAGATAATGCTTCCTGTGGTACGGCGGCTGATCTCTCCCTTATGAGGTCCGTAGTGGGCAAAGATGTGAGAGAGCGTACCTTGTCCCTTGGTATCGGTCATGAACTCGGTGCGGTACCCAAGGAGACCGCGGGTAGGAACCAGGTATTCCAAACGGGTTGAACCGTTTTCAGAAGACATGTTCACCATCTCGCCTTTGCGGCGTCCAAGTTTTTCGATCACCGTACCGGAGAATTCATCAGGAACGTCAACGATAACCGTTTCCATCGGCTCTTCAAGAACACCGTTTTCGGTGCGCATGATCACCTGAGGCTGAGAAACTTGCATTTCAAATCCTTCACGACGCATTTGTTCAATAAGTACGGAGAGGTGCATTTCACCACGTCCTGAAACACGGAATTCTGCTTCACCATCTGGGAATTCAACGTGGAGTCCTACGTTAATCTCAAGTTCGCGTTCCAAGCGATCGCGAATCTGACGAGACGTTACCAAGCTTCCTTCGCGTCCTGCAAAAGGAGAGCTGTTTGGCATGAAGTTCATGGTCAGCGTAGGAGCGTCGATGGCGAGCGTAGGAAGCGCTTCTGCGTTCGTATCTCCTGCGACGGTTTCACCTACGTAGATTTCTGGAAGACCTGCGATCTGCACAATGTCACCTGCAACGGCTTCCTGCACTTCAATCTTCTCAAGGCCACGATGCGTGTAGATCTTCGTGAGCTTTCCGTTGTAACGGGTGCCATCTTGTTTGATAACGGTCACCGTCATGCCTACTTTCACCGTTCCTTCTACAATGCGGCCTACACCCAAGCGTCCGACATAGTTGTCGTACTTCAGGTTTGCAATTTGCATGCGGAGGGGTTTACTCGTATCACTTTGTGCGGGAGGAACTTGTTCGAGAATGGTATCAAAAAGC
This sequence comes from Kapaibacterium sp. (SeqCode), assembly GCA_044350705.1. GTDB lineage: Bacteria > Patescibacteriota > Patescibacteriia > UBA9934 > UBA9934 > JAGORL01. The sequence goes on along the minus strand of JBILHA010000002.1, from coordinate 1,621 downwards.
GGGCGAAGATCTTTGTTTTCGTCGGTAAGCTGTTTTTTTGCAACGCCGTCGCGACCAATCGCGTAGAGATAGGTAAATTCAAGCTGTTCATTGCTTGCGCCAAGTTCTACGAAAAGATCAAACACCTGATCGAGCACCCAGTCAGGGCGTGCGGTAGGCTTATCGATCTTGTTAAGAACAACAATAGGCTTGAGGCCAAGCGCAAGAGACTTACGAAGAACGAACTTCGTTTGAGGCATGGGACCTTCGTACGCATCAACAAGGAGAAGAACGGAGTCTACCATGCGAAGTACGCGTTCCACTTCAGAACCGAAGTCTGCGTGACCAGGAGTATCAACGATGTTGATTTTTCCTCCATCAACCATGATGGCGGTATTTTTTGCGTAAATAGTAATGCCGCGCTCACGTTCCAATTCGTTGGAGTCCATGACGCAGGTTTCCACCTCCTCACGATCGGAGAAGGTTCCTGATTGCTTAAGCATCGCATCCACGAGGGTCGTTTTACCGTGGTCAACGTGTGCGATGATGGCGATATTCCTGATATCCATAAGAGAAAACACGAAAACGCCGAACGGGCGTTTTTTCGCGAATATACTAGCATTTTTCTTTCGCGTGGTCAAATAAGGAGGAGGCTAAAAAGAGGGCGCCTCCATGAAGAAAATGTTATAGAGAAGAATACTGTTGCAGTTGGTACGCAAAAAAGTCTTTTTCCACCCCCAGTTGATCACCGGTCTCTAAAAGAATCATCACCTGATCACGTGCCCCTGTTTCCATCAGTTGGGCAAATGCAGGATGCTGGAATCTTCGTGAGAGAAGAATGAGCTGTTCTTGTGTTTCAAAAAGCGTTTCTATGAGTGATGCAGGGCGTTGTCGAATGAATTGATGAGCGATCTCGGGCGAAGTGAGAGAAGGAAGTGTGGCGGTTGCGTGCAACAGAGCTTCATGAAAAGCAAAAGAAGCTTGGATAAAGAAAGAAAAAAGAGAAGCGTGCTGAGCGTTCATTTTCTTCGCACGTAAAAGTCCAAAAGCGATATCAGATAAATCTTGCTGGTGAAGTTCACGGATAGTATCGGCGTCCTCGGAGAAATAATCAGGGAAAGAGAGCGGATGCGATGAAAGAATGCGGGTGAGCCGCTGATGGTTCTCAACTTCTTGAGGAAGAAATCCGTGAAACGAAGTATTCATGCGAAAATCCCGCGTCCCATTAGCAAGCGTGACGAAGTCATCGGGCTGGGGAAGGGAAAAGCGAAAAGAGCTCTGTGATACCCCGTGTGCGTATGCAGAACAAAGTGCATGTTCGTATGCACGAGAAAGAAGAAGTTCGCGGTCAGCGGGAGAGGTGATCATGGGAGAAGTATAGCAAGGAGGAGAGGGAGTGAGGGGAGTGAAGGGAGTGAAGGGAGTGAAGGGAGTGAAGGGAGTGAGGGGAGTGAGGGGAGTGAGGGGAGTGAGGGGAGTGAGGGGAGTGAGGGGAGTGAGGGGAGTATGTGAGATGAGTATGTGAGATGAGTATGTGAGATGAGTATGTGAGATGAGTATGTGAGATGAGTATGTGAGATGAGTATGTGAGATGAGTATGTGAGATGAGTATGTGAGATGAGTATGTGAGATGAGTATGTGA